>NZ_JAFBBP010000001.1:1539583-1847500 GCF_016907275.1 Micromonospora luteifusca
GCCGCGGTCGTGGTCTTGCGCGCTGGTGCCTTCGCCGCTGCGGTGGTCTTCTTCGCCGCCGAGGTCGCGGTCTTCTTGGCCGCGCTCACCGTCTTCTTCGCCGTACCGGTGGTCTTCTTCGCGGCGGCGGTGGTCTTCCTCGCCGCCGACGCCGGGGTCCGCTTGGCGGTGGCGGTCGTCTTGCGGGCGGCGGTCGAGGTCTTCGCCGGTGCCTTCTTGGCCGCGGTGGACGCCTTCGTGGTGGCCTTGGTGGTGGCCTTCTTCGCGGGGGCCTTCTTGGCCGCCGTGGTGGTCTTCGTCGCCGGGGCGCGTCCCGCGCCGCCGGCAGCCTTCCGGGCCGGGGCCTTCGCCGCCGTCGCGCCCGCCGTGGACTTGCGGACGGGGGTGGTCCGGCTCGCCGCCGTGTTCCGCTCCGCGGCGGCGGTCTTCTTCGCGGTGGTGCGTCGGGCGGCCGGGCGGGTGGTGGCCTGCTGTGCTTCGGCCATCGTGGTTCCCTCCTTGGGGACGTGCTCTCGCGTGCGTCCTCGCGGAGCACGAAATATCTCGGCACGGGCCGTTCCGCGCCGCCTACTTCTCCTCCCCGGCCCACCGAGCGTCCTCGGCATCCCACGCCTCGTTCCGCTCCTGCACTCGTTGCAGGGCGTTCTCCGCGTCGGCCGCCGAGTCGTACGGGCCGAGGACGTGCTTTGCCGGGCACACGTCGGCGTCCGTCTCGACCCGGTGGTGCCGGGTGCACCAGTAGAACTGCCCACCACGTCCGCTGTCGCTCATGGGAATCACTGTGCACTGGGAACCGACCGGCCGCCACCGGATCGCGCAAGTCGCCGACCTTCTCCACAGTAGATATGCATGCCGCCGCTCGGACTGAAACACCGGAAATAAGGCCAAAACGATCAGCGGTTCCGCCACGCACCGGCGGCGCGGGTCGGCGCTGGCCGTGGGGGCGCGGCCTATGATCGCCGGATGGCCGTACCGGAATACATCGTGGGAATGCGCAAGCACGTCGGCCACGATCTGCTCTGGCTGCCCAGCGTCAGCGCGGTGGTCCGCAACGACGCCGGGGAGCTGCTGCTCGGTCAGCGTGCCGACGACGGGCGCTGGTCGGTGATCAGCGGCTTCGTCGAGCCGGGCGAGCAGCCGGCCACCGCGCTGGTCCGCGAGGTGCGGGAGGAGACGGGTCTGGACGTGGCGCCGGTGCGGATGTCCAGCGCCGTCTCGCACCCGCACACGTACCCCAACGGGGACCAGTGCGAATACCTGAACCTGGGTTTCCTGTGCCGACTGGTGTCCGGCACCGCCCGGGTCAACGACGACGAGTCGTTGGCCGTGCGGTGGTTCTCGTTGGACCGGCTGCCCCAGTTGGACAAGCACGCTCTGCTGGTCCTCGCGTACGCGTTGCGCGAGAACCAGTTGGCCGGTTACCTGGAGCCGGGCACGACGTGGGACGACGTGCCCGACTGAGGTGCGCGGTTCAGACCGACGAGGGGGTCGGCGTTGGCGTCGGAGTTGGTGCGTGAGCGACCGGCGCGGCGGGCGCCGACCGGCCCGCCCGGATGGCATATGCGACCGCGTAGGGCATGAACGCCAGGTAGAGCATGGGTTCCAGCGCCACATGGTTGGTGATGATCTCGAAGATCCCCCAGGAGATGGTGGGCCGGGGTAGGCCGATGTTCCAGTCCGTCCAGGCGACGAAGAGCCACAG
Organism: Micromonospora luteifusca; assembly: GCF_016907275.1. Lineage (NCBI taxonomy): Bacteria > Bacillati > Actinomycetota > Actinomycetes > Micromonosporales > Micromonosporaceae > Micromonospora > Micromonospora luteifusca. The sequence goes on from NZ_JAFBBP010000001.1 coordinate 1,541,286, forward strand.
CGGCGCGGAGATGCGGTCGACGCTGTCCATTGCTGTCGCACCGACGACCGGGCCAGCGCCGACGCCTGCCGAAGCAGCGTCGAAGACGGCGAGAATCACCGCGAGGTCGGCGGCGGCGAGCGCGCCGAGGACGCCCACCCACCAGGCCGCGCGGAGTCGATTGCGGGCGGCGAGGCTCGCCGCGGCCCAGAGCGCCAGCGTCAGGCCGGCCAACCAGAGCAGCAGACCGGGTACGGCGCGGGGCAGGTCTTCCGGGTAGATGACGTACAGGAGCGGAACGGCGACCGCACCGATGGGGAGCACCACGCCGAGCGCGATGCGCAGCGGACCGTCGAGTGCGGTGTGCCGGGCCCAGCGGGCGGCAAGCACCGCCAGCGGCACCGCCAACGCGACGGTGAGCGCCGTCCAGAACAGCGTGAGCGTCTGGTCCGACCAGTTCGCTCCCGTCTGCCAGACCTGAATTCGGAACAGGGCGGCCGCGCCGCCGACCACGATTCCGAGGCAGGCGATCGGAGACAGCAGCAGCGCAGCCGCGGTGCGGCGAGCCCGCTGATGCATCAGCCTGCGATCGACGAGCGGGGCGCCGGCCCGGCTGACGGCGAGGCTCACCGCGAAGCCGACCATCTTCGTCCGGCTCCCGGTCTCGGCGAGAACGTGCAACTCGGCGGCCCACTCGCGACGCAGGTCGTCTCGGACGTCGGCCGGCCAGCGGCGCGCGGCCATCGCCAGCAACAGCTCGGCAACGCGGCGGGTCACCATGCCGGCGCTCCGGTCGGCTCGGTGCCGCCCCACGAGGGACGACTGTCGGGGATCGCGGCACGCAGGTCGGCGAGCACCCGCCGGGCCTGCGCCACCCCTTCGGCCGTCAGACGGTAGTAGCGACGGGCCGGCCGGCCGACCGCGACGGGGTCGATCGCCTCCCAGTCGGCGGCCAGCCAGCCGGCCCCCTGCAACCGGTGCAGCACCGGATAGAGGGTGCCGCTGGGCAGGCCGGTCAATCGCATCAGGTCCAGCCCGTAGCGCTGCTCGTCGGGCTCGGCGAGCAGCGCCGCGAGCACCTTCGCGACCGGAATGGTGATCCTCATCCGGCCACTGTATCGGAACTCTACATAGGGGTGGGGACCTCGCCGATGTCGTAACCTGGCGGACTTTGCTTCTCTTCCTGGAGGTCGTCATGGCCGAGTATCCGCAGGACGTCGTGCAGCGCTTCCACGGCACCCCCGAGCAGGTGGACGCCGGCCTGGTGGGTGAGCCGCCACGGACCTGGGGATCCGTCGTCATCGAGGACTACGACCCGACCTGGGCGCAGCGCTTCACCGCCCTCCGCTCGTCACTCACCGAGACGTTGGGTGGCCTGATCATCGGCGTGGAACACGTCGGGTCGACCGCGGTGCCGGGGCTGGCGGCCAAACCCGTCATCGACATCGACCTCATCATCGAGGACACCGCCGAGGAGACCACCTATCTCCCGGCCCTGGAACGGCTCGGATACCGGCTCGTCCTGCGGGAGCCATGGTGGCACGGGCACCGGATGCTCCTCAGCACCACCGAGGACGTCAACCTGCACGTCTGGCCGCGGGCTGCGCCCGAACCCGTCCGGCATCGGCTCTTCCGCGACTGGCTGCGCTCGCATCCGCAGGACCGGAAGCTGTACGCCGCGACCAAGCGACGCCTCGCGCGGGACACCGCGCACCGCCCTCGCGACTACAGCCTGGCGAAGAACGACGTCATCGACGAGATCTACGCGCGCATCTTCGCCGCCTCAGCAGCGGCTGATGCCGTCGAGAAGGGGGGCGAGACAAACGACGCCGACGGTCGATAATCCTGGTGATAGATGGCGGCGAGGGTGGTCTGCGATGGCGCGACGGCACTGGACGGTCGGGGTTGCGGCGGCGGCTGCGGCTGCGGCGGTGCTCGCTGGGTGCGACACCGACGGGAGTGCCGAGGTCGACGCCGCGCTGCCCCGCGGGGAGAGCCTCGGTGAGCTGCGTCAGCAGGCGCGCGAAGCCTTGGCCCGGTACGACCAGGCGGTCACCGACGCAGGTGACGCGGGAACCGTCACGCCGTCACCGCCACCGTGGAACTCCCCGCCGGGCATCGCCATCGAATCAGTGACCGGCGCCCGGTCCGCTACACAGTTGACCGTCACCTTCACCGGCACTCGGGGACCCGCCACCGAAAGGTGCGGCGCCGACTACCACGCGGAGTCTGTCGAGTCGGTCAACGCCGTCGTGGTCATCGTCATCGCGCAGTACCACGACACCATCGAGGTGTGTCCCATGGCGGGCTACTCCCGCACGGCCACCCTCAATCTGGCCCAACCGCTAGGCGAACGGGTGGTCCTCGACGTACGTCAAGGGCAGTCGGTCCCGCTGACCAGCGGGTGAGCGCGCCACGTCAGGGGCAGTCGAAGCGTTGGTCGAACGGCCTGGTGGGGCAGGTGGTTCGCGGTGCTCAGCGCGGCGACTGCTGCATGATCCAGGTGGGCACGGGCTCCGACATGGAGCCGACCACCTCCCAACCAGCACGGCGGTACAGCTCGACGTTGCCCGGGTTACTGGTCTCCAGGATCGCCGGCAGGCCTTCTTCGGCGACGCGATCCAGCCCGGCCCTCATGACGGCCCGGCCCCAGCCGCGTCCGGCGCTGTCGGGGTGGGTGCCCAGGACGCCGAGATACCAGAACGGGTAGGTCGGCAGCGCGGCGTGCACGGTCTCGTCGTAGGCCTGGACCCGGGCCAGCACGTCGGCGGGGTAGGAAGCTTCCTCCGGCGACCCGTGGCTGGCGGCCGGCGGCTCAGCGGGTTGCCCGGCCGGTGGCTCCCAGATGGCCACGGACGCGCCGCCGCCGATCGTCCAGATCGATGACCGGTGCACCCGCTTGTCGAAGAGGCGCCCGAAGAAGGTGGCGGCGTACCGCGGGTAGGTTTCCTCGTCGGGGAACAGGTGCCGCAGGATGGGATCCTTGACGAACGCGGCGACCAGCGAACCTACTACCGCATCGCGGTCCGCTGGGGTGGCGATGGTGATCTCAGGCGTTGTCACAGCAGTCGACACTATCCCGACCCCGGTCGCCAAGCCCTACCCGAAGGTGAAGGCGTACGCGGCGGCGCCAGGCTCGCCGAACGTGATTTCCAGGGTCCGCTCGGCGACCGCGCCGTCCTGGCGGACGAGCTGGTAGAGACGGCCGTCCGCCAGCACGCCGTTGCCGTCTTCGTCGACGTCGACGCCGTGGGACGGGCCGGGAGCTGCCCCGTCGAGAAGCACCCGGAACGGGATCGGCTGTCCTGCCCTGGGAGCGAGCACGAGATGCGCGTCGCGTGCGTGGAACCGGACGGCGATGCCGCCGCCGGCCCCGTCGAGCACGACGCTCTCCGACCCGATCGTCCACGCGCCCGTCAGGGCCCACTGGTTGAGGCCCAGGCTCGCCGGCAGCTCGTAATCGCGGCGTTCGTCGAGCGCCGGGCCGTTCGGCGACGCGAAGTGTTCGCCGCGGCTGAGACCGAGGTACGTCTCGGGCGTACGCAGGTTGCCCCAGTCGGCCTCTGCCTCCGGCCCGAAACCCTCGACGGGTACGAGTTCGCGCTCGATGCCGAGCAACTGCTGGAGAACCTGCTCGGACTGCTCGTAGCGGCCCTCGCCGAAGTGTTCGTCGCGGATGACCCCGTCGGTGTCGACGGAGTAGAGCGCCGGCCAGTAGTAGTTGTCGAAGGCCCTCCAGATCGCGTAGTCGTTGTCGACCGCGACCGGATAGTCGATCGATCGCGCCGCCACCGCCCGTCGCACCCAGTCGACCTCGTGCTCGAACGAGAACTCCGGCGTGTGCACGCCGATGACGACCAGCCCGTCCCCGCGGTAGGCCTGCGACCAGGCACGGACGTACGGCTCCTGGCGCAGCCAGTTGATGCACGTCAACGTCCAGAAGTTCACGAGCACGACGCGGCCTCGCAGGTCGGCGGGGCCGAGTGGCTCGGAGTTGAGCCACTCGGCCGCCCCGTTCAGCGGGGGCAGGTGCACGGCCATCTAGCGAAGCGACCGGAAGGCGGCGCGAAGCTCCTCGGAGAAGATCTTCGGCTGCTCCCAGGCCGCGAAGTGCCCGCCCTTGTCGAGCTTGTTGTAGTAGATGAGGTTCGAGTACGCCTGCTCGGCCCAACTCTGCGGCGCCTCGTAGAGCTCGTCGGGAAACACGCTCACGGCCACCGGGATGGTGATGCCCTTGGCCGCGAAGAAGGAGAGCGCGTTCTCGGCGTAGAGGCGAGCCGAGGAAACCCCCGTGTTCGTCAACCAGTAGAGCGTGATGTTGTCGAGGACATCCTCTGGTGTGATGCCTCTGGGCTGTCCGGCAATGGACTCGGAGAGCATTTTCAGGCTGGCCGCGTCATGGTCGAGCATGTAGGTCGCCAAGGCGATGGGCGAATCGGCCAACCCGGTCAACGTCTGCGCGCGCCCCATCTCGAGGGCGTAGCTGGAGTGCTTCCAGAAGAAGTCCGCCTGCTCACAGGCGCGCTTCTCGTCGTTCGAGAGATTACCTGGGAGCGAATCCAGCGGGTTGTTGGCTCCGGTGATACCGGACTGGAGCAACGCATCGATCTCCGGCGGATACACGCCGGGCATGTTGACGTGGATGCCGAGCAGTTCCGGAGGCGCCTGCACCGCCATCATCTCCGAGATGAGCGCCCCCCAGTCGCCGCCCTGCGCCACGAACCGCGTGTAGCCGAGGCGCTTCATCAGCTCCGTCCACGCAGTGGCGATGTGTTCCGGATCCCAGCCGGGCTTGCTCGGCTTGCCCGAGAAGCCGTAGCCGGGCATCGAGGGGATCACCAGGTGGAAGGCGTCCGATGCGCTGCCGCCGTGTGCCGTGGGGTTGGTGAGCGGGTCGATAATCTTCATCTGCTCGATCACGGAGCCGGGCCACCCGTGGGTGATGATGAGCGGCAACGCGTCATCGTGCTTCGAGCGAATGTGGAGGAAGTGGATGTCGAGGCCGTCGATCTGGGTCATGAACTGCGGCAGGGCGTTCAGCCTCGCCTCGACCTTGCGCCAGTCGTATTCCTTCTCCCAATAGCGGGCGAGCGTCTGCATGGTCGCGAGTTGCACACCCTGCGACTGGTCGGGCACCGTTTCCTTTTCCGGCCAGCGAGTGGCCGCGATGCGCCTCTTCAGGTCATCAAGGTCGGCCTGGGGAATGTCGACCGTGAACGGCCGAATCTCCGTGGTGCCCGGACGAGTCTTCGTTGTGACAGCCATGCGTGTTCCTCTCCGTCTAGGTTTGCGCCTCGCGAGGAGAAATCATGGGGTGAAGGCACTGCCCGGACTTATGTGCCGATTCGAGATGGGCACGCCGCCGCCATATCTCGGAGCCTAGAACGCCGCACCCGGGGCCCGTGGCGATACGAGTAGTCCCTCACTGGTCATGTCCGGGGGCCGCGACGGCGTGCTCGGCCGCTCGACTGACCTGCTCCCAAGCCGCCCAGGTGTCCATCCGCCGACGGGAGACGTCGAACGCCAGGTCGTACACCATGCTCCCGAGCAGGAGCCGCAGCGGCGGGTCGTCGCTGTCGACCAGTCGCAGCAGCGCCTCGGCGGCCAGCCGGGGCTGGCTGTCGATCGAGCCGTCCGCCCACTGTCGCTCCAGCTCGGCGCGGAGCGGCGCATAGGCCTCCAACGGAGTGGTGGCGCTCAGACTGCTGTAGAGGTCGGTCCAGTAGCCGCCCGGCTGCACGATGCTGAGCTTGACGCCGAAGGCTGCCGCCTCCATCGCCAGGGCTTCACTCATGCCTTCCAGTGCGAACTTGCTTGCGCTGTACATGCCGGTGCTCGGAAAGCCACCGAGCGCGGCGATGCTGGAGACCTGCACGATGTGACCGGACCGTTGGGCGCGCAGGTGCGGCAGCACGGCCTGACTGACCCAGAGCGCGCCGAAGAGGTTGACCTCGAACTGGGCTCGCGCCTCAGCCTCGGTGAACTCTTCGATCATGCCCATGGACAGGGTGCCGGCGTTGTTGACGACGATGTCGAGCCGTCCGAAGTGCTCGACGGCGGTGGCCACGGCGGCGGCGACCGCCGTCCGGTCGGTCACGTCGAGGGTCAGGGCCAGCAACCGGTCCGCGTGCCGCTCGTCGAAGTCGTCCCGGGCGATGGTCCGGGCGGCGGCGACCACCCGGTCACCGCGTTCCAGAGCGGCGTCGGCGAAGGCGCGGCCGAGGCCGCGGCTGGCGCCGGTGATGAACCAGGTCCGCGGGGCGGCGGCGTGGGATGAGGTGCGCATGTCGGTGTCTCCACTCCCCTTGATGCGAGACGAGACGGTCCGTCTCGTCACTGGGACGAGACTAGGTCAACCCATCGCCACCGTCAAGACGAGACGGTCCGTCTCGTCACTGGTAAGGTGATCCCCCATGACGCCCAACACGGCCCGCCGGAACGAGACGTCGCGGCGCGCCATCCTGACCGCGGCCTTCGACCTGCTCCAGGAGGTCGGCTACGCAAAGGTCAGCATCGAGGGCATCGCCGCGCGTGCCGGCGTCGGCAAACAGACCATCTACCGCTGGTGGCCGTCGAAGGGCGCGGTCATCTTCGACGCCTTCCTCATGCTCAGCGAGGGCACCGAGGGTGAGCCGCCGATGTTGCCGGACACCGGTGACCTGGCGGCAGACCTGACCCTGGTGCTTCGCGCCACGGTCGCGGAGATGAACGATCCCCGGTACGAGCAACCGATGCGCGCGCTGGCCACCGAGATCGCGCTCGACCCCGAGTTGGCAGCGGCCTACGCCGAACGGTTGGACGGGCCGCTGAAGGAGGCCAAACGCCAGCGCCTGCGCAGCGCCCAGCGGGCGGGGCAACTCGCCGAGGGCGTCGACCTCGACGTGGCGGTGGACATGATCTGGGGGCCGGTGCTCAACCGATGGCTGCAACGCAGTGGGCCGCTCACCGCCGAGTACGCCGACCTCGTCGTCGCCACCGCCCTCAACGGGCTGCGCCCCCGGTAGTGCCCGCCACCCTCCTCCTCACCGGCTGGCCGGCTCGTTGAGCATGCTCAGGGCCGTGGCGAGCGGACCATCCAGGGTTGCGCGATCCAGGTCGGCACCAACTTCGTCGCCGACCACGGCGAGCGCCGCGACGATCCTGGACTGCTCCGGCAGGAGGGCCGCGACCCGCGGCCGTAGCGGCCCGTCGACGTAGACGGCCCCGCCAGGCTCGAACATCTCGATGTTCCGCCCGTCGACCACATCCCGCACGATGACCATCCCGTCACCGCTCTTGGTGACCTGCACCAGTCGCGTACCCTGCGCCAGGCGCGTGATCGCCGGCGCCCGGTTCGCGATCGGTGCCCGGTCCTCGAAGCAGAAAACCCATCGGCCGTACGCCCCGAGGCGGAGCAACGCCCCGGGCCTGCTGATCGGATGAGCCTGCTCGGCCTCGATGAGCGTCAGCACAGTCAGGCAGTCAGCGCCGAGCGCTGCCGCGACCGTGGCCGGATCACGATCCTGGACGAAGGTGAAGCAGAAGCCCGGAAAGCGCTCCTGCCCCGCCCAGGTCCACTGTTCGACGTCCACTGTGCAACAACTCCTCAGGACATGGTCAGGCGGCCGGGTGGGTGACCGCCGAGACGCCTCAACCTCTGGCCGCTACCCGCGGTCACCCTTCCCGGGCCAGACGGCCACCGCCCGCCAGAAGAGCGCACGGAACCAGACAACCCAGCAGACCGCAGAGCGACATGGCAACTGCCCAGAACAATCCCTCCACCACAAGGCTGGATGGTAGGTGACTACTCGTCGTCTCCTTCGTCGTCCCGCATCAGGCGGTCGAGATCCTCTGGGCGCAACCGCTTGACCTGGGTTTCCAGCTTGCGGCTGTACTGGCGATCGTTGGGATCCATCCCGTTACGGGACTGAGAGCTGCGGCCGTACTGCTTGAGGAAACCGCCAAGCTCTCGACGTATTCGTTCCTGCCGGCCCGACATGAATCGCACTCTAGACTGGGTGGGATCCCCGCAGATCATCGATGGTTACCGGGAAATGTCGTCCCTCGCGCTCGGCCGTACGCCTAGCCCACTCCAGAAGCTTCTCCAGCCGCTTGACAGCCTGCGGATTGCCGCGCTTCGCGGCTTCGATCATGCGCATCTGCTCGACCCACCGGGTGTACACGTCCCGCATGATCTTCGTCTTGTGGGGCACGTCGAGGTTCGCCTCAGAGTTGAAGATGGCGTCGGTGTGCATCTGCCACCAGCTATCGACGGGAACACCGTCATTTACGTAGGCAATCGCCTCTGCCCTGCTGTCGCAGGGATCCATGATGTCGTGGCACTGTCGACACAGCGGAACGAGGTTCTCCGACCCGTTGGATCCGCCAAGGGCCAGGTCCTGCAAATGCGCTCGATCAAGCCAGCCACGGGCCGAGTTCCAGATTTGGGCAAGCGTCGCCTGAGTGTCGTCCACCGGAGCCAGCCAACCGCACCTGAAGCAGAACGGCTCACCCCAGCCGATATAGGCCGCTTTCAGGTTCGGGAAGACCTCGTCGTACCTGCCTCTCCAGTACTGCACGATGCCGTAGAGCGTTGGCATGTCGCGACGGCTACCGCCCATCAGCTCCGCCCTCTCCTCCCCGAGGAACCGAACAGCAGTCCGTACCGTAGAGCCCACCCCTGACAGACCGCTCTCCCGAGAGTTCCTCCGGGGCTAAGCGGTCACCTGTCACGCAGACACCGACCGATCGTGCGATCCCTGGCCGTGGGTCACACTGAGGCGTGCGGAGATCTCTGGGCGCCGGCTGGTGGATCGAGCTGTCGCCTGCCTGGGTGCGGGAGGGCGTCACGGACGGCGTCACCACGTGGCGCGCACCCGGTCGCACGTTGCGGGTGGTGTCCGGAAGCCCGTGGCGTTGCGCCGATGGAGCCGACATCATCGCCTCGCTCGATGCCGACCTGCCGCCAAACCCGACGGCCAAGATTGGTGAGAGCGGCCGAGACGGGATCGGTCACCGTGCCGCGTGGCTCTACCGCCATGACGGCGATGTCAGGTTCAGCCTCTACGGCTACACCTTCGTCGACACGACATACCTGGAAACGGTCTTTAGCAGCGCCGACACGGCGGACCTCGGTTGGGCCCTCGACGCGTGGCGCTCGGTGACGGTCCGCCGTCAGCGATCAGGCCAGGTGGCCGCCGGGTCGCGAGCGCCGCGCTGACGATCAGGCCTCACGGCCGGCCGCCGTCGTCCGGCAGGTGCACCGCCAGCCCGTCCAGCAGACGATCCAGCCCGAACTCGAAGAGCCGGTCCAGGTCGAAGTCGAAGTCGTTGCGCAGAGCCATCCGCAGCAACGGCGAACCGGCGGCGGCCAGTTCCGCCAGCCGCGACTCCTGAAACTCCATCCACTCGTCGTTGGTCAGGCCGGTCTCGCGCTGCGCCTCGATCTCCGGCTCGATCGCCGTCGCCAACCCCCGCCCGAAGCTGAAGAGCGTGAGGTGCACGTAGAGCTGGGTCTCCGAGTCGAGGCCGAGTCCGTCGAGAGCGTGCAGCACCCCGTCGGTGATCGCCACGGCGTTCGGGGTGAGCTGGGGGCGGGTGATCGACATGGCCGGGGCCAGCCAGGGGTGGCGGCGAAAGAAGCGCCACTCCAACCGGGCGATCCTCGCCAGGTCGGCCCGCCAGCCCTCCGTGCTCCGCGGCGGCACCTTCTCCTCCCCCAACACCGCGTCGATCATGTGCAGCAGCAGCTCGTCCTTGCCCGCCACGTACCGGTACAGCGACATCGTGGCGACGCCGAGTTCAGTGGCGACGCGGCGCATGGAGAGCTCGGCCATGCCGTCCGCGTCGGCGACGGCGATCGCGACGGCGACGATGCGTTCCCGGCTCAGCTCGCCCTCGCCTCCCGGCCGCGCCGCGCCACGGGGCCGTCGGGCGCGTTCCGTCGCCGGGACACCCGCGGGCTCCGGGGCGCTGGCGACGACGGTACCGACGCCGGAGCGCGCCTCGGTCAGTCCCTGCTGGCGCAGCGCGGCGTGCACCTTCGTGGCGGTGGCGATGGCGACGCCCCTCTCCTGGCTGATCCGGCGGGCGGAGGGCACCTGGTCGCCGGGGCGCAGCTCACCGGCGACGATGCGGCGCCGGATCTCCTCGACGATGCGCAGGTACGGAGCCTCTGGCCGGCTCACCGCGTCACCTCCGCCCGCGCACCGACCTCGCGTACTAGTACGCCGATGTCGGGTATTTCACCTCGGTGGCCCGGCAGTCGACCGACGCGCAGGTGGACCGTACTAGCAGTAGTACTAGTACGGCACTGTCCACCAAATGCCTGGCCAGCAGGGGTATTGCCTCGCGTCGAACAGCCCGCATAGCGTGTACGCCACATGATGTACACCGTACACGAACGGGGAATTATCGATGATCAACGGAACGGTTCTCATCTCCGGCGCCAGCATCGCCGGGCCGGCACTGGCGTACTGGCTACGCCGGCACGGCTTCACTCCGACCGTCGTGGAGGTCGCCCCGGCCCTGCGCCCCGGCGGTCAGGCCGTCGACCTGCGCGGCGCCGGTCGCGAGGTGGTCGAGCGGATGGGGCTGATACCCCGGGTACGCGAGGACCGGGTCGACGAGCGCGGAGTCGCCAACGTCGACGCGAAGGGCCGCTGGGTGGCCCGGATGCCCGCTGACCTCTTCGGCGGCGAGGGCATCGTGGCCGAGATCGAGATCATGCGGGGCGATCTGACCCGGATCCTCCACGACGCCACCGCGGGTGAGGTCGAGTACCTCTTCGCCGACCGGATCACCGAACTCGACCAGGGCGACACGGGGGTTCGGGTTCGCTTCGCCAGCGGCATGGTGCGCACGTTCGACCTGGTGGTCGGCGCGGACGGGGTGCACTCGGGCGTACGTCGGCTCGCCTTCGGGGCCGAGCACGAGTACGTGAAGCCGCTCGGCGGGTACACCGCGTACTTCACCGTGCCGGATCCGGGTGACCTGAACGACTGGTTCCTCATGTACAACGCGCCCGGCGGGCGGGTCGCGGGGATCCGCCCCGAGCGGGGTGGCACCGCGAAGGCCATGCTGAGCTTCACCTCGCCGCCACTGGAGTACGACCGGCGCGACGTACGCCAGCAGCAGCGCCTGCTCACCGACGCCTTCGCGGGGGTGGATTGGCGGGTGCCGGCACTGCTGGATGCGCTGCCGGACGCGCCGGACTTCTTCTTCGACAGCATCTGCCAGGTGCACGTGCCGAACTGGTCGCGGGGCCGGGTGACGCTGCTCGGCGACGCCGGGTACTGCGGCTCGCCGCTGACCGGTATGGGCACCAGCATGGCGTTGGTCGGGGCGTACGTGCTCGCCGGCGAACTGGCCTCGGCCGGCGGCGACCACGGGCGGGCGTTCGCGCGCTACCAGGAGGTCATGCGCGACTACGTCCGCCAGTGCCAGGAGTTGCCGCCCGGCGGGATCGGCGGGTTCGCGCCCCAGAGCCGGCTCATGATCTGGGCGCGGAACCAGTCGATGCGGATGATGGGGCACTGGCCGATGCGCGACATCCTCGCCCGACAGTTCCAGAAGGCGGACGCCATCACGCTGCCCGACTACGCCACCGCCTCGGCCTCCCGGCCCCACGGCGCGGCACACGGTCAGGTCGGGTAGCCGCCGGACGAGACCCGCCACTCTCAACGGATTGCGCCCCCGCCGCTCCGGCGAGTGACGGTCCGCTCGACGGCTTTGCGCCGCCGCGGCATGGTGCGGCAACATCAGGCGCCGTGACGGCACCAGACACGGTTCCCGAGAACGACGCCCCGGCCGGCAACAACGGCACGCAGCGGTCGAGTCGGCGGGTCAGACACTGGTTGGTCGGTGCCGGAGTCACCGCCCTGGCCGCCGTACTCGGCATCACCCTCGCCGTACGCGGCGGCGCCACCCCGGCCTGCGCCGCGCCACCAACGGGAAGCGCCGTCCACAAGGGAAAGGCCAGCTACTACGACGCGGGCCGCTCCGGCGGCACCTGCTCCTTCCCGAGCCCTCCGGCGGACCGGCTCTACGTGGCCCTCGGCGCATCCGAGTACTCCGGGGCGGCGGCCTGCGGCAGTTACCTGGACGTGAGCGGCCCGAAGGGCCAGGTCCGGGTCCTCGTCATGGACCAGTGCGGCGGCTGCTCACCTGGCAAGATCGACCTCTCCGAGGAGGCGTTCGCCAAGATCGCCGACCGGGCGCAGGGCATCGTGCCCGTGACGTACCGGGCGGTGGTGAACCCTCCGCTCGACGGAGGGCTCACCTTCCGGATGAAGCGCGGCGCCTCGCAGTATTGGTTCGCGGTGCAGATCGGCAACCACGGCAACCCACTCCGCTCGGTCGAGGCCAAGGGCCCGACCGGCGGTTTCCGCAAGGCGGCGCGTCAGCACGACAACTACTGGACCGTCGAGGGCGGCCTCGGCCCCGGGCCCTACAGCATCAGGGTCACCGACGTGTACGGGCGCCAGGCGACCGCCACCATCCGGATGGTCGCGAAGCAGGTCCAACGCAGCACGGCCGCCCTCGCCGGACCCGACGCCGCCCGTACGCCGAGCAGTTCGCCCTCGGCCCCGCCGACCCCCACCGTCGCGCCCTCCCCGACCTCGGCGGAGACGAGCGCACCGGCGCCGACCGTCGAAGCCCTCGCCGGCGCGGCCCCGCTCGACGCCCCCCGCTGCTGACCTATCCTCCCGGCGATCTAGGGCGGTGCACGGTTCTAGAGTGGCCGGCGTGCGGATCAAAGCCGTTGCCGGGACGACCACACTGATGCTCCTCCTGACCTGTGGGGTTGGCTGTGTGCCCTCGGCTCCGCCACCGCACCCGACGAACACTGACCTGACGAGGGCCTGGTGCGGGTCCTCCGGCGACCGGATCGACCTGCGCCAGGACGGGTCGTCGCGGCTGAGGCTGATCTCGGACGCCTACCTCTCGCACCTCCTCGACGACCTCCGCGACACCTGGAGCGACCAGTACGTCTGGGGCACCTACTTCGACGGCCGCCGGCCCGCCTCGGCGCAGGGCACCTGGCTGTTGAGCGAACACGAGCACGAAGACGACGACCATGACGACGAGCACCGATGGGTGCGACTCGACTTCGGGGAACGCACGGCCGCAGCGACACGCGACCCGGAATCCCCGGAGCGCTACAGATTCGGCGACGCGCTGCTGGTCAGCCACGACGGCAACGGGTTCGAGTTGTTGGCCCTCAACGGGAGGCCTGACCAGGGATGGTCGAGCCGGTTCACGCCCTGCGCTGATTGATGGGCGGGGTAACAGCGGCATCTGCCGACGTGCACGACCGTTGACGAAAGAGAGAAGGGACACCCGCCAGGGCCGGTTGACATGTGTTTCGGTCCAGTGACAGCGTTGTCATCGACTCATTTCTTCCATATGAGACGAGGGGCGCATCTTGCTCTATCGGGATTCACGCCGCCGCAGCGCTACAGCAGCCGCCGCAGCCGGCATTCTCATCACGGGGCTGATCCTCGCTCCGTCCGCGCCGGCCCAGGCCAGCCATCACAAGGCGCAGGACGGAGCCGTCCGGTCGGGTGACGCACGTTTCGAGGTGCTGTCCCCGACCCTGATCCGCACCGAGTACCAGAAGGACGGCAAGTTCACCGACGCCGCCACGTTCAACGCCATCGGGCGCGATGACTTCTCCCGTACGCGTTTCACGAAGCACGTCGAGCACGGTTGGCTCACCATCGAGACCGACGCGATGACGTTGCGTTACCAGGTCGGCTCGGGCACGTTCACCGCCGACAACCTCACCGTGCAGCTCAAGACCGGCAAGCAGGTCGTGCAGGGCAGCCCCTGGGCCGGCCACACCGCTCCGGACTGCGCGTTCGGCGCCCTCTGCGAGGCCGAATCGCTGCAGCTGAGCGGTCCCGGCGTGGCCACCGACCACCGGGGATACACCGGGCGCGGCTTCGCGGCCGGTTTCGCCTCGTCCGGCGACTCGGTCAAGTTCGCGCTCGACGCTCCGGAAGACGGCACCAAGCAGCTCACCGTCCGCTACGCCAACAGCGCTGGCGGCGACGGCCAGACCGTGGCCCGCACCCTGACTGTTCAGGTCGACGGCGACGCCGGCCACACGCTGACGCTGCCGCCCACCGCGAACTGGGACACCTGGGGCACGGCCAGCGTGCCGGTCGACCTCACCAAGGGCCGGCACGAGATCAGCGTCGTGCGGGGTCCCAATGACTCCGGCAACGTGAACGTCGACAGCCTCGCGGTGGTCAACGCGGGTGACTCATTCCCGGCACCGGCCACGCCCCAGCCGCAGCCCCTGCGGTTCGGCACGCTGGGAGAGGCCGAGACCGGCGCGCTGACCGGCGGTGCGAAGCCCGCGAACGACCACAACGGCGCTTCCGGTACGGGATTCCTGGCCGGCCTGGAAAGCACCACGTCCAGCGACACGCTGACCGTGACGGATGTTCCGTCCGCAGGTCGCTACCAGGTGCAGATCCGCTACGCCAACGGCCAGGCCGGCTCGCAGCCGAGCCAGGCGCGCACCATGTCGGTCACGGCGGGAACGGCGGCGCCGGTCACGGCGACCCTTCCGCCGACCAGCGGGTGGGACTACTGGAACACCGTTTCCGTCCCGGTCGACCTCAACAGTGGCACCAACACCGTGACGCTGGGTTGCCCCACGGACGCCAGCTGCAACGTCAACGTGGACACGGTCGCCGTCACGAGCGCGGCCTCCCCGCTGCTCGCCCCGCACGCGCCGCTCGGCGGCTACCGCCGGGGCCTGGATGGCGTGTCCGGTTCCGCACTCACCGCTCCGGGCCTGCTCTACCAGGACGGCTGGTACCTGCTCGACGACTCGGCCTCGGCCCTGAGCAACACCAAGCCCCGGCCCGCCGCCGAGCAGGACGGCTACGTCTTCGCGTACGGGCAGGACTTCAACCGTGGCTTGAAGGACCTGGCGACCCTGACCGGGCCCACGAAGCTGCTGCCGAAGTGGGCGTACGGGGTGTGGTACTCCGAGTACTACGACCGCACCGCGACCGAGTTCCAGGACCTGGTGACCCGGGCCAAGGCCGAGGGTGTGCCGATGGACGTTCTTGTCCTCGACACCGACATCAAGGCGCCGGACAGGTGGAACGGCTGGAGCATCGACCCCAGCCGGATCCCGGACCCGAAGGCGTTCTTCGACTGGGCCAAGAAGCAGGGCCTGCACACCGGCATCAACATCCACCCGAGCATCCTTGGCTCGGACCCGAAGTTCGCGCAGGCGCAGGCCACCGCGAAGGGCAAGCTGCAGCGCGTCGGCTGCAACGGCGGTGCCGACTGCTACGCGTTCGACTTCGGCGACCCGGACCAGCTCAAGGCGTACATGCATCTCCACGACGAGATGGTGCCGAAGGGCAGCAAGGGCCCGGACCTCTGGTGGTTGGACTGGTGCTGCGACAACACGAAGTCCTCGCTCGCCGGGGTGACCGGGGACGCATGGATCAACCAGCAGTACGCCGACAAGACCGGTTTCGCCTTCTCCCGGGCGTACGGCTCGTTGCAGGCCGGCGGCTACAGCAGCCCGACCCCGGTGTCGACCGGACCGTGGGCCGACAAGCGCACCACGCTGCACTTCACCGGTGACACCACCTCCAACTGGGAAACCCTGCAGATGGAGGTCGGCTACACGCCGGGCGAGTCGGCCGCGACCGGACTGGCCGCGGTCAGCCACGACATCGGCGGGCACACTGGCGGCCTGCAGGAGCCGGGCACCGAACCGGGCAGCACCAAGCTGCCGGACGACCTCTACGCCCGGTGGGTCCAGTTCGGTACGTTCCAGCCGATCGACCGGCTGCACTCCAACCACAGCGACCGGCTGCCCTGGCAGTACGGCCCGGTGGCGAGCGCATCGGCCAAGAAGTTCCTGAACCTGCGGGAGGAACTGCTGCCGTACACCTACGCCGCAGCCCAGGAGGCCACCCGCACGGGTACCCCCATCGTCCGCTCGATGTACCTGGCCTACCCGAATGAGCAGGCCGCGTACGCCACCGCCGGTTCCGAGTACCTCTACGGCCCGGACTACCTGGTGGCACCGGTGACGACGCCGGGCAACACCGCCACCACGTCGGTGTGGTTCCCGCCGGGCAACAGCTGGACCGACATCTTCACCGGGAAGACGCATCAAGGCGGCACCACGCAGAACATCACCACCACGCTGGACACCATGCCGGTGTTCAAGAAGCACTAAAGCCTGTTTGCAGAGATCCGGACACCGGCCGGGTGGGGCAACCCACCCGGCCGGTTCGTTGTTTGGCTGAGCTCAGCGTCGGTGGGGCCGGCGGGCCAGCGACAACCAGCCGAGGAACCTGGCGTGCAGCGCCGGCAGGTCTGGGCGCAGCCCCAGGCCGTACACGTCGTCGATCGGCCTCCTGCATCGACGCGGCCAGGTAGAACGCCAGCGCGATCGAATGACCGTAGAACTCGGTCGCAAGGGCGAGCTGTGCCGGGCTACACGGCCAGGGCGCCACGCAGTTGCGGCACAGCCACGCCGGACGCATCGGCAGGTGCGGGCGAGGGCGCCCGTTCATCCGACCCGTACCGGGTTCCGCCGGCGTTGGCTGGCCTGGTCGGTTTGGCGGGCAGGGCCTGCAACCGCACGCCCGCACGCATCACGTGGCTGCCCGGCAGCATGAGAAACCACACCTACACCACCCGTCGGCAGATTGGGCACCAACTTCCTCCTTCCCGGGTTCAGCGTTCAGCCAGGGGAAACCTAAGCAGGTTCGATTCGGGGTGTGCGCTAAATGCAGCAGGCTGATATCCCGCCACTCCTAAGCACTCCTCTTCCGTGGCAATTCAAGCTCGTAGCACTCCGACCCTGAGCGACCTATTAATAAGCAAGCGCTTGACAGCGCGACGGCTAGTTGACGCACCTTTGGCCGCCTCATTCATCTATCGCCGAAAGATGTTGCTTTAGTCGGTCGTGGCGGAATTGATACTCGGCCCCCACCCGGCGAAGGACTCCTCGGCGGTAAGCGTCATCGAGGAAGCGGGTAATTCGCCATGGCAGACGACCACTGGCACTAAACCAGCAGCGCGCCAGGAAAGACCAGACCTGATGCTGAATCCATGCGGGGGTGAAAATCGGCAGGAGCACCCCGGCCGCATACCCGGAGGCGAGCCCCAGAATTAGGACGAGCAGCAGCACGCCCCCTCCCCAAAGAACGAATACGACAAGCAGCGCAACGCCGAGCCCCCCTATCAAGCCAAGCGGGACCATTGCGATTATTCCAACCAATAGTGAGACTGTAATCTCGAATCTAAGATCCTGGTCTGCGGGCCGCATCGTGAGCAGCGCCATGACTTGGTATAGGAGTCCCCCCGTTAGCCCTCCTAATGCCCCGACGGCAAAGGCGGTCGCTGAGAACGCGGTGGCCTCGTAATAAAGGACACCGCCAAGTCCTCCAATGAATCCAACGAAAAGACCACACACATTTCCTGCCGTGGTCCCGAAGAATATACCGGCAGAAGGGCCGCGCTGGAGGCCATACGCAGCTTTGGGATCACCGGGAAGTTTCGATCCAATCATCAGCGCGAAAATCGCCCCGATCGCGTAACCAGCGACAGAGCCCGCAACGGTCCCGAGTGCGAGGCTGACGGCAATCCAAGCTAGAACCCCAAGAGCAGTCCCGGCAACAATACCAGCTGACAAAGTGCGGCCCGGGACGGCCTGGATAAGTTGCCACCGCCGAAAGGAAGGGGCTCTCTGGCGTTGCAACTGACGTGCCACGAATGCTAACCATTTTTTGGCGTTTACGAGACGATAGTTCCGCCTTGGCTCGAAGCTCTTGAACCTGATTGCCGCGGCAGGAGGGGGATACAGTGAGGGCAGGTACGCATCTAGTAGGTGCTTTTCGATAGCACGGACACTCGCGAAAGTTGTTAGGGAGACTGGCTTGGCATCGGGGTTAATGTAAGCCGTCCGGGCTAGATACACCATCAGCGGCGTGGATAAAGCCGCTGCGAGCACGCCTCCCGGTTGGTTCCTAAGGATGGCCAGAACCGGCGCCCACCGATCTTTGCCGTTGACCTGTCCAGCCGAGAGGTATTGCACTGCCTGCCGCCCTGTTACCGGCTCTATCTCCACCACCGCCGCCCTCGCGAGGGGGACGCCGATAGTCGAAATGGCGTTTTGGTACTCTCGCCTCCGGCAGGTGAGAACTAGAGGACGATTTCGACCAACGGCGGCGTTTAACGCTGCCACAGCGGGCGCTATCGAGCGCCTGGGTAACTCGTCGAGCCCGTCGAACACTGGCAGGATGGAGGAACTGTCGATGAGCCGTGTTGCCGTCGCTTTGCCGACCCGCCCTCGTCCGACCGCCGACGAGTAGCCTGCAACGAGTCGGCGCGCCAACCAGGTGTCTATGTGCTCCCGATTAGGATCCCACCCAGCTAAGTTTACTAACACCGGTACGGGCTCATCGTCTTGCCAATGTTCGAGCAATTTTAGGACCAGCAGCACGGCCAAAGAAGTTTTCCCTGCACCCGGCCCACCAAGAATGACTAACTGCCGGGCTGGCAATTGCCGCCACGCTATGGCGATCCCGTCAACATCGCCGTGCAGCCGCAATCGAGTCGCCCGCCCTGCGCTAGGGCCAAGCACCTCCGATGGCGCGGCAGCCACGGCCAAGCCAGTGGAGGACCATTGCACCTGAATGGGGTCTGGCTGACCCAAGCCGCGCATCGTCGCCTCATGCCCCCACTCCTGATGCACTAGGTGGGCCAGCTCGTGACACGTCTGCTTACGGTGGCTCACCTGATCTTGCGGCGCCGTCCGTAATGCAGCCCGCCACGACGCCAGACTGACCGCCAGACCCACCAGGGCCAGCAGTGATCCACCGATACTCCCCAGGTGATCTCCAGTTTCTAGCCAGTTTTCCGGGCCGGACACCAGAATCGCGAGGAAACCTCCTATTGCACCTACAGCTCCTAGCGCCGAGACGGCCCACCACAGTGAAGACCTCTGGTCACCGTTCCAAGACACCGGGTTATCTTGGCGACTCCGGGTGATCTGCGCTAGTCCCACAAAACTCTGGCGCACCAGTATCGCTGGTGGCGGGTTGACAGCGCACAGGCCAACCAGTAGGGCCTCCTGCCAGTGAGTGCCCGGGTCTGCAGCGAGTTCGTTGGCTTGTTACGACTTGCGTTGCCGCAGGACACCGGGCTGGCCCCGGGGTGTCCCGCCCAAACTGCGTTCTTCAGTAATGGTGACAGCAACAGCTGGGGCGGATAGGCGCTTGGCGACGAACTGGAACCGAGGCCCCATCCACTCACGGGGGGGGCGTGCAGGCGAGCTGTACAGAACTTGTCAGAGGGATGTCTCGTTCCCAACTTGTCGTTCCCAAGCTGCTGCCGGCTTCTGTTGTATCAAGGCACCACTCCGCGTGGTGCTGGGCGGCAAGCCCGGCCGGCGGCAAGCCGCCCCGCCCGCCTGCGGCCACCGGGGCGGTCAGCCACCGACGACCGCCGGGGCACCGCCCCCACTACAGGAGGAAGCAGGCCCATGGGGGATGTGACGACAGCCGGCGGCGCGAGCGCGACCTGGTCGCGTGATTCGGGCTCTGGCTGCCGCGCAGTCCAACCCCTGGCTGGCTCGCCAGCGTGTCACCACGTCGCTCCACACTGAGCCGACCCTCAGGGCGTCGCCAGGGCGTTCGTTAGGTCATCAACGCTACCCAGCGATGACCAAGGTCCGGTGGGCGACGGACGAGTCGACCTGTACGCCGGATTCTGATAGGTGCACATGCTCTGAGCTGGGCGAATGCGACCGCTCTCCCGCCTCAGGCCGTGTCGGGGCCGTCAGCAGGGTTGGGCCGAAAGAGTCGATCGATGGCGTTGCGGGTGCGTTCCTCGCTGGCCGGCATCAGGTGCGTGTACACCCGGAGGGTGAATCCGGGGTCGGAGTGGCCGAGGTAGGAGGCGAGAGCCTTGACGCTCTCCCCCGCATCTAGCAGGGCCGAGGCGTAGAAATGCCGAAGCGCGTGCATGCCGGTCGACCTCAAGGCGGCCCTGAACGGGCCGCACGCGCCGCCGCCTGGGCGCGCGTCCGTCGCTCCGCTGCCGCTCCGACTCGGGCCACGCAACACGCCCGGCGGCTGGCGCGAAAGCGCAAAGCCCAAGGGGCCGCCGTAGCACGACAGGCCGTTGACCGGTTAGTGATGGGCCCGCAGCCGGCCGGGCCGCGCGGCCACGAGCCCGCGCGGCGCAGGGAAGCGCACGCCGGCCGCGTCGGCCAGCTGGTGCATCGAGCAGAGTTGCGGGCTACTGCGCCTCCGGCGGGGGCGCTCCGGCTCCAGGATGGCCAAGGATCGTCGGCAGCTGCCGGGTCCGTGGGGGGTTGCGCTGGGCCATCCCGCCTGTCATCGACCCGGGCAAGCCGAGCAGACCACCGCCCGGTGCGCCAGCGTCCGTACTTGTGTCAAGGTCCGATTGACGTGGCGCACCGGGCGGCGGCCCGCTCCCCAGGAGGGCGGGTCGACGGCAGACGGGATGGCAAATGCGCGTCCATTACAGGCCGAGTTTGCGCCGGTCAAAAGCCTCTTGAAGGAGGGCGTAGTCAGCCATTGCTCGAAGAAGAGCAAGCATCTGGAGCAGAGCGTAGATGATGATGGCAACAACTAGAAAGAAGCCCGCCCTTGATCTCAAGCAATGGGAGTGGTCAACCAGATTTACATCTCCCGCGATGGCGAAATAAGCCATCGCCCCTACGCCCAACGAGAGTTGAGCCACCATCGTCCACAAGAACGTGAATACGAGGTCCCCGTACAAGGATCGAAAGCCAGAGCCGTAATGTTTCGGAACCAGGAGATGCTGCTCCTCGGGATTCCGAGCATTCGGCTTACCCTCCGCATCGATCGTGACCACTGGTGACCCAGGGCCATTGACGATCATGGTGTAGTAATAAGTGGTCTTCGGGATAGACAAGGCCAGGGCGGCGGCAGCCGTCGACGCGCCAAAGCCCAGTGCGGAATAGGCCAACAGGCCAGCAACGAAGTCCTTAACGGCGATCTTCTCAAGAGCTGGAAAGAACCCCAAGCGGAAGGCAGCAAAAGTCAACGCCCCCGCCCCAATCAGACTTATCGACATATTCCTGTGTAGGACCGTATCGGAGAATCGGGGGCCAAGGTGCAGGCGCGCAAAGCGGAAGTACCGCCCACGTGACGGCTTCGGACTCGTCATGATTCAACCCTAGAACAGGTGTACGACAAGTTTCAGGATGTACCCGATGCCTGCTCTGCTCTCTCCCTCACCAGGGGCAGCGCCACCTCCGCCAGCTCCTCGGCCGCCGCGAAGACCTGCTCGTCTTGCTCCTCCTGCGGCGCGGCCGAGTTGATCCGCGTTGTCGTTCGCATCTGGTGCTTTTCGAGGGTGAGGACTCGATCGGCTGCCTCACCCTCTCTCCGACCGACGACTCGGATGTTCCGGAGATTATTGAGACCCTCGCGAAGGTGCTGTTTGACCAGACGGATCGCGCCGGAGGTACGCGACAGCGACTTCCCCCGTGCGGCCTTCACGACCATCTCAGCTTCACCCGCATTCGAGTCATCAGCCAAGCGTGATAACAAGTCGCTTGAGTCATCCCAATCAGAGTTGGGCCGCGCGACAACCAATGCTGCTTCACGAATGCGAACCAGTTGGTTAATGTCTTCCTCGAATGAGGGTGAGGGCATTGGACTTAAATCAACTTGCAATTTTTCGACAAACCCGAGATTGCGGGCAATGTTGTTGAAATAGCGTTCGAGGTTAGTTGCACCGACGCCCACGCGTCGACTTTCGATGAAAACGCAGCGCTCCTCGGGTGCGACAGAGACTCGGGTGGACTGCACGAGCCACGTTCCCTCGGGTGTGCGCCCCTGCAAAGTCGTGCCGGTACTTTCGTCATAAAGGATCGGGACGTCTCTTGGGTTGCCGCTGACAAAGCGGAAATGATACATCCCTTGCCGCTCCACAGACCGAACGATGGCGAGCACCAGGTCGGAACTGACGTCGATTCTCGTACGTCCATAGGGAAGGTTAGCCAACCACCGGAAGAACTCTGGGTAATCCAACAGTCCCTCAGCCGTCCGGCCGTGCATCACATACGCCTTGATGAACCGGACCTGACTTTGTGGCACCTTCTCCTCCTATCCGCCACCCACCAGGAGGTTGACGGGCAATAGCAGGTGGCGATCCTAACTCCTTGATCAGGCAACACATGAAGGCCAATCACGACCAAATGGACTAAACGAACCTAAGGGCTCAGTCGCCTATCCGACATCCGCCCGCACCCCGTCCCGGTCCCCAATTTTTCAGGCCAGCCAGGCTCGCTGTGCCCCAGAGGAAGCGACGACCCAGCCGGGCCGACTCCCGACAGTGGGGCCACGGGGGGGCACGAGAGTCCATAAAAGGCCGTCAAGCAGCAACCGCCGATGGCAGTCTCGGAGGCCGTGTAAGCGCGTGACGGCATTTCCGCTGGCGGAAGGATTGGGCTCCTAGTTCCGCTTCAACTCAACGCGAAGTCCTTGATGCCCGTCGCTATAGCGGAGACACTTCCGACTAAGCCCGACACCGTGGCCAGTTTGGCGCTGGGTGTGGCCCACGTACCTCGGCTGAACGCTGCCCACCGGCTGAAGTAGAACAGCATCTTGAACTTCTGCCACCGATGCTCACGGAGGTGGCAACCGAGCAGCAGCCCACGCGAGTTGTTCCGGCAGAAGCCACCGCGGCTTCGGGTCGCGGCTCCACACCAGGCAGGCGCTTGGAAGAGCGACCAGAGCACGACCGCACCCGACAGCAGGTACAGCACTCCAGGCCCCACCTGGGTCGTCCACCAGGCGGTGAGTAGCAAGGCCAACGCAACAAGGCCCCAGTACCGGCGAAGGATCTTCATGTGCGATCTGTAACGCATGCGCCGCTGCCCGTAAACAGGACCGACAGAAGCCGACACCTCATCGGGCCGTCTATGGGCCGTCCAGGCCGTCGCGGGGCCGTCAGAGGCCGACCAAAGCTAACCAACGACGACCATTAACACCCGAAGAAACAGCAGGTCAGCCGCCATGTGACAGCGGCTGGCCTGGTGGGCGACGGACGAGTCGACCTGTACGCCGGATTCTGTGCGCGGCGCGTACCCCGAGGGGTTTGCGCCGGCGGCGGCCATCCATCTCGGCCTGCCGTTGCCGGCAGGCTCCAGCGGCCTACCCGCAGACATCGGGCGGGCAGCCCTCAAGCGTCTGCGCGGGGTCGTCATCTTGCGATGACGGCCCTTACTTGGCCTTGCTCCGGGTGGGGTTTACCGAGCCACCCCGGTCACCCGGGGTGCTGGTGGGCTCTTACCCCACCGTTTCACCCTTACCGTCCCCGTTGGGGTCGGCGGTCTGTTTTCTGTGGCACTGTCCCGCGGGTCGCCCCGGGTTGCCGTTAACAACCACCCTGCCCTGTGGAGTCCGGACGTTCCTCGGCGGCGGGCCGAAGCCCGCCGACGCGGCCGCCCGGTCGACTCGTCCGTCGCGCTCTCATCCTAACGACGTGCCGGCCGTCGGTATTGCCGCCCCGCCTGAGCAAGATCGCGCAGCTCACGTGCGGTGGTCCGGCGGATCCGCCGGACAGGGCGGGGGCTAGCCTCGTGGGGCTATGGATCTCTCCCACGCCGCGCTGCTGCTCGCCGCCGGTCTCGCCGCTGGCACGGTCAACGCGGTGGCCGGTGGTGGTTCGCTGATCACCTTTCCGGCGATGATCGCGGTCGGGTTGCCCCCGGTTCCGGCGAACGTCAGCAACTCCCTCGCCGTGTTCCCCGGGTATCTGGCTGCCGTGGCCGGCAGCCGGGCGGACCTGCCGCGCCCCCGCGCGCTGGCCACGCTGGTGCCCACCACCATCGTCGGCACCATTCTCGGGGCGCTGCTGCTGCTGGCCACCCCGGCCCGCGCGTTCGAGCTGGTCGTGCCGTTTCTGGTGCTGGGCGCGACCGCGGTCCTGGCCTTCCAGGACCCGCTGCGCCGGCTGGTCGGTCACCCTCGGGACCTGTCGCCGCGTCAGCGGACGGTCGCGGTGCAGACGATGGTCGCGCTCGGTGCGGTGTACGGCGGGTACTTCGGTGCGGCGCTCGGGGTGATGCTGGTCGCCGGGCTGGCCCTGGTGCTGGACGCGACCCTGACGCGGGTGAGCGCGATCAAGAATCTGCTCTCCGCGGTGGTGGGGTTGACGACGCTTGTGGTGTTCGCCCTGTTCGGCCCGGTGAACTGGGCGGCCGTCGCGGTGGTCGCGCCGGCCACCCTGATCGGTGGGTACGTGGGCGCCCGGCTGGTTCGCCGGCTGCCGGCGGTGCTGCTCAAGACCCTGATCGTGGTGTTCGGCACGGTGATCGGCCTCTACCTGCTCTATCGCGCCCTGAGCTGAACCCGTCCGCCGGTCAGTACGTCTCGCCGACCGGCTCCTCAGCGGCGTGCTCGGCGTCGGCGGCGGCCCGGTTCCAGCGGGACCAGAGCACCCGCTCGCCGTAGCCGGCGGCCATCAGGTGCGCGAAGGCCAGGTAGACCAGCACACCGACGGCGAGCACACCGAAGCCGACCCAGAACGGCAGCGACAGCGACTGCTCGGCGAGCTTGCCGGAGATGATCGGTGCCGGCGCGGCGGCACCCCAGCGGACCAGGTTGAACGCCCCGGTGGCGACCCGACGGTCGCTGGAGCCGAGACCGAGCGCCAGGTCGGTGAGGTTGGCGTTGGCCAGCCCCATGCAGAGTCCGGAGAGCACCAGCACCACGAGCGCCTCGGCGGTGCTGGTGGAGGTGGCGAAGAGAACCATGCAGACCAGCAGCCCGGCGATGGCGACGCCGACGGTCTGCACGGCGCCGATCCGGTGGGCCAGCCGGTGGCCGATCACCAGGATGCCGGTGGCCAGGCCGAGACCCCAACCGGTGAACGCCAGCCCCAGCGGGATGATGTCCAACCCCAGGAAGAGCGGCGTGTAGCCGAGCACCACGAAGAACACGAAGTTGTACGTGCCGGTCACCACGCAGAGGGCGATGAACGCCGGCCGGCGGTAGGTGGCGAAGATCTGGCCGACGCGTACCGGTGCCTGCCGGTTGGTGGGCTCGCGGAGTTTGCGGGCGGCCACGCCGAGGGCGAGGACCATGAAGACGCCGCAGACGAAGAACGGCAGGCGCCAGCTGATCTCGCCGAGCAGGCCGCCGATCAGCGGACCGACGGCGAAGCCGAGGCCGAGGGCGGTCTCGAAGAGGCCGACCACCCATTCCCGGTCGACGGCCAGGTTGACCAGCACCACCATGGCGGTGGCGAAGAACATCGCGTTGCCCAGCCCCCAGACACCGCGCAGCACGGACAGCTGCACGATGTTGTCGCTGAACGAGGCGAGGATCGCGGCGAGGCCGACCACGGAGACGCCGGTGATGAGCACCGGCTTGAAGCCGAACCGGCCGCTGGCCAGCGTCGCGGGGATCATGCCGAGGGCCATGACCGCGATGTACGCGGTGAACAGCAGCTCGACCTGCCAGGCGGTGACTCCGATCGCGTCGCCGATGGCCGGCAGGATCGGATCGACCACGGCGATGCCCGCGATGGCAAGGAAGGCCACCAGTGTGGTGGCGTAGATGGCACTGCGGTTCGGTTCGGAACGCCGATCCACTCCGACTCCTCAATTAGCTGTATGATGCAGGTACTTATCCTGTATCATACAGCTATGAGTGATGACCACGAGAGCACCCTCGGCCAGATCGAAACCGAGGTTGCCCTGCTGATGCGGTTCGGCGAAGCGACCCGGCGGGCCACCGGCACCGCCGAGCACCGGGTGCTCGACCGAGCGGCGTACGTCATCCTGCGCCACCTGGCCGACGCCGGCCCGCAGAACGTCTCCGCGCTCGCCGCCCGGCTCAACCTGGACGGCTCGACCGTGACCCGGCAGGTGTCCGCGCTACAGCGGGACGGCCTGATCACCCGCACCCCGGATCCGTCCGATGGACGGGGCACGGTCATCTCCCCGACCTCGGCCGGTCTGCAGCGGATGGCCGCCGTGCAGGCCGCCCGCACCCGGCTCTACGGCGACATGCTGGCCGACTGGAGCGCCGAGGACCGGGCCACGCTGGCGACCCTCCTGGGCCGCCTCAACCAGGCCCTGATATCCCGCAACCGCCAACGCTGACCGCGCCGGCCGCCGCGAAACAGGAACGCCCGGGCACCGATCACGTCGGCACCCGGGCGTACCCGAGAGGTCAGGCGACCGGTTCGCGGGCCGAGTCGGCGTCGCGTTCGGTGCCGGGGGTGACCCGGGGGTCGCCCTCGTCGGCGAAGTAGTCGTCCGGCGTGGTGCCGTCGACTCCCTCCTCCACCTTGGCGGCCCGCAGCGCCAGCGTCACCAGCGCCGCGACGGCCAGGTTGACCGCCACCGCCACGATGCCGACGTAGATCGTCCGGGTGGTGTCGAAGCCGAACTCCGACAGCGGGAACGCCGAGCCACCGAAGTGCTTCCGGGTCGGGCTGGCCACCTGGTAGAGCATCCACATGCCCAGGCCCATGCCCACCGCCCAGCCGACGATCAGCCCGGTGCGGTGGAACCAGCGGGTGTAGAGGCCCAACGCCACCGCCGGCAGCGTCTGCAGGATGATCACGCCGCCGATCAGCTGAAGGTCGATGGAGAACTGCGGGTCGAGGAAGACGATGCAGGCCACCGCGCCGACCTTCACCACCAGGGAGGTGATCTTCGAGACGTTCGCCTCCTGGGCCGGGGAGGCGTCCCGCTTCAGGTACTCCTTGTAGATGTTGCGGGTGAACAGGTTCGCCGCCGCGATCGACATGATCGCCGCGGGCACCAGCGCGCCGATGCCGATCGCCGCGTACGCCACACCGGCGAACCAGTCCGGGAACTGCTGGTCGAACAGCAGCGGCACGACGGTGTTGCTGTCGACCGTCCCCTCCTTCGCGCCCGGCAGCGGCTTCACGCCGGCCGCGATGGCCATGTAGCCGAGCAGCGCGATCAACCCCAACAGCAGGCTGTACGCCGGCAGCGCCGACATGTTCCGCTTGATCACGTCCCGGTTCCGGCTGGCCAGCACACCGGTGATGCTGTGCGGGTAGAGGAAGAGCGCCAACGCCGAACCGAGCGCCAACGTGACGTACTGAAGCTGGTTGTTGCCGTTGAGCAGAATGCCGTCGTTCGGGTTGGGTGAGGCGTCGAACTTCGCGTCCGCGGCGGCGAAGATGTCACCCCAGCCACCCAGCTTGTACGGCAGGTAGACGATCGCCACCAGGATGACGATGTAGATCAGGCTGTCCTTGACGAACGCGATCAGCGCCGGCGCGCGCAGCCCCGACTGGTACGTGTAGGCGGCCAGGATGGCGAACGCGATGATGATCGGCAGGTGCCGGGCCAGCGCGTTGTCGCCGGTGACACCCATCGTCTTGAGCACCGCCTCGATGCCGACCAGCTGCAACGCGATGTACGGCATGGTGGCGACGATGCCGGTGATGGCGATCAGCAGTGCCAGCACCGGTGAGTCGAACCGGTTGCGGACGAAGTCGGCCGGCGTGACGAACCCGTGCCGGTGCGACACCGACCAGAGCCGCACCAGCACCAGGAAGACCAGCGGATAGATGACGATCGTGTACGGCACGGCGAAGAACCCGGCCGCGCCGGCACCGAACATCAACGCCGGCACCGCCACGAAGGTGTACGCGGTGTAGAGGTCACCGCCGACCAGGAACCAGGTGATCCAGCCGCCGAAACTGCGGCCGCCCAGCCCCCACTCGTCCAGGTGCGCCATGTCCTTCGGTGCCCGCCACCGGGCGGCCACGAAGCCCATCACGCTCACCAGCAGGAAGAGGAACGTGAAGACGATGATCTCGGTGAGATGGTCCCGCCACATCAGCGGCCTCCCCGCTTCTTCGTCATCTGGTAGACCAGCGTCGTGGTGGTGACGCCGAGCAGGATGTACGCCAGTTGCAGCCAGTAGAAGCGCGGGAAGCCGAAGACCCGGGGCGAGTCGCCGTTGAAGAAGACCGGGATCAGCGGCACCACGATGGGAATGAAGAGCAACCAGTTCCAGGGGCTGTGGTCCTTAGCCCTGGACGGCGCCGTGGTGGGCGCCTCCGGTTCGGGTGCAGCCATCTGACACACCTCCGGGGAGTCGAGGCATTCGATGTAACGGCCGGAGGCTACGACCCTGTGATGGCCGTCACCGCGCCCGCTCGGAAGGTGCTGCGCTGAACGGTTTGTCGGCTGCGCCGAACGGCGCGCCCGGTTCGGCTGGCGGATGAGCAGGTGCGGCTGGCCGTCGACGGTGTGGGGCCCGGGTGCGGTTCGCACCCGGGCCCCACGACTGTCGATCGCTGGCTTCACCCAGCCGCGGTCACCGCTGTGCCGCCCAGAGCACGGCCCGGCCGAGCTGCGACTGCAGACCCTTGGGGTGCAGACGGAACGTCGGGTCGGTGCCGAACAGCACCACGCCGTTGCCCGCGGTGGAGACACCCCGCACGATGCTGGCCTGGTTGGCCGCCGAGGTCTGCCCGTTCGCGCCGTCGGTGGCCCACCAGCCGGCGAGCAGCGGGTCGGCCGCGTACGACTGCTCGACCTCGACGTTGGCACCCAGGTCGGTGAACCAGACGGGCTGGCTGATGAAGGTGTGCGGTATCGCCGAGGTGGTGACCGGTCCCCCGTGGTTCACGATGTTGGCCACCCCGCTGGCCAGGCTCGGCGCCGCGGTGGCGGTCACGGTCAGCAGCGCGGCGGCGTTGCTGAAGGACGCCCCGGCGGTGCCCAGGCCGACCACGCCACCGCCGCCGGCGAGGAAGCGGTCCAGGGCGGACCGGTTCTCGGCGGTCAGGTCCGCCAGGTTGACGTTGCCGGCGACCAGCAGCACGTCGACGTCCTCGGTCAACGTGTCGGTCAGCGTCGCGGCGGTCACCGCACGCGCCTCGAAGCCGAGGTCGGCGAGGGTGTCCCGCTCCTCGACCGTACCGAGATAGCCGACCACGACCCGGTCCAGCCGGGTGCCCCGCCAACGGGCCGGCGCCCGCTCGAAGCTGACCGCGTGGGCGCGGACCTCCGCACCGGCCAACGTGCGGTTGAACGGGGTGCCGGGAACGACCACCGACCCGTCTCCGAGCCGGTAGACCTCGACGCCCTTGGCGAGCAGCGAGTTCACCGCGAGCAGGTCGGCGGCGTCGCGCAGATCCAGGCGCAGGTCGGACCGGCCGGCGGGCAGCGTGCCCTCGGCCCGCCCGTCGTAGGTCCGTTCCAGGCGTACCCGGGGCAGGGTGTTCCAGAGGGTGTCCACGGTGGCGCCCCAGGTGAGGCCCTGACTCCAGGCTGCCGGTCCGGCGTACAGGTCGTCCACCCGGTCGGTGATGTCCGCGCCCGGTTCGAGCAGCGAGTTGACCAGGCCGCGCTTGGGCTGATGCATGTCCACGACGTACGAGCCGGCCTGGTAGCGGTTACCGCCGGCGGTGAACGGCTGCTTCGCCCTCCACACCCGGCCACCGCTGCCGATCAGCAGGTCGACCAGGCGGGCCGCCGCCGGCTCGGAACGCTGACCGGTGCCGCTCGGGATGACGTACGCCCGGGGGAAGGTGGTGTTGTAGTTGTCCTCCGGTCCCCAGCCGGGCACGTAGCCGTCGGGGAGGTCGCGCAACGGCTCACCGGCCAGGCCCCGGCGGTAGACCTCGGCCTGGTCGTGCAGCACCTCGGCCCGGTGGTCCTGGATGTAACGCAACGAGGTACGGATCGCCACCTCGTGCACGTCGGTGTTGATACCGGAGCGGCGTACCCGCTCGGCCGGGGTGAGCGATCCGCCGCGCGGGTTCAGCGGAGCCTCGATGGTGTACGGGATGCTGCTCTGCAACATGGCGAACGACGGCACGTAGATCGGTGGGAAGTCGTCCCACACGCCCGGCTCGTCGTCGCGGAACGGGATCCGGGCCCGCTGGGTTTCGGCGTACCCGAGGCCGCGCAGGCCCTCCTCGATCGCCAGCGCGTTGGGCAGGCCGTGCTTGATGTACAGGTCGTACTCGTTGTTGACGTTGTGCGGCGGCGTGCTCGGGTGCAGCAGGGTCGGGTTGACGTACCCGTGCAGGTCCAGCGTGATGATCGGCTTGGTGTCGATGATCAGGTCGCGGATGAGGTTGGTCTCCGGCTGCGCGACGATGGTCAGGTCGCGGTTGAGGTCGTAGCCGGCCGCGTTGGCCCGGGTGCCGGCGACTCGGCCGTCCGGGTTCGAGGTGATGTTGAAGACCAGTCGGTTGCGCCGCAACAGCTCGGCGACCTCCGAGGTGCGGTCGGTGGCGAAGCCCTCGATCACCCGCAGAGCGGCGTCGGTGCCCTCCCACTCGTTGCCGTGGATGTTGGCGTTGATGAAGAGCGGCGTCTTGTAGCCGGCGAGCAGCTTGCGGTCCCGCTGCGCCCGGGCCGGCTCGTCCTCGATGAGCCGCTTCCAGGTCTCCTGCTGTCGCGCCTCACTGCGGCTCTCCGGCGCGGTCACGGTGACCGCGTACAGGTCGTAGCCGCCCGCGGACTTCCCGGCGACCCGGGCGGAGACCCGGTCGCTGGCCCGCTGGAGCGCGTTCAGCTTCGGCGCGATGTCGTCGTAGGGAATCACGCCGATCGGGATGGAAGCGTCGGCCGGGTTGTCCGGCCAGACCGGGAGGGTGCTCTGGCGGGGGTAGCCGCGTACGTCGGAGAGGTCGACGGGGGCTGGCGGCACCGTGGGCAGCGCGGTGGCGGACGCCGGCTCGGTCAGGGCCACGGTCGCGAGCAACGCGGCGCTCACCGCTGTCGCGGTGAGCCGGGGTAGACGTCTTGTGGACAGCATGACGGATCTCCTGTCGGAGGGGGACGCGCAGGCGGACGCACCGCGGGGCCGGAGACCAGCGGGGATGGGAAACGCCTACAGCGTGCGGGGGAGGGAGGAACCCGGCGTCAGATGGAACGTCGACAGGCGGCGCTGGCGACGCGCAGGAGGTCGATGTGACCCCGCTTCGTCAGGTGAACGCTTCGCACGAACCGATCTTGAACCGGGGTCCATCCACTGTCAACAGTTTCCGCACAGGTTCGGCCCATCGAGCCAGAACCCTCCCGACAGATGGGAACTAGTCGATCTCGGCGAGGTGGGCGGTGTCGTTGACCGTGCGGACGGCGACGCCACCGTCGGGCCACAGGTCGAGCACCGAGATGCCGGCCGCGTCCAGGAAGAGCCGATGCAGGAACCCGTCGCCGGCCGCGAGCGCGTCGCGCAGCACCAGCTTGATCGGCGAGACGTGCGAGACGACCACCACGGTCTCCCCGGGGTACGCGGTGAGGAGCCCCGCTATGACGCGGTGGGCGCGTTCAGCGACGTGGGTGAACGACTCCCCGCCCGGCGGGGCGATCCGGGGTGAGGCGAGCCAGGCGTCCATCTCCCCCGGCCACTGCTGGCGCACCTCGGCGAAGGTGCGCCCCTCCCACTGGCCGAAGTCGCACTCGATCAGGTCGTCGTCGGTGCGGACCGGCACGTCACCGAGTGCCTCGGCGATCACCGCCGCGGTGGACGTACACCGGGACAGCGGTGAGCTGAGCACGGCCGCGACGGACGGGGCCAGCGCGGCCACCCGGGTGCCGGTGGCTCGGGCCTGGGCCCGGCCCCTCTCGGAGAGCGGCACGTCGCCGCGCCCGGAGTAGCGCCGCTGCTCGGTGTACTCGGTCTCGCCGTGCCGGACCAGGATCAGCCGGGTGGCGGTGAAACTCGGTCGCGGCTCCCACGAGGCCGGCGCGGTCGCCGGGTCGCTGCCGACGATCGGGGCGGCGGGCGTCGTCGAGGGCTGGCCGGCGGTCGCAGCCGTCGCAGGACGGCCGGGGGCCGCGGTCGTCGCAGGACGGCCGGGGGCCGCGGTCGTCGCAGGACGGCCGGGGGCCGCGGTCGTCGCAGGACGGCCGGGGGCCGCAGTCGCCGACGGACGACCCGCGGCGGCGTCCATGGCGGCGTTGGCGAGCGCGTCGGCATGCCGGTTCTGCTCGCGGGGGATCCAGGTGAACCGGACCGCGGTGAACCGGCCCACCAACCCGGCGGCCTGCGCGGCGAGGGGTCGCAGGCCGGGGTGCTTGATCTGCCACCGGCCGCACATCTGCTCGACCACCAGCTTGGAGTCCATCCGGACGTCCACCTCGGCGGCACCCAGCTCGGCGGCGGCGGACAAACCGGCGATCAGCCCCTGGTACTCGGCGACGTTGTTGGTCGCCGTGCCGAGCGACTCGGAGCGCTCGGCGAGCACCTCCCCGGTCTCCGGGTCGCGCACCACCGCGCCGTAGCCGGCGGGGCCGGGGTTGCCCCGGGACCCACCGTCGGCCTCGACGGCGACCACGCGCGGCGCCACGACCTACAGACCCGACTCGTTGGTGCGAACCATGATCCGTCGGCAGTCCTCGCAGCGGACCACGTCGTCCGGGGCGGTCTTGCGGATCCGGGCCAGGTCGGCACCGGAAAGCTCCAACCGGCACCCGCCGCAGCGCCCCGCGCTGAGCAGTGCGGCACCCAGCCCGGTGTCCTCGCGGATCTTGTCGTAGAGGTTGACCAGGTCGCTCGGGAGGTCGGCGGCGAGCGGCTGACGGGCCCCCCGCTTGAACTCCTCCTCCTTGGCGATCTCGGCCATCGCTTGGTCGCGGCGCTGCTCGGTGGCGGCCCGCTTGTCGCGGGTCTCGGCCAACCGCTGCTCCACGCCGTCCAGCACGCCCTGGGCGGTCTCCCGCTGCTCCATCAGCTCCAGCTCGGCGTCCTCCAGGTCGCCCTGGCGCCGGTTCAGCGAGACCAGCTCGTGCTGGAGCGCCTCCAACTCGCGGGCCGGGCCGGTGCCGGCAGCGAGCCGGTTCTGGTCCTTCTCCTTACGGGCCCGGACCTGCTCGACGTCCTTCTCCAGCCGGGCGATGTCCCGGTCCAGGTCGTCAACGGCCACCTGGGCGCGGACCCGCTCGTCCTCCAACGACGACAACTCCCGGGCCAGCGACTCCAGCTCGGCCCGCTCGGGCAGCGACCGCCGGCGGTGGGCGAGCTGGGCGAGGTTGGTGTCGATCGCCTGGAGGTCGAGCAGGCGGCGCTGCACCTGAGGGTCAGCCTTCACGGTCGGGCTCCTTGTCGTCCACAGCGGGTGCGGCGGCGTGCACGGTCCACGGGTCGGTGTCCAGGTCGGACACCAGCGTCTCGACGCCCAGTGCCTCCCGTAGGAGGGCGGCCAGGTCGTCCAGCCACGGTCGTTCGGTCGCCCAGTGGGCGGCGTCGATCAGGGCGGGACCATCGGCGGCGAGGTGCTCGCCGGCCGGGTGGTGCCGCAGGTCGGCGGTGAGGAACGCGTCCACCCCGGCGGCGGTCGCGGCGCCGAGGAAGCTGTCCCCCGACCCGCCGCTGACGGCGAGGGTACGAACCATACGCCCGGGATCCCCCGCGGCGCGAACTCCCCAGGACGTGACGGGGAGCACGGCGGCGGCGTGCCGGGTCAGCTCGGCGAGAGTCATCGGCTGGGGCAGCTCGCCGATCCGACCGAAACCCCGGTCGTCGCCGTGAGCGGGAGAGCCGGGCGCGGGCCGCTGCAGGGGACGCAGCCCGGTCAGCCGGAACCGGGCGGCGAGGGCGTCGGAGACGCCCGGAGCGGCCACGTCGGCGTTGGTGTGCGCCGCGTAGAGCGCCACCCCGGCCCGGATCAGCTGGTGGATGATCCGCCCCTTGAAGGTCGTCGGAGCGACCGACGAGACCCCGCGCAGCAGCAGCGGATGATGCGAGATGATCATGTCCACGTCGGCGGCCAGCGCTTCGGCGACCGTCTCGGGCACCACGTCGACCACACAGAGCACCCGGCGGACCGGGGCGGCGGGCTCGCCGAGCACCAGGCCCACCCGGTCCCACTCCTCGGCCCAGACCGGCGGATAGCGCCGTTCCAGCTCGGCCACCACGTCGGTCACCGTGGGGTCGGATCCGCTTGTGCTCACGGCGGGCCAGCTTACCGGCGCGGGGGCGGTCCAGTGGTGACGCCCGGCCCGACCGCGCCGAGCGGAAGGCCCGCCGTGAGCCCTAGGCGGCGCTCACGGAGACGGTGTGCAACGCGGCCAGCGGCAACGCCCACGGGAAGTCATGCAAATGCTGCTCCCCCGTGCCCGGTGGGTGCAGGGCGATCACGTGCTCGCCGAAGAGCACCGTGACGCCCCACTCGGCCAGTCGAGCCACCCCGGCACGAAACGCCGGGTGGGCGGCCATCGCGGCGTTGGTGTACGGCACCGCGACGAGGGGGACGCCCTTGCCCTGCGCCTCGACCAGCAGACCGAGCGCGAGGGTATCGGTGATCCCGGCCGCCCATTTGTTGACCGTGTTGACGGTGGCCGGGCAGACGATCATGGCGTCGGCGGGCGGCAGCACGTCCGGGTCACCCGGATTCTTGTAGTGCGTCCGCACCGGGTGGCCGGTCTGCCGAATCAGGGCCGACTGGTCGACGAACTTTGCGCCGTCCGGCGTGGTGACCACGCAGACGTCCCAACCGTCCTGTTGGGCAAGGTCGACCAGACGACCGACGTGCCGTGCCAGCGGCGAGCCGCAGGCGATGACGTAGAGCACCTCGCGGTGCTCGCTGTTGCGCAGTGAACCGGCCATCAAACCGGCTCCGCGCTCATACCCCTACTCCCATGTGCTCAGCCAACTCCGCTACCGGAGAAGGCGGCGCACCACGTGTGCGACGAAGGACGTCCGACATCACCTCGTGCGCGATCGGCCGGCAGCGGATCTCCGACGGGGCGAGCCGATCACCGAGCAGGAGCATCTCCCCGGCGTTCGCCACATCACCCAGTTGGGCGTAGCCGCGGGCGATGTCGAGCAGATGGTGGGCGCGGCGTTCGGGCAGCAGCGCGTTGAAGGAGGGCTCCGCGATGCGCAGCTGGTGCACCTCCACCGCCCGCCCCCCGTCGCCCAGCTCCACCGCGGCGGCGGCCCGGTGCAGTTCGACATTGGTGGGGCCGAACGACGTCCAGTAGTGGTTGTAGTCGCCGCCGAGCAGGGTGGCGGCCTCCTGCGCACAGTTGATCAGGTCGTCGACGCTGGCCGAGTCGCCGATGCGGGACGCGGCCATCGCGCCCTGGAGCAGCAGCATCCCGTAGACGGAGAGCCGGGCCGGGGAGACCTCGTTGCTCCCTCCCGGGGCCAGCCGGTTGGCGATCTGCACGTTCAGCTCGAGCGCGGGACGAGCCCGCCCCATCGCGACCAGGGCATTGCACACCCGGGTGGTGGCGATGCCGGCCAGCAGCGGGTCGTCGGCCCGCTGGGCCACCGCCATCGACCGGTCCGCGGCCAACCAGGCGAGCTCGCACTCACCGAGCTTGCGCAACACCGAGGAGGCGATCTGGTAGACCTGCCCGAGCAGGTGAGCCGCCTCGGCGGCCCGCTCACCGCCGTAGGCGGCATCGGCCGCCTGGGCGTCGCGCAGCAGCTTGGGCAGCGCCCGGGTGAGCATCCCGTAGCGGCCGTACTGGTAGGTGAGCCAGGCGTGGTTGACGGCCTTGCGCATGTCGTCCAGCGGCGGCGGGCACGGCACCGCGTCGAAGTACGCGCTCATCGAGTCGTACCGTTCCAGCGCCGCCCGGATCTCCTGCACCTCGACCTGGTCGATGCAGTTCAGCGCGTCGGTGCGGCGCTCCGGGTCCTTGCCCATGAGGAGCTGAACGTCCACCTGGAGGATGTCGGCGATCTCGTAGAGGACGGAGAACTTGTCCAACCGGCGGACGCCGCGTTCGACCTTGTCCACCCAGCTCTTCGACTTGCCCAGCCGGTCGGCGAAGACCTGCTGCGACATCTTGCGTCGGCCCCGCCAGTAGGCAACTCGCCGTCCTATGGGTAGCTCGTCCATCTCCCCATCCTCCCCTGCCGCCAGCGACCAATCGGGTCGGGGCGATGTCCGCGGGTGCGGCGACTTTCGCTCACATCTTCAGGTTTTCGCTGGTCGCACACGATGTACGTCAGCCGTACAGCCAGTCCTCGTACTTTTCGTGCAAGTTGCACGGGCCGTTCGTCAACCTCAACGATCGTGGGTTACGGCAGTGACGGTGCTCGACACGCGACCTGGCGATCGCCGGGCCCGACGAGAGGAGATGGCACACATGTGGGGGAACGTCGTACCGCGCGTCGCCGAACTGTCGCCGCTGGAACGGGTCCGGCTGCGCCGGGTCGCCATGCGATACGCCACCCACGGGTGGGAGGTCACCCCGGGCGCCTGCCTGGCCCGCAGCCGCTTCGTCTGCGGCCGGGCCGGATGTCCCACCGTGGGCTGTCACCCCGCCCTGGAGAACTGGGAACTGGCAGCCAGCGCCGACCCGTCCCGGGTGGCCACCTGGTGGCGCAACCGCCCACACGGGGTGCTGCTGCCCACCGGCCGGGCCTTCGACGTGCTGGAGGTCCCCGCCCACCTGGGCCGGCACGTGCTCGACGCGGTGCAGACCCACCCGGCCGGCACCGGCGTACGCGGGCCGGTGCTGGTCACCCCCACCGGGCGGTGGATGTTCCTGGTCCGCCCCGGCGATCCGCTCCGGCCGGAGCTGGAGCACTGCTTCCACGTCGTCCGGCACGGGCCGGGCTCGTGGATCCCCGCGCCGCCCACCCGGCTGCCGGAGGGGACGGTCCGCTGGGCGGTCGCCCCCGAGCAGGCCCGCTGGCAACTTCCGGATTCGTACCTCGTGCAGAACACGTTGATCGGGGCGCTGCGCGCCAGCGGGGTGACGCTCGCCCCCGACCTGCTCCCCGGCCACCTGCCGCTACCCCGACGAGGCAGGTGAGACAGGCCCTGTCGACGATTCCATCCGGTGCCCGACAGCGTCGCCGGGGCGCCGGTCCTCGTTGACAGGGGGACGGCGCGAACGCGCGCCACGAACGGGGGAACGATGTCCACGGACGACAGGGCGCAACATCCCGGCGGCGGCACCGAACCGCCCCGACGCAGCCACCCACGGCACCGCTGGGCCGGCACCCGGCCGTCTGGTTCACGCCCCGGCCGCCCACGCCCCACCGGCTCCCGCCCGGCCGGCACCAACCGCCCGCTCCGCTAGTCGGTCAGCGGGACGTTG
Organism: Micromonospora luteifusca; assembly: GCF_016907275.1. NCBI lineage: Bacteria > Bacillati > Actinomycetota > Actinomycetes > Micromonosporales > Micromonosporaceae > Micromonospora > Micromonospora luteifusca. The sequence goes on from NZ_JAFBBP010000001.1 coordinate 1,578,319, forward strand.
GCGGAGTGGTACTGCCGGGCGTCGTCGGTGACGACCGCGTGGCTGTGCTCGTCGAGGCGGTCCAACCAACCGAGACCGGTGACCCCCATCGCCAGGGCGGCGGTGGCGTACGCGTCGGCCACCCCGAGGTCGGTGCCGACCACGGTCACCGAGCGCAACCCGCTGGCGGGCGTGCCCCGGCGCGGGTCCAGCACGTGCCGGCCCCGCTCGTAGACGCCGGAGGTGGCCACGGCCAGGTCGGTCCCGGTGAGCACCAGGCAGGTCGCCATCGCGTCCCACGGGTGCCGGATGCCGATGCGCCACGGTGCCCCGGACGGCGAGAGGCCGCGCACGCGCACGTCACCGCCGGCGTTCACACAGTGGTTCGCGGCACCGGCGGCCAGTAGGCGATCCGAGGCGACCTGGGCCGCCCAGCCCTTGACGAAGCCGGACGGGTCGAGCCGCCCGGTGGCGTACGCGTCGAAGAACCCGTCGGTGTCGCCCCACAGGTCGGCGCAGGCCTCCAGCACGAACCGCAGGTCCGCCGACGCCTCGGAGAGCAGCACCTCGCCCCGGTCGAAGCGGCACACCTCGCTGTCCGGCTTGTACGTACTGAACCGGGCGTCCACCTCACGCATCCAGGCGAAGACCTCGTCGGCCAGCTCGTTGAGGGTCGCCGCCGGCAGGTCCTCGGCGAGGTCCAGGGTGACCGCCGTACCCATGATCTGTTCGACCCGGCACAGCCCGGGTCGGGTCATCGCGGCCGGCACGTCAGAACGCCTGCTCGATCGCGCCTCGCAGCGACTGCTTGTAGGAGTCGCTGGTCTCGGTGGCACCGGAGACGGTGTTGACGTTGGCGCTCTGCTTCCGCACCACCTCGCCGCCGGTGCCGTCGTACCTGCCGCTGACGTCGTCGCTGTGGATGTCGGATTCACCCCCGCTGGGCAGTGAGAGCGCGACGGCGTCGACGATCCGGTTACCGGAGACGACGATCTGCACCTGCACGTACCCGTACTCGTTGTCGACGCCCGGCCCGGTGATCCGGCGGTTGGTCGGCTGCGGCGCCTTCGTGGTGGTGCGCGGCGCGGTGGGAGCCTTCGTAGTGGTGCGGGTGCCGGGCGGCCGGACGGTGCTCTTGCTGGGTTTGGGCGACGACGTCGCGCTGGGAGCCACCGACGGCGTGGGCGCCCCGGCCGCCGGGTCGACCGGCGGGTCGGCGCTCGGGTCGACATCCTGCGGGGTGGGGTTGACCGGCTGGGCGCTCGGCAGGTTCTGGGCGACCTGGGTGGCCCCCGGCGAACCCTTGAACACCACGAGCGCGGTGGTGCTGGCGGCCAGGCCGGTGATCGCGAGCAACGCGCGACGCATGGAATGCCCTTCCTACAACTCGAACGTGGCCAGGTGGATCTGCCGTCGGGGCACGCCGGCCCGGCGCAGCGCGCGGACCGACTGTTCCACCAGACCGGGTGGCCCGCACAGGTAGACGTCACGCCGGGCCACGTCGGGCACGAGTTGACGCAACCCGTCCGGGCTCATCAGCTGACGGGGGCCGGGGTCGTCGCGGGATCCGATGACGTACCAGATCGCGGTGTCCCGCTCCTGAGCCAACCAGTCCAGCTCACGGCTGAGCAGCACGTCGGCCGGGGTACGGGCCCGGTAGATCAGGGCCGCGCCCGGCGGCAACTCCTCCAGCATGGCCCGGATCGGCGTGATGCCGCTGCCACCGGCGATCAGCAGGGCCCGCTCACGGACCCGGTGCGCGGCCGTGAAGGTGCCCGACGGGCCCTCCGCCCAGACCCGGGTGCCCGGTTCCAGGTCGCGCAGGTCCGCGGTGTGCGCGCCGACGACCTTGACGGTGAGCCGCAACCAGCGACCGTTCCCGGCGGCGGAGACGGAGAACGGGTGTGACTGCCACCAGCAGCCCCGGGCGAAGAAGCGCCAGCGGAAGTACTGGCCGCCGAGCATCGCCAACCGACCCAGCCGCTCACCGGTGAGGTAGATCGAGATGGTGTCGGGGCTCTCGGCGACAACGTCGGCGACCCGCAACCGGTGGCGCAGGTTGAACGCCAGCGGCGCGATCACCCGACCCCAGAGCAGGGCGGCCACCACCAGCAGATAGAGCGCGATCCAGCCGGTGCGGACCGGTCCCGGCTTGTACAGCTGCGCACCGTGGGTGAACTGGTGGCCGAAGCCGAGCAGCAGGATCAGGTAGCTGGACAGGTGCAGCACGTGCCACAGCTCGTAGGGCAGCGCCCGCCGGATCGCCCGGATGCTGCTGAACCCGACCAGCATCATGATGCCGGTGGCGACGAACGCCGAAACCATGTCCTCGTAGTCACCGAGCAGCGTGCCGACCTCGGCGAGAACCGACTGGTTCCGCAGGTCCGCGTAGCCGACGAGGATCAGCGACAGGTGCGCCAGCACGGCGACCAGCAGGGTGGCACCGACGTCGCGATGCCAGCGGGCCATCTGCTCGCCGCCGATCCACCGCTCCAGCACCGGCAGCCGGCTCATCATCAGCACCTGCACCAGCAACAGGTAGCCGGCGATCAGGCCACTGATCCGGCCGGCCGCGGTGACGGTGGCCGCGGTGCTCCGCAACGAACCGGCGGGGGTGCCCAGCCACCACGGCAGCACGCTGGCGAACAGACCGACCAGGAGCAGCACGGCCAGCAGCCGCCGGCCGCCGGGTCCGCGCCGGGCCGGGATCTGCGGGGGGACCGCCGACCGGCCGCCGTGCTGGGACGAGGTCCCGGTACGACGGCCGGCGGCGTGGGTGTGCGAACGCGTCACGCGTACAGCTTCATCGGGGCGTACTTCTGGCGGGGGAAGACCTTCTCGACCTCGGCGTTGGTGAGACCGAACCGGCCCTGAGCCACCGCGCCGTAGATGTTGAACATGTTGTTGTACTCGGGCACGTCACCGGAGTCCAGCTTGTCCAGACCGTTCCAGTTGCCGAGCACCGAGCCGGCCAGTTTCTTGCCGGAGAGCAGGGTGACCACCCCGCCGTGCCCGTGGTCGCTGCCGCCACTGTTGGAGCCGACCCGACGGCCGAACTCGCTGGACACCATGATCGTCACGTCGGCGGCCTGCGGGCCGAGGTCGGTGAAGAAGGCGGCCATCGCGTTGGCCAGCTCGTTCAACCGGCGGTGCAGTTGGCCGCCCGCACTGGTGCCCTGGTTCTCGTGGGTGTCGTAACCGCCCATGCCGACGGTGGCGACCCGGACGTTGGCGCCACCCTTGATCAGCTGGGCGAGTTGCTTGAAGGCGTTGCCGACGCCCTCGTACTTGACACCCTCGACCGGCTCGTACGGCTTGGCGGCCAACTGCTGGGCGGTGGCCAGCGCGCCCATGCCCTCCTGCACGGCCTCCTCGACCGGGTGGTTGATCCCGGTGAAGAGCCCCTTGATGGCCTTCTCGGTGGCGGCCCGGAAGCGCTCGTCGCCGTTGAGCCGCAACGACCCGACGTTGTTCAGCGACAGTGCGCCGTTGTTGCCCACCAGTGAGCGCGGCAGGGTGCTGCCGATTCCGACGCTGCGGAACGCGGTGCCCTTGCCCAGGTTGTCGACCAGACCGTCCAGCCAGCCCCGGCCGCCGGTCTCGTTGGGGAGCCCGCCCAGGTTGCAGGCGTCCGCCGCCTGGAAGTGGCTACGCGACAGTCGCTCGTCGGAGGCCGCCGGGATGAAGCCCAACTGGCCGGCCGTGAGCCACTTCTCCAGCGGCTTGAACGCGCTGGTCAGCTTGAAGCCGCGGTCCAGGGCCAGCGAGTCGTTGCCGAGCAGCAGATCGGGGCGGGCCTTGGCGAGCACGGGGTCGTTGTCCGGGGCGATCAGACTCAGCCCGTCCAGCCCCCCGTAGAGGAAGACGTGGATCAGGGTGCCGGTCTTGGTCGCCGCGAACGACGCCGACGTGGTGACGAACTGCGCGGTGGCCAGGGCGGTCGCGGTGGCCGCGGCACCGACGACAAACGTCCGCCGGGTGACGCCACGACCGTCCTGCTGGGCCTCCTCCAGGTTCTCCAGCGTGCGGTAGCGGTCGAACTCGGCGGCGTTCTCGGCGGCGACGATGTCCGCCTCGGCACGCAGCAACGCCTCGGCCGGGTTGTCGGCGAGCCGCCGCACGTCGGGGCATTCGGGGTGCAGGGGGAAAGAGTTGTACACAGTCTTCTCCATCGGGTGCCTCACCTGAGGTGGTGCTGGGGGGAAGCGAGGATCGCCCGCGCGACGGCGGTGATGGCCCCGTTGAACGTGGCGTCGACCTTGGCGGTCGCCGGCACGCCGGCCACGCCGAGGATCAGGTTCTTCTCCCGCGCGCTCAGCTTCTGACCCACCAGCCGCTGGGAGAGTGCGTCCACGTACGCCCCGGCGGTGGCCGGCGGCTTGGCGACCAGCTTCTCCGGGGCCGTGTACGTGAAGGTGGTGCGGTAGCCGGCGATGATCTCGCCCGCCTCGTTCCAGCCGTTGACCATGGTGCCGGCCGACGTCCAGGCGACGTAGACGTCCGGGTAGCCGTCCGGGGTGGGCTGACCCATCGGCGAGTGGCCCAGCTCGCGCAGCTTGTCGTGGATCTGCCGCAGGCCCCGGGCGTACGGGGTGCGCTTGTTGTCACCGTTGTTGTGCTTCGGCGACGCTTCCGGCGAGACGCCCAGGACGCGGTACGTGGCGACCAGGTACTCCATCGGCCGACGCACCTTCTGGCCCACGCCAGCCCAGAACTCGGAGGAGCAGAACAGCGCCATCAGCACCGGCTTGATCATGCCCTTGTTGGTCGTGTACGTCTTGGCCAGCCGATCCACAAGGGACTTCGGTGGGGTGTCCGAGACGAACCGTGTCGCCAGGCTCTGCGCGACGTACTTCGCGGTCGACGGGTGCAGCGCGATGTAGGTGATGTACGCGTCGATCGCCGCGTCGGCCTTCTTCGGGTCCGCCGAGTTGTTCGCGTGGCTGAAGCCGAGGATCTTCACCTTGCCGACGTAGTGCTGCTCGGGCTTGAAGACGTACTTGCCGTCCCGGTCGACGCCGCGGCCCGTCTGCAGCATGGCCGCCTGCCGGACGTCCTGCTCCTCGTAACCACCGTCGACGCCGACCGAGTAGAGCTCGAGGTTCTCCCGGGCGAGGTTCTCGTTGATCGCGTCCTTGCGGGAGTCCTTCTGGTTCAGGTAGATCAGCAGCGCGGGGTGCTTGTTCGCGGCGACCAGCATCTCCGGGTAGCTGCCCAACGCGTGCTTGCGCACGACGTCCTGGTCGAACGAGTTGCGGTACACCTCACCGCCGTCGAAGTCGGCGGCGACGTGCAGGAAGTCGTTCCAGAAGTCGACCATCACCTCGAACAGCTGGCGGTTCGACCAGATCTGCCGGGCGATGGTGGCGTCGACCATCTCGCGCTCCGGCTGGGCGCCCTGGTCGTTGAGCTGGTCCCGCTGGGCACGCAACTGCTGCGTGTCGAGCTTCAGGGTGGGCAGCTCGGTAAGCTTCAGCTCGGCCTTGCTCGGCTCGATCTTCTCCGGAGCCAGCTGGGCGCGGATCCAGGCGTCGATGCCCTGCCTCTTGATGTCGGCGATCACCGCGGGCGTCGGCCCGAAGGTGGCGCGCCGGGCCAGGTGCAGGATCGGGTCCTTGGCCAGCACGGTCTTGACGGTCACCTGGGTCGCCGCCGCGGCGGCGGCCGGACCGGACAGGGTCCGTCCACTGGTCGGCGCGTTCTTCTTCAGCGCCTCGCCGGCCCGGGAGCCCATGTAGCTCTCGTTCTGCTCGGTGTAGGTGCGCACCGTGCTGGGCTGCTGGCCGCTGGGCCGCGCGGCGGTGCCGTCGGTCACCGTGCTGCCGGTCGCGTCGCCGGCCACGGCCTCGTCGCCGAACAGGCCACGGAGCTGCGGGGTCATGGCGAGCGCGGCGCCACCGGCGACGACGGCAGCGGTGCCGCCGAGGGCGACCATGGCCTTGCGCCGGCCGACCTTGCGACCGGACTCGTCGTCATCGTCCAGGGTGGGGAGTCCAGTGCCGGCCGGCCGCGTCGGCGCCGGACGACCGAGACCCTCCGGGCCGACCCACTGCGGGCCGCGCGGGGCGGGGGCGGGGTGTCCGGCGTGCGCGTACCCGTCGCCGTACTGCTCGCGTGGGTCGGCCTGGGCGGGGTAGCCACCCTGGTAGGGGTGGGGCGTGTCGTACCCGTAGGGCGCGGACGCGCTGGGGTCGCCGTAGCCGTCCGCGCCGTGGTGCTGGCGTCCGTCCCAACCGCGGTCGTCCCGTGGTCGACGTGGTGGCACATTCTGGTCAGCCATGTACCAATCCCGATTTCTGATGAGCGCCGGAAGCTGCGACCGGGCAGGTGCGGCAGGTGCGGCGACTGTTGCCTGAGGGGGTTGCTACGGCAAGGTAACCAAGGCCCCAGGTGCCTTCAAGGTGGGCTGAACACCCTCCTGCGGGCACTTAAGACAGCGCTCAGTGCGACATCGGAGGCAGGCGGCGGGCCCGAGGCATCCATGGACCTTCCCAGCAGGGCGTACGCGTGGCAGCCGGGTACGGATCGGACCACGACGCCGTACGCGACACTTTCCACGCCGTACACCCCCACAGGCAAACTTAAGGTTGGGGTAAGCCGGACATGAGGTGCCCTCGCGTCGAGGAAAAGTAGCGGCAGCAGGCGAGCGTGAGCCGCCACCACAGCGGGTATGCCGCCGAACCGCTGAACGCGTGAGGGGAAGGCAGCGCCATGCTCAGCAAAGAGGATCAGCGCAGGTTCGACCAGATCACCCGTCAGCTCCGGGAAAGTGACCCGGCCTTCTTCGCCCGGCTGGACCACCGGGTCCGGGCCCGGAGGGGCCGCTACCTGATGTTGTTGACCATCGTGCTGTGGGCGTCGCTGCCGGCGATAGCCGTGTTCGCCGGTCGGCTGACCGGTGCGATCTGCGCGGTGGTGCTGGTGGCCAACGCCGCGATCATGTGGCGGTTCCGCCGCCGCTGGACGTGACGGCTCACCGATCGGCCGGGCCGAACGCCCGGTACGCGCGGCGCAGGCGTTCGAGCAGTCCCGGCCCGCCAATCGCCGGCGCTGGCGCTCCCAACTGGCGCAGCAGCAGATCGGGGCCGGTCACCAGTCGGGGCGGCCGATCGGGCAACGGCACCGGCGGCAACCAGAACCGGTCCGCCGACTCGGCCAGTGGGGTCGCCGACAGCCCGGCGAGCGCACGGGCCGCACCGAGGGGCGCTGCAATGTCCACTTCGGACGCGATTTCGTCCGAAGTGGACGGTGCAGCGACCGGGGCAGGTGGCGGAGCGGCACCGGTGGCCTCGGCCCGCCGGGCGCGAAGCTCGTCGAGCAGCTCGGCACGGGATCGGCCGCGCCAGTGCAGCAGCTCGAACGGGTCCGCGTCGAACGCCTCGGCCAGCAGGTAGAACGTCGCCGCGAGGTGTTTGCACGGCACCGCGAAGTCGGGGCAGTTGCACCGCTGGGTCAGCTCGTCCACCCCGGCCGGGAAGAGCGGCGCGCCAGCGGCGACGAACAACTCCTCCAACTCGTCGGGAAGGTCCCCGGCGAGCAGGCGGGCGCTGAAGAACGCCTGCCCGGCCAGCTCCGCCTCGATGCGGGACCAGAGCGCGGCCGGGAACGGCTGCAACGCGATGGACACCTGGTACGGCTGCGGCCGGGAACCCTGCACCACCGCGCTGACCCGTCCGGGTGCGATGTCGAGCGTGAGCACCTGACCGGCCCGCGCGTACGACCGGCCGCGGGTCAGCCGGGTGCCGAGCGCGAACGACTCCAGCACCTCCAGGAAACGCCGGGACCACCAGGACCGGCCGATCGCGCCCCGGGCGCTGCGCGCCCGCAGCCCCCCGTCGACGCGGCGGGGACGCCCGTAGTCGGCGAAACGGTCGGTGCTCATCACTCGACCACCGCGCCGGCCTCCAGGGCGAACAGGTCACGCAACTGGCCGGTGGACAACTCGGTGATCCACTGCTCGCCGGTGCCGACCACCCGTTCGGCCAGGCTGCGCTTGTCGGCGATCATCGCGGCCACCTTCTCCTCCACCGTTCCGGCGCAAACGAACTTGCGGACCTGCACCCGTCGGCTCTGCCCGATCCGGAACGCCCGGTCGGTGGCCTGGTCCTCCACCGCCGGGTTCCACCACCGGTCCACGTGCACCACATGATTCGCGGCGGTCAGCGTGAGCCCGGTGCCACCGGCCTTGAGGGAGAGGACGAACAGCGGCGGACCCTCCGCCGACTGGAAGCGCTGCACCATGGCGTCCCGCTCGGCCTTGCCGACGCCGCCGTGCAGGAACAGCACCTCCCGGCCGAACCGCGCCGACAGGTGACCGCGCAGCATCGCGCCGAACTCGGCGTACTGCGTGAACAGCAGAGCCCGCTCCCCCGCCGCCAGCACCTCCTCCACGATCTCGGTCAGGCGGGCCAACTTGCCCGACCGGCCCTCCAGCGGCGAACCGTCGCGCAGCAGCTGGGCCGGGTGGTTGCAGACCTGCTTGAGCCGGGTCATGGTGGCCAGCACCAGACCGCGTCGTTCGATGCCGTCGCTGGTCTCGATCCGGGCGAGCATGTCGTCGACCACCACCCGGTACAGGGCGGCCTGCTCGGCGGTGAGGTTGCAGAGCACCTCCATCTCGAGCTTCTCCGGCAGGTCCGAGATGATCGACGAGTCGGTTTTGAGTCGGCGCAACACGAACGGGCCAGTGATCCGGCGTAACCGCTCGGCGGCCTCGGCGTCGCCATGCCGCTCGATCGGCTCGGCGAACCGTTTGCGGAACGTCGCGGCCGGCCCCAACAGGCCCGGGTTGGCGAACTGCATGATCGACCAGAGGTCGGCGAGCCGGTTCTCCACAGGCGTACCGGTCACCGCCACCCGCTGCCGGGCGGGCAGGGCGCGGACCGCCTCGGCCTGCCGGGTCGACGCGTTCTTGATCGCCTGCGCCTCGTCCACCACCACCCGGTGCCAGTCGATGCCGGCCAGGTCGGCGGCATCGCGGGCAGCCACCGAGTAGGTGGTGAGCACCAGGTCCGCGCCGTGCGCGGCCGCGGTGAACTCCGCTCCCCGCGCCCGCTCCGCACCATGGTGTACGTGCACACGCAACCCCGGCGTGAACCGCGCTGCCTCCCGCTGCCAGTTGCCGACCAGCGACATCGGACAGACCAGCAGGGTCGGTCCGGCCTCTGCCGGGTCCCCGGCGAGCAGCGCGAGCAACTGCACCGTCTTGCCCAACCCCATGTCGTCGGCGAGCACGCCACCCAGGCCGAGCGAGCGCAGGAAGGCCAGCCAGGCCAACCCGCGCTGCTGGTACGGCCGCAGCGTCCCCCGGAATCCCGGCGGCGGGTCCAGCGGGGTGAGCCGTCGCTCGACCGCACCGGCCAGCAGGTCGCCCAGTGCCCCGTCGGCGGTCACCTCCAGCACCGGCAGCGCCCCGGTGGCCTCGCCGTCGGCCAGCCCGAGGCGGAGCAGGTCGACGACGGTCAGCTCACCTGCGGAGCGGAGCAGGCGCAGACCCGCGGCGAGCCGCCCCGGATCCAACTCGACCCACCGGCCGCGTAGGCGCACCAGCGGCGTCTTCATCTCGGCCAGCGCCGCCAACTCCTCGGCGGACAGCGGCTGGTCACCGAGCGCGATCTCCCAGCGGTAGTCGACCAGGGCGTCCAGACCAACACCCGCGTCGGTGCCACCCACCGTGCCCGGCGCGGTGCGACTGCGGGCCCGCAACCGGGCCCCGAGCCGCGCCGACGGACGCTGCCACCAGGAGGGCAGCAGCACCCCGAAACCGGCCGCGTGCAGCACCGGAGCACCCTCACTGAGGAAGCGGTGCGCTCCCTCGACGTCCAGTTTCATCGCCTCGGGGGCGGCGGTACGCAGCGCGGCATCCAGGTCCGGCCAGAGCCGGCTGGCCCGGCCCAGCTCGGCGAGCAACGTCTCCTGTGGGCTGGCCGTACGGCCGGCCAGCCCGGAGAGCGTCTGTGGCGCCCGCCAGACCTGCCCGGCGTCGACGTGCAGACCCGGTTCGTCAGCCGCCTGCAACCCGAATTCGAGCCGCCAACGCCCACCACCGACCGTCTCGACCGGCACCGGGGCAGTGTCGGCCTCCGGATTGGTGCCGGCCTGCGCGTTGGTGCCAGCCGGCACCGGGGCAGTGTCGGCCTCCGGATTGGTGCCGGCCTGCGCGTTGGTGCCGGCCGGCATCGGGCGGGTGGCCAGGATCGGCTCGGTGACCTCGTCGGGGGCTGGTTCCACCAGCCGGAAACTTGCCCGCACCGGACCGCCGGCGGCGTCGCGCTGCCAGGCGTCCAGTTCGGCGCGAAGGGTGGCCAACGCGGCTGGGTCGACGGTGAAGTCGCGCTGGGGGCCGGCGAGCGCGGCCAACCAGGCCGGCGCCGGACCACCGGGCCGCAGCCCCCGGGCCAGCGTGGTGGTCGCCAGAGCAGCCCGCGCGGCGGCGTCGGTCAGCGCGTCGAGGGCATCCGCGACCAGCGCGGCGGCGGTCAGCTCGACCCCGCCATCACCGGTGGCCACAGAGGCGGTGCTCGCCGGGACGGTAGCGGCTGAGGCGGTGGCCGCCGGGACCGTAGTCGCTGACGCAGTGGCCGCCGGGACCGTAGTCGCTGAGGCGGTGGCTGCTGCGGCGGTGTTCGGCGTGGTCCGCACACCGGCGGCGGCCGGCGCGGCAGCGGCGGCTCGGGCGGCTGGTGGCAGGGCCAGCGCGAGCGACCGCGCCCAACCGGCGTCGGTGCCGGTCAGCAGCGGACGCCAGACCGCCCGCGCCGGCACCGTGGCGGCAGCACCCACCGGCCCCGTGGCGGCAGCCCCCGGCGGCGCCGGTTCGCCGGCGCCTGGCGGCACCGGGGCGGCAGCGCCGGGCAGGTGGGAATCCGCAGTCGTGCTGACGCCGGGGAGCACGCGGCCACGGGTCACCAGGTCGGCGGCGAAGTCAGCCAGTTCGGCGAGGTGACGCAGGGTCGCCCCGGCCACTGCCGGGAGTTCTTCCAGGTTGCGCAGCAGCGGCAGCGCGTCGTCCGGGGCGTACACCAGCACGGGCACCCGCCACCCGGCCAGGGTGAGCCGGCCGCGGGCCGGAGGTGCGACGGCGGTCCGGATCAGCTCGGGTGAGTCGGTCGGCGCGCCCGCCCGGGTGGGCAGGGTGAGTAGCACGGTGTCCGGGCGGGCCGGTTCGGCGGCGTCGGCGAGGACGGCGGCCAGGTCGGCGTGCCCGGCGGCGAAGGGGTGCGAGCGCACCCGGGGCGGCCGGCCGGGGCGGGCCGGCGGGGGCGGCGCGGCGCTGTCCTCGGCCCAGACGGCGAGGCCGGCGGTCGAGCCGTCGCCGGGCAGCCACAGCCCGTGGATGACCAGCACCTGCTCCCCCTCGTCGCCGCCCGCGCCCAGGATAGGCGGCCCCGACGGGCAACGATCCGCGCCCACGCCCCGCCCCTGACCCAAACCGCCAAGCCTTCCCGCGATCTTGCAGTTCGTGTTGGCGTTTCCGGCCCTATGTGCCTTATGTCGGGGCAGAAAGTGCGGACCGACCCGGGTTAGCGTCTGTCCCCATGGTCGACCTTCTGGTGCTCGGCGGACTTGGGGTGGATGTGCGGGTCAGGGTGCCGGCGCTGCCGCTACCGGCCGCCGACTCGCACACCGTCGAACCCATCGCGCTGCGCGTCGGCAACACCGGCGCCGGGGTGACGTTGGCTGGCCGGGCGCTCGGCCTGCGGGTACGGGTGGTGGACACCCTTGGCGTGGACCCGGCCGGCGATCTGGTCCGGGCGGCGCTCGCCAGGGCCGGGGTGCCGGCGGTGCTGGCCGAGGACCGGGGTGGCACCCGGCGGTCGGTGAACCTGGTGGACCCGGGCGGGCAACGCACGTCGCTCTACGATCCGCGCCCGTGGCGGGGCAGCCCACCGTTCTCGCCGACGGAGATGGCCGAGTTGGTCCGGGGCGCCCGGCACGTACACCTCTCGATCATGGATTGGTTGGTGCCGCTGCTGCCCACCGTGCGGGCCGCCCTCCCGGCGGGCGTGGGGCTCTCCACGGACCTGCACGACTGGAACGGGGAGAACCCCTACCACCGGCCGTTCGCCGAGGTCGCAGACCTGGTCCTGGTGAGCGGCGTACGGCTGGCCGAACGGGCCGCGTCACTCGCCGGCACGATGGCACCCCGGACGGTGGTGGTCACCCGGGGCGCGGACGGCGCAGAGCTCTACCCGGGTGACGGCACGCAGGTGCCGGTGCCACCCGTCGCCCCGCCGGGACCGGTGATCGACAGCAACGGAGCAGACGACGCCTTCGCGGCCGGGCTGATCGCCGGTCGGCTGCGTGGCCAGCCGCTGGCGGAGGCGGCCCGGTACGCGGCGCGGGTTGCCGCTGCGGCCTGCACGCACGACGGCATGGAGTACCCGCCGGGTCTGTTGCCCACGGCGTGAGGGCGTGGCGTGACGCCGTCGGCTCAGAGCGCGCCGGACTCGCCGTCGGTCAACTCCCGCAGGATGTCGGCGTGACCGGCGTGCCGAGCCGTCTCCTCGATCATGTGCACCAGGATCCAGCGCAGCGACACCTCACCGAGTTGCGGGTGCGGCACCACGTGGTCGAGGTCGAAGCTCGCGGCGGCGGCCCGGGACCGCGCACAGGCCCGCTCGTACGCCTCGGTGAGCCCGGCGATGGTGTCCTGCTCGCCGAGCGTGAAGCTCGCCACCGCGTCCTCGTCGGAGGTCAGGTAGACGTCGCCGGGCTCGGGGGCCAGCAGGGTCGGAAACCAGTTCCGCTCGACCAGGGTCAGGTGCTTCACCAGCCCGGCGAGCGTGGTGGCCGAGGGCACCAGCCGCCGGCCGGCGTCGGCGTCGGAGAGACCACGCAGCTTGCGCAGCAGCACAGCACGGTGGAAGTCGAGGAACGACTCCAGCACAGCACGTTCGTCGCCGGTGCGGGCGAGCACCGGCCCCAGCGTCGGATCGATCGTCTGCTCCATCTGCCGACCCTAGCCACGGCCCGGGTCTCGCGCTGCCCCGCTATCCGCTGCGCGCGGCCGGCCCGACGGGCAGGATGGGCGCATGGCTTCATCCGTGCAGATCCTTCTCGTCGGCGGCACGGCGGACGGGCAGACCATCACCGTCGAACTGGACAGCAACGGCCGTCCACCGCTGACCCACCATCACGTCGGTCCGGGTGGGCTGGCCGAGGCGCAGATCTACGAGTTGGAGACCGCCCGCGAAGAGGCCCGCGAGTGGCACTACCGGTGGACCGGTCCCGCGGTGTGAACGCCCGCTCAGACCCGGGTGAGGGCCTGGGCGCGCAGGCCCTCCAGGACGCCACGGGTGACCTCCGAGGTGCCGCGCGCCTGCTCGCACACCTCCGCCACCCGCCGGGCGGTGGCCTCGGCGCGCTGCTCCCGCTCGTCCCACAGCCGGTCGACCTCGGCCAGTAGCGGCCCCTCGACCTCCCGCTCCACGCCACGCAGTGCCGGCACGCCGAGCCGCTGGGCCAGGTCGAAGACCTTGCCCGCGTACGGCAGGGGGAGGAACGGTGTACCGACCATCGCCGCGAAGATCAGGAAGTGCAGGCGCATGCCGACGGCCAGGTCGAAGTGGCGCATCAGCCCGAGTACCTGCTGTGGGGAGTAGGTGCCGTGCAGGATTCGACCCCGGTCAGCGGCGACCATGTGGGAGAGCACCCCGTGGGCGTGCCGGATGTCGTCGCGTTCCATCGGTACGAACAGCACGTACGCGTCGATCCGGTGCACCAGGAAGTCACCGATCTGGGCGAGCAACCGGTGGTAACCGTCCACGTCGAGCCGTTCGGCGGCCCGCCCCGGCTCCCGCACGCTTATCCCGACCAGCCGCTTACCGACCGGCACGCCCTCCTCGGCCAGCAGGTGGGCCGGGAAGTCCTCCGGCTGCAACAGGAACGCCGGGTCCGCGGTGACGGTGATCGGGTTGAGCAGACCAGCCTCCTCCAGCACCATTCGGGACTCCTGGTCACGAACCGTCACCTGGGTCGCACCGGCGAGCGTCTCCCGGACCATGCCGGTGTCCACCGCGTCGCTGAGCGGCCCGACCCCCACCGCGTACGTGATCAGGGGCAGGCCACGCTCCTGAGCGACCCGGACGACCCGCAGGTAACGGCGGGCCTCCCGGTCGTAGAGGATGCCGCCGCCGCCCAGGATGAGCAGGTCGAGCTGGGCGAGGACCAGGGCGGAGTCGGTGCGGCTGACACCCTCCCAGGGCACCGCCTCGACGTCCGGGTGGGCGGCCCTGGTGTGCTCCGGGTTGCGGGAGAAGACGATGATCCGGGCATTCGGCTCCTGCATGCGCAGATCGGTGAGCAGGCCGGTGAGGATCGCCTCGTCGCCGAGGTTCCGCCCACCGTACGAGCCGAGCACACCGATGGTCAGTCCGGCACCGTGCGTCATCCGTCGCTCCTCCCCAGGTGCGGTCCGCGCCGGTTTCCCGCTGGGCAGGTGAACAGTCCTGTAGGGGAACCGTCCTGGATCTGCGCCGGCTCAGCCCGCCGGGTCGATCCGCTTCGCCATCTGCTGCGAGGTGACCTCGAAGCCCAGACTGCGGTAGAGCCCGATCGCCACGGTGTTCGTACCGAAGACGTTGAGACCCAGCTCGGGCACCTCACGCTGGGCGAGTTCGGCCTCGATGAGCTGGATCATCCGGCGTGCGTAGCCGCGTCCCCGGTGCTCCGGGTGCACCTCGATGTTGTGGATCCAGGCCTGGCGCGGGGCGGCCGCCGTCGGCAGGGTCACCCAGATCCAGCCAACCTCGGTGTCGCCGACCCGCCCCACCCGCAGCAGCGCCCCCTCGGTCGTTGCGCCCGCCGGCAGCGATTCCCGGATCTGGCTGGCCGACCGCTCGCGGGCCGCCTCCGGGGTGAAACCTCGGTGGACCACCAGGTCCTCCGCGTACCCCTCTTCCAGCGAGACCAGCAGCCGGACCAGCTCCTGCTCCGTCATCGGCGTCAACGTCAACGTCATGGCGCCCTCCCCCTTTCGTGGTTGCCACGGCGTAGTGCAGCAGACCCAACCCGGACACGCCACCGGGTTCCATTGCTCACCCGTGATCAGGAGGTCTGCGTCACGACACGCCGGGACCGATGACGCCAACCTCTTGATCACCGCACGGGGTGGGTGGCGGGTATTGGACTTGGGGGTGGGAGGGAGGGGTCCGTTTGCCGCCAGACGGGGAGGGCGGGCGGCCACATGATCATTGGCATGACGACGACACTCAACGACAAGGTCGCCCTGGTGACCGGGGGCTCCCGGGGCATCGGGGCCGGCATCGCACTGCGCCTGGCCGAGGACGGGGCCGACGTGGCGCTGACCTACCGGCAGGACGCGGAGCGGGCCAGGGCCGTGGTGAAGCAGATCGAAGCCCTGGGCCGACGGGCGCTGGCCATTCAGGCCGACGGCGCCGACCCGACCGCCGTACGGGGTGCGGTCGACCGGGCGGCCGCCGACCTGGGTCGGCTGGACATCCTGGTGAACAATGCGGCGGTCTTCCTGGTCGGCGGAATGGACGAGCTCGATTCGGCAGACGTGGAACAGACGATCGCAGTGAACATCCGGGCACCGTACGTCGCCGTGCAGGCGGCGCTGCGGCACCTGGGCGACGGCGGACGGATCATCAGCATCGGCAGCAACGTCGGTGAACGGGCGGTCTTTCCCGGGTTGACGCTCTACTCGATGAGCAAGACCGCTCTGGTCGGGATGACCCGGGGCCTGGCCCGCGAGCTGGGCCCACGGGACATCACCGTCAACCTGGTGAACCCGGGGCCCACGGACACGGACGCCAACCCGGCGGACGGACCGAACGCAGCGGCCATCAGCGGATTCACTGCCGTCGGCCGCTACGCTCGCCCCGCCGACATCGCGGCAACCGTCGCGCACCTGGCCAGCCCCGAGGCCGGCTACGTGACCGGCGCCGTGATCAATGTGGACGGTGGCTTCACCAGTTGAGAAACCCGGGCGGCGTCGCCACCACATCCGGCGCCGCCCGGCCTCCACCCTCTCCCGGCCGGTGGGTGGCTCGATGCCTGGCGAGGCAGGTCGCCCAGCGCACCCAGTTGACCGGCGCGTAGCTCGCCCGCCCCTCCAGCTCGGCGGCGTCAGCCGTCCCGGTCCAGCACCGGGCGTACGGCATCGACGAACGAGATCCGGCGGCTGGTCCGTACCTCGATCGCCGCGAGCCAGCGTTCCCGGTGCCGGTCGCGCAGCGACACCGCCGCATCGCCCAGCCCGTCGCCGAACCGGCGCTGGTCGGCGTACTCGGTGGTGAGGCTGGTCAGCACCGACCGGGCCGCCGACGCGACGTCCTCCGGGCCCTCCAGCAACACCAGGTTGTACGCCTCATCGACGGCGCGCATCGCCGCGTACGCGTCGTCGTAGCCAGGCACCGGGTCACCCCCGCCGGCTTCGAGCCACCGCCGGTCCAACTGCCGGTACGCCTGATCGCAGGCGCCCAGGAATCCCACGTAGGCGTTCCGCCGCAGCTCGTCCCGGCGCGTCGCTCGCCGCTCGACGCTGTCCTGACGGGCGACGGTGAGCTGGTGGGCCAACTGCCGACGGGTGCTGAGCGCACCGACCAGCCCGGTCAGGGCGGCAGCGGCCAACGTGGACAGCGAGGTGATCAGCGCGACGGCGACGGTGTCCTGCACCCGCCCATCATGACGCTTGCGCCGAGCGGGCCTGCCTTCCCCTTCGATCGTTGGCAGTTGGGCAACTCGACACGCCGGGCGCTCCCCTGCTGAGCTGCCAGCGATCGCTGCCGTGGATCATGGGGTGACTCTGCAGCCTGGCGCCCGGGGCTGGCGCGGTTATCCTCTTCGGGTGCAGGTCCGTGTGGAGTCGTTGACACGAGTCCGGCACTTCGAAGGGACTGATCGACATGCCCCGTGTGGTGCCAGCGGTCATTCGCGCACTCGACATCCTCGAACTGTTCCTGGACCGCCCTCAACTGTCCGCCCGCCAGGTGATGGAGCTGCTCGACCTACCCCGCACCACCGTCCACGAACTTCTCGTCACACTTGAGGCTCGCTCGTACCTGATCTCGGTTCCGGGCCAGCCGGTGCAGTATCGGCTCGGCATGCCGCTGTTCCAACTCGGTGCGGCGTTCGCCGGCCGACTTGACCTGGTCCGCGAGGCGCAGTGCGTCGTACGGGACGTGGCCGCCGGGTGTCACGAGGCGGTCCACGTGGCCGTGCTCGACGGCGCCGATGTCATCTTCCTCGTCAAGTTCGACAGCACGCACCCGGTTCGGATGGTTTCCGCGGTCGGGCGGCGGCTGCCAGCCCACTGCACGGCGGTCGGCAAGATCCTGCTGTCGAGCCTCGATCAGGCGGACCTGGACACCGTCCTGGCGAAGGGCCCCCTGCCGGGCATGACGCCGGACAGCATCACCGATCCGGAGCACCTACGCGCGCATCTCGAACGTGTCCGGGCGGAGAGCGTCGCGGTCGACATCGGCGAGTCCGACAGTGCCATGCGCTGTGTCGCCGCGGCGGTCCGCGACCATTCCGGCGCGACCATCGCCGCGATGAGCCTGTCCGCGCCGATCATTCGCTGGACCCCTCAGGCGCAGGTGGAGTGGACCGGGCTCGTTCGGGAGGGCGCGGCCACGCTGTCTGCCCGCATGGGCTACCGGGCTCAGCCTCGATAGTCGGTATGCCGGTTCGGTCCGAAACGACATCGAAACATTGACAACCTTTAGTGTGTTGCCCTAGCGTCGCGTCCACTCGATACGGTATCTCGAACTCAGTTCGAAATTTCGAACGGCGGTGGCCCGTGACCCGACCGGCCCGGAGTGTCAGCGCCGCTATCTCAGCCCGCCTCATGGTTGCCGTGCTACCCGGCGAACTTCCGACGGCGCACGGCGACACGGGCGGGCTGGTCGCCACCGTGGCAACCCCACCGACTCTGACGACGAGTAAGCGAACGGACTGAGCGGTGCCAGCGACGTATCCCGTGGTCCCCGCCGTAGAGACACCCCTGAGCACAAGGATCGCGGTGTTCGTTAGGTACGCCTGTCGACGTGCAGTGGTGCGGAGATGAAGGAGGCGAATGTCCATGGAGAACAACCCGGTGTGGTCCCGGCGCGGCTTTCTGGGGATGGGGGTGGGGGTGCTCGGCGCGGCTGGTCTGGCCGCGTGTGGGGGCAACTCCGAATCTCCCACCAGGGTGCAGGCGGAAGTTCCGCAGGAGCTGGTCGACGCCGCGGCGGCGATGAAGGGCTCCGCGATGGGGATGCTGTCGCAGAAGCTCTACTCGACGGCGGCGAACGAAGCCCTCGACAGCTCGATCAAGAAGTTCGCCGACACGACCGGCACGAAGATCGAGAACAGTCTGGTCCAGGCGGACGCCGGTGACGTGGTCGCCAAGATCGACGCGGAGGTCAAGGGCGGGGTGGCCCGTGACCTGGCGTTCATGACCGACTCACGGTTCGTCGCGCAGTTCCAGGCGCTGGGTGACCTGGAGGACGTGACGGACGTCGTCACGGCGCTGACGGCCAGGTACGGCGAACCCTGCGCCGAGGCCAAGAACTTCTGCGTCTTCGACGGCAGGTGGTTCGCGATCCCGTACCACTTCATCGGGATCGGGTCGTTCCTGCGCAAGGACTGGATGCAGGACAAGGGCATCTCCCCCAAGGACATCTACAGCTGGGAGGAGCTGCGGGACCTGTGCCTGGAGATCTCCGATCCGACCAAGCGCCGGTTCGGCTGGGGCATGACGGTGAACCGGTCCGGTGACGGCAACGGAATGATCGAGGCGCTGATCAACGCCTACGGCGGGTCGATCGCCGCCAACGACGGCCGGAAGGTCACCTTCGACTCACCGGAAACGGTGCAGGCGGTGACCTTCCTCGGCGACATCTACACCAACCCCAAGTACAAGCCGATGTTGCCGCCGGGGATCGCCAGCTGGACCGACACCAGCAACAACGAGAACTGGCTCGCCGGGATCCTCGGCTACACCCGCAACCAGTTCAGCGTCTACGCGGACTCCAGGACCAAGAAGAACCCGGTGCACGCGAACACCCACGTGTTCTCCGACTGCATCGGTCCGGCGACCGACAATCCCCTGCTGCTCGGCCAGTCGCAGGGCTTCGTCGTCTTCAAGGGCGCCAAGAACCCCGCGCTCGCCAAGCTCCTCGCCCAGTACCTGGTCAGCGCGCCCGCGCTGCTCGGGGTGGCGAAGGAAGCGCCCGGCCTGGTGATGCCCGCCTGGGAGAAGGTCTGGGACGCCGACCCGTTCTTCACCAGCGGCGACCCGGCGTTCCCCATGCTGCGCAAGATCACTGAGTTGAAGCTGCCGCTGAACACGAAGAACGGCCTGGCATTCCCGCAGAAGGCCAGCGCGGGCCAGCAGGCGGTGGGGTCGGCCTACGTCCTCACCGACATGATGCAGCAGGTCGTGCAGGGCACGGCGCCGGCGCAGGCCGTGACGGCCGCCCACGCGAAGATGGTGCAGATCTTCAACCAGCAGGGGCTGCGGCAGTGAGGTCGGTCCGTCCTGCGCGGGTCCCGGCGGCGAGGAAGTCCCTGCCGTCGGGACCCGGCTCTCTCACGGCGACCCAGCGGCGGCTGGGTCGTGACTGGCGGCTGGCAGCACTGTTCCTGGCGCCGATGGCCGTGCTGGTCGGCGGGCTCGTCCTCGTGCCGATCGCTCGGTCGATCATCACCAGCACCACCGAACGGCACGGGCAGGACACCGTGTTCGTCGGCCTGGACAACTACCTCGCGCTCGTCAACGACGAGCAGTTCCACACGGGCGTGGTGAACTCGTTCGTCTTCACCGCGTACGCCGAGGTTTTCAAGGTCGTGCTGGGGTTGGCCGCGGCCCTGCTGCTGCACCACCGACGCCGCGGGCGGGCGGTGCTGGCCGGGCTGCTCCTGGTGCCGTGGGTGGTGCCGACGGTGGTCACGGCGTTCAGCTGGCGCGCGCTGCTCGACCCGATCTTCGGCAGCGTCAACACGCTGCTCACCGTTACCGGGATCGGGCCGCTGCTGGCGAGCGCGCACCTGGTCGACAGCTGGCCTGCGGGTTGGCTGTCCGACCCGTCGCTGGCCATGCCGTCGGTGATCCTCGTCAACGTCTGGAAGGGCGTGCCGTTCTTCACCGTGTGTTTCCTCGCGGGGTTGAAGGCCATCCCGGCGGACCTGTACGAGGCGGCGACCATCGACGGCGCCTCGTCGTGGCAGCGGTTCGCCAACGTGACGCTGCCCGGACTGCGCCACGTGATCACCGTGACGGTGACCCTGTCGTCGATCTGGACGTTCAACAACTTCGACCTGGTCTGGTTGCTGACGCAGGGCGGCCCGGGCGACGTGACCGCGCCGTACGTGCTCGTCGCCTACTCGAAGGCCATCCTGCAGCTCCAGTACGGCGCCGGCGCGGCGGTCACGCTCGTCATGCTGCCGATCATCGGCGGGCTGGTGTTCGTGCTGGTCCGGTTGCTGCGCCAGGACACCAACAGCAAACTGCCCCGGCGACGCCGGACAGCGCGGTGGATCGGGGCACGGCGGTGGGCCGCGACGGCCCGCAAGGCGCCGCCGTGGGTCGTCGCCGCGCTGGTCACCGGCCTGCTGGCCTGGGCATCGCCGCAGATCTTCTGGAAGGCGGCGGTGGTCCTCGGTGTGATTCTGCTGGTCGCGGCGGCGGTCGGCCGGGTGGTCTCGACCCTCCAGTCCCGAGGCGGTCGACGGGCGTCGTCAGTGGTGTCGGGCCTGGGGTCCTGGGTCGCGCTGGCCGGGTTGCTCTTCTTCGTGCTGGGCCCGCTGTACTGGATCGCCGTCACCGCCTTCAAATCCGAGGGCCAGGTCGTCATGCGCACCGACGACCTGTGGCCAACGCCGTGGACTCTGGAGCAGTTCGGCGCTCTCTTCGACAACCAGCCGTTCGGTCGCTGGTACCTCAACACACTGCTGGTGTCCGCGGCGTCCACGACGGTGGCACTGGTCTGCGCCGCCCTGGCGGGTTACGCGCTGGCGCGGCTGCGGTTCCGCGGGGCGCAGGGCTTCACCGTCACCGTGCTGCTCACCTACGTGATGCCGGGCGCGCTGCTGTTCATCCCGCTGTACCAGATGCTCATCGGCACACGGCTCACCGACTCGTTGTGGTCCCTGGTGGTGACGTACCCGACCTTCACGCTTCCGTTCGCCACCTGGCTGCTGGTGGGGTACTTCTCGTCGATCCCCGTCGAGTTGGAGGAGGCCGCGCTGGTCGACGGCTGCACCCGCGTCCAGGCGTTCGGCCGGGTGGTGCTGCCCCTTGCCAAGCCAGGGCTGCTGGCGGTCGCGCTCTTCACCCTGACCAATGCCTGGAACGAATTCCTCTTCGCCTTCGTGTTCATCACGAAGGACGAGTACAAGACTCTCCCCGTCGGGATGCAGTCGATGATCGCCGGAGACGTCGTGCCGCAAGGACAACTCGCCGCGGCGTCGCTGCTCGTCAGCATCCCCGTGGTGATCATGTACGCCCTCGGGCAGCGCTTCCTGACCGAAGGCCTCACCGCAGGCGCGGTTAAGGGCTGACCTGGCCCAGGTGTGTGTTCTGGTCAGGCCGTCGGCCAGGTCCGTCCATTAGGGTCGGCGGCATGACGCCAGCGCTTGCCGCCAGTGCCTTCGACTCTCTGCGCCTCGACGCCGTGCCCGACCAGGAGGCGCTGCGCCGGGTCTACGAACTCCCCAGCGACGCGGCCGTGCGGAAGCAGATGACCGAACTCACCGAGCAGACCCGGCGGTTGGTCGGCTGCCCGTCGCTGGTCCTGGTCGCCAGCGTGGACGCCGAGGGCAACTGTGACATCTCCCCGCGCGGCGGCCCCGCCGGGTTCGTCGACACGGCCACGGCCACGGCCCCTGGAACGGGGGTAGTTGACGCTTGCATCATCCGTTCTGGTGCGCACTTGATGCAGATTCCGGCCATTATGCCCGGAATTACCCTTACGATGAGGTCTCTTCATGGAGGTGAAGGACCATGCCGACCTATATCGCGTTGCTGAACTGGACCGATCAGGGGATCCGTGGCTACAAGGACACCGCGAAGCGCGCCGAGGCCTTCGCCGCAGCGACCCAGAATGTCGGGGCGAATCTCCTGAACATCTACTGGACCGTCGGTCCGTACGACCTCGTGGCCGTCGTCGAGGCGCCCGACGACGAAACCGCCAGCGCGGCACTCCTGCAGCTCGGCGGGGCGGGCAACGTCCGTACCACGACCCTGCGGGCCTTCGGTCGCGAGGAGATGGATCGCATCATCGCCAAAACGGCTGGCTAATGCCTTCCACACTGCCAGGATGGCGCGCCCGGCGCAGCCATCACTTCTAGGGCGGAGCTGGCATAACGAGTCAGCAGCCACGCGTCGTTGGTGCGATCGCGCGCTGACGATCGCTTGAGGCCGGCCTCTTGGGCGAGTGCAGTCCGTTCGATGTCTCCGTACCCTGACGGCATGGCCCAGCTCGTCGGGCTGGTGTCAGCCGTGGATGTCAGGCACCCGCCCGACCAGGCAAGGCGCTTGGGCTCGGGCGGGTCATACCTGGTCAGGTGGTGGTGGGCGCGGCAGGTTTCGAACCTGCGACCCCCCGCTTGTAAGGCGGGTGCTCTCCCACTGAGCTACGCGCCCGGATCGCCCGTGCGGCGGGCCGGTGGCTGGCAAGCTTACCTTGCTCGCCGCCGGCCCGAACGCACGGCGTACTCCGGTCAGTTGGTCGCTTCGGCGATGGCCTTGCGCCAGCCCTGCTGGTCCCGGGCCTCGCCTGGGCCGTTCATCTCGGCGAAGCGGACCACGCCGGTCCTGTCGATGACGAAGGTGCCCCGGTTGGCGAAGCCGGCGACGTCGTTGAAGACCCCGTACGCCTGGGCGACGGCACCGTGTGGCCAGAAGTCGGCCAGCATGGGGAACTGGTAGCCCTCACGGTCGGCCCAGATCTTGTGGCTGTAGACCGAGTCGACGCTGACCGTCAACACCTGGACGTCGTCGTTCACGTACTCGCCGAGGTTGTCCCGCACCTCGCACAGCTCGCCCTGGCAGGTGCCGGTGAAGGCGAGCGGGTAGAAGACCAGCAGCACGGTGCGCTTGCCCCGGAAATCCGAGAGCCGGACCTCCTGGTTGTTCTGGTCCTTCAGTACGAAGTCGGGTGCTTCTGCACCAACCTCGATGGGCATGCGAGATCTCCTCGGGTCGAGTCAGGTAAAACAGCACCAACCTGCCACCCGGCAGTGCGGACCGCCGGGCGGGCAGTGCGGCGTGGGCTACTTCTTGGCCTTGGCCCCTCGGCGCAGCACCAGCCGTGCGCCGCTCCAGTCCCGGCCGGCGTTGACGGTCGAGGTCTGCTGAAGGCCGGCGGTGGGCGCGGACTCCGCGACCTCGCTCGGCTCGACGTGCCCGTCACGCCCCGCCTTCGGGGTGAGGAGCCACACGACCCCGTTGTCGGCCAGCGGGCCGAGGGCGTCGACGAGAAGCTCGAACAGGTCACCGTCGCCCTCGCGGTACCAAACCAATACCGCGTCGACGACCTCGTCGGTGTCCTCGTCGACCAGATCTCCACAGCAGTCGGTCAGGGCGTCCCGGAGATCCTGGTCGACGTCGTCGTCGTACCCCATCTCCATGACGACCATCCCCGGTTCGATTCCGAACCGGTCCGCCAGGCTGCGTACCCCGTCGGCGGCCTGACCAGCGGTCGCGCTCACTGTCGCGTGCCTCCTCATCTCGTCCCTGCTCGCGGCGTCGGTGCCGACGCCGTCAGGCAAAGTCCACACAGTTGTGCGTCCGCGCGCAAGTGGCGCACCGGGTGGAACGGAATTTACCGTGCCAGCAGCGTACGGGCACCGTCGGTAATGGCTTCCGCGGAGACCAGAACCTGACGCGCTGCCGGACCTAATGGTACAAACGAGTCAACTCCCGCAACTCGCCGCGCGGCACCGACATATCCGGCGTCGACCAGCGCGGCGATCACACCTTCGCCGACCCCGCCCGAGCGGCGTGTCTCGTCCACGACCAGCACCCGGCCGGTCGCCGACGACTCCCGGATGATGTCGGCCACCGGCAGCGGGGCCAACCAGCGCAGATCCACCACCCGGGTGCCCACTCCCTCCTCGGCGAGCACCGCCGCGGCCCGCAGCGACATCCGCACCCCGTTACCGAAGGTGATGATGGTCAGGTCCTCGGCCGAGCCGACCCGGTAGACCCGAGCCCGCCCGATCGGCACGTGCCCGGCCACCCACCCGCCCGGCTCCGGATAGCCGGCCAACCACTCGCCGTCACCCTCCGCGTACAGGTCGCGGGTGTGGTAGAGCGCGATCGGCTCCAGGAACACGCACACACTGCCATCCACCGCCGCACTCGCCAGGCAGGTCCGCAGCATGGGCGCGGCGTCGTCCGGCCGCGCCGGCACCGCGACCACCAGACCGGGCACATCCCGGAGTACGGCCACCGAGTTGTCGTTGTGGAAGTGCCCGCCGAACCCCTCCTGGTACGCCAGCCCAGCCACCCGCACCACCATCGGGTTGCGGAACGCCCCGCGCGAGAAGAACTGCATGGTGGCCGCCTCGCCGCGGAGCTGATCCTCAGCGTTGTGCAGGTACGCCAGGTACTGGATCTCCGGCACGGGCAGCATCCCGGCCAGCCCGGCGCCGAGGCCCAGCCCGAGCACCGACGTCTCGTCGAGCAGCGTGTCGAAGACCCGGGCCGCCCCGAAACGGTCGCGCAGCCCCTTCGTCACCCCGTACACGCCACCCTTGGCGGCCACGTCCTCCCCGAAGATCGCCATCTGCGGGTGGTCGAGCATGCCGTCGGCGAGCGCCGCGTTGATGCTCTGCGCCAGCGTCATCGGGCCGGCCAACTCCGGCGGCTTACCGCCGAACGCCTCCGCCCGGGCGCCAGCGCCGGGCCCGCTGGCCCGCGCCGCGGCGTCGGCCACCGCCCGCGCCAGCCGCACCGGCCGGCGGGGCGCCAGCGCCGACACCACGTCGGCCGCGGAGGTCAGCTTCGGCTCGCCCAGCACCTCCTCGGCCAGCCGGCGTACCTGCCAGCCGAATTCGTCGTACCGGGCCAGCAGCTCCTCGCCGGTCGCCACGCCGGCGTCGACGAGCAGCCGCGCGGTGGCGGCCACCGGGTCCCCGCCCAGGTCCTCGGCCAGTTCAGCCGGGCTGCGGTACGCCGTTTCCGCGTCCGCCCCCGCGTGTCCCATCAGCCGTACCGTGCGCAGGTGCAGCACGGCCGGTCGCCGCGTCCGGCGCACCCAGGCCGCAGCCTCGGCCGCCACCTCGTACGCCTGCACCGGGTCAGCCCCGTCCGCGCTGAAGTAGCGGATGCCCGGTTTGGCCCGCAGGGTCGCCTCGACCCAGCCCTCAGGTGAGCGGACGCTGATGCCCAGCCCGTTGTCCTCGCAGACGAAGAGCACCGGGATACGCAGCCCGGCGTGGTCGTACCAGCCAGCGGTGTTGAAGGCGGCGGTGGCGCTGGCGTGGTTGACCGAGGCGTCGCCGAAGGAGCACACCACGATCGCGTCCGGCGGCCACGGGGCGTGGGCGGCGCCCGCCCCGCTGCCGACCCGCACCCCGGCACCGGTACGCCGTCCGACGCTGTCCAGCCGCCGCAGCCGCTCCACGGCCAGTCCCATCCCGACCGCACGGGGCAGGTGCGAGGCGATGGTGGAGGTGGTCGGCACGACGGCCAGGTCGGCCCGGCCGAACACCTTGTGCCGACCGCCGGCGATCGGCTCCTGGCTGGAGGCGACCATCCCGCGCAACACGTCCCGGGCCGCGTCCGCGTACGCCGCAAACCCTCCGACGGACGGCTCCGGGTTGCCGGACGGCTCAGACCCGGACCGCTCAGACCCAGACTGCTCGGACCCAGACGGCTCGGACCCGGACTGCTCGGACCCAAGCGACTCGGACCCGGACGGCTCGGACCCGGACCGCTCCGGATCGCCGGACCGCGCTGAAGCTCCGGGCCGCCCCGGGTCGCCGGACCGCGCTGAATCTCCGGACGGCTCCGGATCGCCGGACCGGTCCGGGTCGGCGGCTGCCTGCGCGGCGCGGAGGCAGTAGAAGGCGCCGGAACGGTAGTGCAGCAACGCCGGATCGGTCGGGCGCAGCGCGGCAGCGACAGCGGCGTTGCCCTCGTGCCCGGCGGAGCCGATGGTGTAGAAACCCTCCCCGAAGCTGCGCAGCCAGCGGCCGGCGAGGTCGAGCTGCCGGCTGGTCACCTGCGCGTCGAACAGGTCCAGCAACTGCACGCCGGTCAGTGAGGCATCGTCGGTGACCGGGTCGGCTGGGTCACGCCGCCGCTCCGCGGCGGGCAGCGCCGCCAGCGTCTCCCGGAACCGGTCGTCGAGATCTTGCGGGGTGGTCACGTTGGACAGCATTACCGACGGGAGCCCCGGTCGCCCAGAGGGACACGGCCGGCGCGGGTCGGCTCATTCCGGCCCACAGGGCTCCGGACAGCTGCCGTCGGACATCTTCCAGACCAGGTCACGAAGGGTGCTCAGCTCCCGATCGGTCAGCCCGGACAGGAGTCGGGAGTCGGACATCACCCCGGTCACCTGATCCCGGACGTCGCGGCCCTCCCCGGTCACCACAAGCGTCTTCTGCCGACGGTCCGCCGGGTCGGTACGACGCTCCACCAGCCCCGCCTGCTCCAGCTTGTCGACCAGCACCGTCACGTTGGATCGGTCGCAGCCCAACCGCTCGGCGAGATCGCGGGCTGGCAGCGGGTGGTCCGGGTCCAACTCGTGCAGCGCGCGGGCCGCCGCCGGGGTGAGCCCCAGCTCAGCGAACGCGGAGCCCTGCCAATGCCGCAGGGCGCTGGTCAGGTGCGCCATCCGGCGCACCACTTCGGTGGCGAGACCGGCCCGATCCACCTGTCCACCTGCCGCCGAACCCGCCTCCTGCGTCACGGCCACATCGTACGCAGCGCGCCGTCCGTCCAGTTCAGCGCTCAAGTTCGGGCCGCACACCGGTAAAGATCTGCCCAAGATCAGGGAAAGTGCTGCCTCGGCACGCGTTGAGGCAGCACTTCCGGTGAAGTTGTGCGGATCTTGGGACGGGACGGCGCTCAGCCGGCGAGGAAGGAGAAGCGGACCTGGCGGGTCGGGTTGTCGCCGTTGGTGTCGACCAGGCAGATCGACTGCCAGGTGCCGAGCGCCAGCCGCCCGCCGAGCACCGGCACCGTGGCGTACGGCGGGATGAACGCCGGCAGAACGTGATCGCGGCCATGGCCGGGCGAGCCGTGTCGGTGCCGCCAGCGGTCCGTGGCGGGGAGCAGGTCGGACAGCGCGCTGAGCAGGTCGTCGTCGGAACCCGACCCGGTCTCGATGATCGCCAGGCCGGCGGTGGCGTGCGGCACGAAGACGTGCAGCAGGCCGTCGCCCTCGCCGGAGACGAACTGCTGGGCCTCCGCGGTGATGTCCCGGACGGTCGGCCGGGCCCCGGTCTGGACGGTGATCACGTCACTGCGCATACGTCGCATTCTGCCGCAGGGCAGGATCAGGAACAGCCGCCACCACCGGAGTCGCCGGTCACCGCCACCGGAGTTCACCCCCGCCACCCGAATCCCCGCCGCCTGCCGTCCCGGCGAACGGCTCGAAACGACCCGGCGAACGGCTCGAAACGACGGAAGAAGGCGTCCGTCGCGCTAAGTTACCGGCGAGTACCTGTGTTCAGCATCGCGTCGGGGGGGCCTAGACGTGACGGCGGGTGGCACCAGGGGGCAGGATGGCGCTAGAGACCTATCCCACACACAACCGAGGGAACGCCTGTGGCTACGGAACGCAAGCGCCCGGTGATCAGCGACGGCCTACCGAGCCAGCTTCCGGACATCGACCCTGAAGAAACCAGCGAATGGGTCGAGTCGCTTGACGGTGTCATCGACGATCGCGGTGCCAAACGTGCCCGGTACGTCATGCTGCGCCTGCTGGAGCGGGCCCGTGAGCGCCAGGTCGGGGTTCCGCCCCTGACCACCACCGACTACATCAACACCATCCCGTCGGAGCGCGAACCGTGGTTCCCGGGTGACGAGCACGTCGAGCGGCGGATCCGGGCGTACGTCCGGTGGAACGCCGCCATGCTGGTGCACCGGGCACAGCGCCCGGAGATCGGCGTCGGCGGGCACATCTCCACCTTCGCCAGCTCGGCGTCGCTCTACGAGGTGGGCTTCAACCACTTCTTCCGGGGCAAGAACCACCCGGGCGGCGGCGACCACATCTTCTACCAGGGTCACGCCTCGCCCGGTATGTACGCGCGGGCGTTCCTGGAGGGGCGGCTCAGCGAGCACCAGCTCGACGGGTTCCGTCAGGAGCTGTCCCACCCGGGTGGTGGGCTGCCTTCGTACCCGCACCCGCGACTGATGCCGGACTTCTGGGAGTTCCCCACCGTCTCGATGGGTCTCGGCGGTCTGAACGCGATCTACCAGGCCCGGTTCAACCGGTACCTGCAGCACCGCGGCATCAAGGACACCTCGCAGCAGCACGTCTGGGCGTTCCTGGGCGACGGTGAGATGGACGAGCCGGAGACGCTCGGCGCCATCGGCCTGGCCGCCCGCGAGGAGTTGGACAACCTCACCTTCGTGATCAACTGCAACCTGCAGCGGCTGGACGGCCCGGTCCGGGGCAACGGCAAGGTCATGCAGGAGCTGGAGTCGTTCTTCCGGGGTGCCGGCTGGAACGTCATCAAGGTGGTCTGGGGCCGCGAGTGGGACCCGCTGCTCGCCGCAGACACCGACGGCGCGCTGGTCAACCTCATGAACACGACGACCGACGGCGACTACCAGACCTACAAGGCGGAGTCGGGCGCGTACGTGCGGGAGCACTTCTTCGGCCGCGACGCGCGTACCCGCAAGATGGTCGACCCGCTGAGCGACGACGAGATCTGGAACCTCAAGCGGGGTGGGCACGACTACCGCAAGCTGTACGCGGCCTACAAGGCGGCTACCGAGCACACGGGTCAGCCCACCGTCATCCTGGCGAAGACGATCAAGGGCTGGACGCTCGGCTCGCACTTCGAGGGCCGCAACGCGACCCACCAGATGAAGAAGCTGACGCTGGAGGACCTGAAGACCTTCCGCGACCGGCTCTACCTGGACATCCCGGACAAGGCGCTGGAGGACAACCCCTACCTGCCGCCGTATTACCACCCGGGCGAGAAGTCCGAGGAGATGGCGTACCTCAAGGAGCGGCGCGAGCAGCTCGGCGGGTACCTGCCGTCCCGGCGGACCAGCACCAAGCGGCTGGCCATCCCCGGCCCGGAGCGGTTCGCCGACGTCAAGCGCGGCTCGGGCAAGCAGAAGGTGGCCACCACGATGGCCTTCGTCCGCCTGCTCAAGGACATCATGAAGGACAAGGAGTTCGGCAAGCGCTGGGTGCCGATCATCCCGGACGAGGCGCGCACCTTCGGCCTCGACTCGATCTTCCCCACCGCGAAGATCTACTCGCCGCACGGCCAGCGCTACACCTCGGTCGACCGGGAGCTGTTCCTGTCGTACAAGGAGTCGACCACCGGGCAGATCCTGCACGAGGGGATCAACGAGGCCGGTTCGGTCGCCTCGTTCACGGCGGCCGGCTCGGCGTACGCCACCCACGACGAGCCGATGATCCCGATGTACATCTTCTACTCGATGTTCGGGTTCCAGCGGACCGCCGACGGGCTGTGGGCAGCCGCCGACCAGATGGCGCGGGGCTTCCTGCTCGGCGCCACTGCGGGGCGTACGACGCTCAACGGTGAGGGCCTGCAGCACGAGGACGGCCACTCGATGCTGATCGCCGCCACCAACCCGGCGGTGGTCGCGTACGACCCGGCGTTCTCGTTCGAGATCGCGCACATCATGGAGCACGGTCTGCACCGGATGTACGGGGACGCGCAGGAGAACGTCTTCTACTACCTGACGGTCTACAACGAGCCGATCCTGCAGCCGGCTGAGCCGGCCGGCGTGGACGTGGAGGGCCTGCTCAAGGGCATCTATCGCTACTCCCCGGCACCGCAGGTCGACGGCCCGAAGGCCAACGTGCTCGCTTCGGGCACCGGGATGCAGTGGGCGCTCAAGGCCCAGCAGTTGCTCGCCCAGGACTGGGGGGTGGCCGCCGACGTCTGGTCGGTGACCTCCTGGACCGAGCTGCGCCGCGACGCCGTGGAGGCCGAGGAGTTCAACCTCCTCAACCCGGCCGCCGAGGCGAAGGTTCCGTACATCCAGCAGAAGCTGGCTGATGCGGACGGCCCGAAGGTCGCGGTCAGCGACTGGATGCGTGCGGTGCCGGATCTGATCGCCCGCTGGGTGCCCGGTGACTACACGTCGCTCGGCACCGACGGCTTCGGCATGTCGGACACCCGGCACGCGCTGCGCCGGCACTTCCACGTCGACGCCGAGTCGATCGTGGTGGCCACGCTGCGGCAGCTCGCCCGCAGCGGG
Organism: Micromonospora luteifusca; assembly: GCF_016907275.1. NCBI lineage: Bacteria > Bacillati > Actinomycetota > Actinomycetes > Micromonosporales > Micromonosporaceae > Micromonospora > Micromonospora luteifusca. The sequence goes on from NZ_JAFBBP010000001.1 coordinate 1,608,674, forward strand.
GCGGTGGCGGCCACCGTGCCCGCCGAGGCCGCCAAGAAGTACGCGATCGACGACGTCAACGCCGCCCCGGTCGGCGAAACCGGCGGCGACAGCTGACAGGTGCACAACCGAGAAGGGCCCGGCGCTGACGCGCCGGGCCCTTCTCGTTGCATCCCTACCCCACGTGATCGACGCGCACAGGGGGCGGGAGGGGCGGTGGTCCGGGGTCCCTGGCGGGGATCCGGACCACCGCCGGGGCGGGTGACGCCGGGAGGATGTGCGCTCGTCAGCCGACGGCGGCCAGGTCGGTGAGCCGGGCCAGCGAGTCCTCCAGGTCGGCGCCGACCCGACGCAGTCCGAGGCGCAGCAGGGCCGCCTTGACCGGGCCGGCCGGCCAGCGGACCACGATGAGCCGCACGATGGTGCCGCCCTCTTCCTCCTCGTCGGAGGTGAGCTGGACGTAGATCTCGGTGCGCGCTTCCGCACGGGCGCCGGCGCCCTTGGCCCGTTCCCGCCAGCCGATCAGCGTCGGCTCCTGGTAGGCGATCACCTCGGCCTCATGCGCCGAGCCGCGCCCCGCCTGGACCAGTTGTCGCCGCCCGAAGCCCTCTCCCGAGAGCACTTCGGCCGCGCGGACTCCCGCCAGCCAGGCCGGCAACTGCTCGGCCCGCTGCACGACATCCCAGACCACTTCAATTGGCGCCGCCACGTGCGCACTGCGTTCAACGAGGATCATTTCCGTCTTCCTCCGGTGAGGACATCCCACGATATCGGCACTCTATGCGTTAAATCGGACTTACCGGGACGGGTTCGGAAAAAGACACGCCGATCAACCATTGCGGATTGCGCCATTGCGGCCTATGGCGCATTCATCGAGAGCGCCCTAAAGTCCCGAGCACGTTTCACGTTGACCGGAGGGCGCATGTCGATCGCACCGATGCCCCAGTACCCCACCGGCTTCCGCTGGGGCGTCTCCACATCGGCCCACCAGATCGAGGGCGCCGTCACGGCCGACGGGCGCGGTCCGTCCATCTGGGACACCTTCGCGCGCTCCCCCGGCCGGATCAGCGACGGCAGCAGCGGCGAGGTGGCCTGCGACCATTACCACCGGCACGGCGAAGACGTCGCGCTGCTCGCCGGGCTGGGCGTCTCGGCCTACCGCTTCTCCGTCGCCTGGCCCCGGGTGCAGCCCACCGGCGCCGGCCCGGCCAACGCCGCCGGCCTGGACTTCTACGACCGACTGGTGGACGAGCTGCTGGCCGCCGGCGTCGACCCGGTCGCGACCCTCTACCACTGGGACCTGCCGCAAGCCCTCGAAGACGCCGGCGGCTGGCTGCACCGCGACACCGCCGCCCGCTTCGCCGACTACGCCGATCTGACCGCCGCCCGACTCGGCGACCGGGTCCGGCTCTGGATCACCCTGAACGAACCGTTCATCCACATGAGCCTCGGCTACGGCACGGGCGAGCACGCCCCCGGCCGGACGCTGCTCTTCGACGCCTTTCCCGTCGCCCACCACCAACTGCTCGGGCACGGGCTCGCGGTCGCCGCGCTGCGGGCCCGCACCGCCAGCCCGGTGGCGATCGCCAACAACTACTCGCCCGTGCGGGTGCTCGGCGACCGCGACGCCGACCGGGCCGCCGGGGCGACGTACGAGGTGCTGCACAACCGGCTCTTCACCGACCCGCTGCTCGGTCGCGGCTACCCGGAGCTGCCCGGCTTCGATTCGAGCCTCGTCCACCCCGGCGACCTCGACACCATCGCCGCGCCGATCGACGTGCTGGGGGTCAACTACTACAACCCCACCGGGGTACGGGCCGCCGAGGAGGGCTCGCCACTGCCGTTCGACCTCGTCCCGCTGGACGGCTACCCGCGTACCGCCTTCGACTGGCCGGTGGCCCCCGACGGGCTGCACGAGCTGCTCGGCTGGCTGCGCGACACGTACGGCGACGCGCTGCCGCCCATCGAGATCACCGAGAGCGGCTGCGCGTACGACGACGCACCGGACGCGGACGGCCAGGTGGCGGATCCGGAGCGGATCGCGTACCTCGACGGGCACCTGCGGGCGGTCCGGGCCGCCATCGACGACGGGGTGGACGTGCGCGGGTACTTCGTCTGGTCGCTGCTCGACAACTGGGAGTGGGCCGAGGGGTTCACCAAACGCTTCGGCCTGGTCCACGTCGACTACGCCACCCAGAGGCGTACGCCGAAGTCCTCGTACACCTGGCTGCGGGACGTGATCGCCGCCTCCCGGGACCGGTCGGCGCGGTGACCACCCTCGACCCGACGCCGGCGTCGCTGCCGGCCGCGCTCGCCGAGCCGACCGTGCCGGTGCGACGCAGCTGGATCGGGTTGATCTTCGCCGCCAACCTCGGGGTCTGGATGGCGTTCTTCACGCCCATCCAGGTGCTGCTGCCGCAACAGATCGAGCTGATCGCACCCGGCGACAAGGAGAACATGCTGGCGGTGGTCACCGGCCTCGGTGCGCTGGCCGCAGTGCTCGCCAACCCCCTGGCGGGCGCGTTCTCCGACCGGACCTGCCTGCGGGTGGCCGGCCGGGAGTTCGGTCGGCGGCACGTCTGGACCGCGGGCGGGGCGCTGCTCGGCGCGGCGGCCCTGGTGCTGCTGGCCCAGCAGCGGACCATCCTCGGGGTCGCCCTCGGCTGGGTCGCCGCACAGGTCTGCTTCAACGCGATGCTGGCCAGCCTCACCGCGGCCATCCCGGATCGGGTGCCGGTGGCGCAGCGCGGCGGCGTCTCGGGTTGGGTGGGCATCCCGCAGGCGCTCGGGCTGGTGCTCGGCGCGGTGCTGGTCACCGCAGTGGTCACCGGCAACGCCGCAGGCTACCTGGCCATCGCGGCGGCCATTGTGCTGCTGTCGCTGCCGTTCGCGCTGCTCACCCCCGACGAACCGCTGCCGCGTACGCATCGGCCGGTGCTGCGGACGCGGGCCCTGCTGGCCTCGATGTGGATCAGCCCACGACGGCACCCGGATTTCGCCTGGGCCTGGATCACCCGGTTCCTGGTTCAGCTCGGCAACGCGCTGGGCACCCTCTACCTGCTGTACTTCCTCACCGACGGGGTGCGCCACCCCGATCCCGAGGGTGGCCTGCTGGTGCTGATCCTGCTCTACACGCTCGGCATGATGCTGACCGCTGTGGTCGCCGGCCGGATGTCGGACCGTTCGGGGCGCCGCAAGATCTACGTGATCGCGTCCGGGCTGATCATGGCGGTGGCGGCGCTGCTCCTCGCGGTCGCGCCGGTCTGGCCGATGGCGATCGTCGCCGCGCTGCTGCTCGGCGCCGGCTACGGCGTCTACCTCTCGGTGGACGCCGCGTTGATCACCCAGGTGCTCCCCCGAGCCACCGACCGCGCCAAGGACCTCGGCGTCATCAACATCGCCAACTCGGCGCCGCAGGTGCTCGGCCCGGCGCTCTCCGCCCCGCTCGTGGTGTACCTGGGCGGTTACCCCACGCTCTACGCGGTCACCGCCGTGGTCACCCTGATCGGCAGCGCCCTGGTCGTCAAGATCCGCTCAGTCCCCTGAGTCAGGGGGCCGTGGCGGAAAGCCGTCGACGGTCGCCGTAGGCTGGGGGACGTGACGGTTCGCGTGCGCTTCGCTCCCTCCCCGACCGGTATGTTCCACGTCGGCGGCGCCCGCTCGGCGCTGCAGAACTGGATCTACGCCAAGCAGCAGGGCGGTGTGTTCGTACTTCGCATCGAAGACACCGACGCGGCGCGCAACAAGCCCGAGTGGACCGAGGGCATCCTCTCCGCGCTGGACTGGATCGGCATCTCCCGGGGCAGCTACGAGGGCCCGTACTTCCAGTCGGAGAACGCCGGCGAGCACCGGGCCGCCGCCGCCCGCCTCTACGAGTCCGGCCGCGCCTACTACTGCGACTGCACCCGCGAGGACGTGCAGGCCCGCACCGGCTCGCAGTACCAGGGCTACGACGGCTACCACCGCGACCGCAACCTCGGCCCCGGGGTGGGGCACGCACTGCGCTTCCGTACGCCGGACGAGGGCACGACCGTGGTGGTCGACCTGATCCGCGGTGAGCCCACCTTCGAGAACCGACTCATCGAGGACTTCGTCATCGCCCGGGGCGACGGCTCGCCGGTCTTCCTGCTGGCCAACGTCGTCGACGACATGACCATGGGGATCACCCATGTGGTCCGGGCCGAGGAGCACCTGCCCAACACGCCCAAGCAGCAGCTGCTCTGGGACGCTCTCGGGGTCAAGCCGCCGGTCTGGGCGCACGTGCCGGTGGTGGTCAACGAGAAGCGGCAGAAGCTCTCCAAGCGGCGGGACAAGGTGGCGCTGGAGGCGTACCGCGAGGAGGGCTACCTTCCCGGCGCGATGCGCAACTACCTGATGCTGCTCGGCTGGGCGCCCTCGGGGGACCGCGAGATCGTCCCCTGGTCGGTCATCGAGGACGAGTTCCGGCTGGAGGAGGTCAACCCCTCCCCCGCGTTCTTCGACGAGAAGAAGCTGCGCGCTTTCAACGGCGACTACATCCGCGCGCTGCCGGTGGATGAGTTCGTCGACGCCTGCCAGCCATGGCTGACCGGCACCGGGACGATCGCGCCGCCGCCGTGGCAGCCCGAGGAGTTCGACGCCGAGGCGTTCGCCGCCGTGGCGCCGCTGGCCCAGACCCGGATCACGGTGCTCAGCGAGATCGTGCCGAACGTCGATTTCCTCTTCCTGGCCTCGCCGCTGATCGACGAAGCCGCCTGGGCCAAGACGATGAAGGACGGCTCGGCCGAGCTGCTGGACTCCGCCATCGCGGCGTTCGACGCGCTGGAGTCCTGGGATGCCGACTCGCTGAAGTCGACGCTGGAGGCGGTCGGCGCCGAGCGTGGTCTCAAGCTCGGCAAGACGCAGGCGCCGGTCCGGGTCGCGGTCACCGGCCGCACCGTGGGCCTGCCGTTGTTCGAGTCGCTGGAGGTGCTCGGTCGCGAGCGCACCCTGACCCGGATGCGCGCCGCCCGACTCCGCCTGGTCTGATCTCCGAACCGACTCCCGCGCCGTCTCGGCGGCCGGTCGCCGGCCAGCCTGGTGCCCGGCCGCTCAGCGGCGTCGGGCTCGGTGCCGCCGCTGCAACCCGACGACGAGCGCGCCCACCAGCAGAGCCGCCGCGATCGTCCACAGCCAGCCGCGCAACTGGCTGCTCTCCTGCGCCACCGGCACCGGGCTGCCCGTCGGAGTCGCACCAGCGGTCGCGGTGGCGGCCGGCGTCACCGACGACGCCGCGTTCGCGGTCGGACCCACCGCCGCGGTCGGGGCGGAGCCACCGGCGGTCGGGGCGGAGCCGTCAGTGATCGACGGCGAGGCGGACGGGTCGGCGGCGGTGCCGGTCGTGAGGGTGAACCGCACCTCGCCCTTCACCGGGTGCCCGTCGCTGGACGCGAGCTGGTAGCCGACGATGTAGAGCCCAGCGGCACCCGGCTTGAACGGCACACGCACGCGGCTGCCATCGAAGGCCGGTGGGCCGCCAGCGACCACATTGTCCGGTCCGGTTATTGTGATCTTCGTTGTAGCGGGTGCTGGCCTGGCCAGGAACCGCAGCTCGATCCGGGCGGGCGCCTTCGCCACCCGGGCGCCGTCGCGCGGATCGCTGCCGGTCAGCGAGTTGTGCGCGGCGGCCGGTGTCGCAGGCACCAGAAACGACACACCGAACGCCACGCCGAGCACCACTGGCACAACTCGCGCAGCACGTGCGACCCTGCCCACCATGAACCCCTCCGTAAGGGTACGATCCGCCCGCTGATCAAACGGCTCCTCATTAGTTGAGCAGAGATCGCAGATAGTTCCAATTACTGTTCCACAAGCTGCAACTCATCGACGTTCTGCGGAGTCTGTAGGAGTAGGCCTCGGCCATCCGGTCGGCGCCGCACCGGCAAACCGGTCCAGGCGTCACAGCGAAGCCATCCATCGAACGGGGCGAGGAGGCGGGATGGTCCGACAGATGAGGCGGTTGGCCGCCGTGCTGGCGGGCACGCTGGCGACGGCGCTGCTGTCGCTCGGCACCGCCGGCCCGGCATGGGCGGCGCCGAACCCGGCACCGGCCGGGGTGGACATCACGGGCGTGGGGTTGTCCGAGCCGCTGCGGTTACGCGCGGACAAGCAGCCCGCTCACGTCACTGCGGTCATCGAGCAGGTCAACTTCCTCGCTCGTACCGGCATGTCGACCGGCCCCAAGCCAGCCGACCTCGGTCCGAAGTACACGATCGTGGTGCTCGCCGGCGAGACGCCGAAGCAGACGTACGACCTCTATCCCAAGGCTGTCGGTGGTCCGCGGGTCTTCCGGCCCGCGAAGCAGCCGGACGCCCGCAAGACCAGTGCCGGTTGGTTCCTGGGCCGGCTCAGCATGTCCGAGACCCTGCGCACCGCCGGTGTGCCACTGGAGCGGCAGTTCGACACGGTCAGCGGCGGCGTGGGCGGCGGCGAGCGGGTGCTCCCGGAGGACACGCTCGACCCCGCGAAGGATCTCGACGAGGCCCTTGGCGACCTGCAGCACCTGCTGCTGCTCAATGTCGGGGTGATGCTCACCATCACGGTCGGCCTCGCCGGGATCGCCCTGCTGATCCGCCGCCGCACCCGCTGACCTGCTCGGCGTCGGCGGTGGGCGTCAGCGGCCAGACAGCCCTCGCGGATCGCTCTCCCAAGCGTCGGTGGTCAGCACCAGCGGCGCGGTGGGCGCTCCCGACGGGTCGCCCGCGGACGCGGTCGAACGGGGCCGTGCCGATGTGCCCCGGCCCAGCCGGAAAGTTCGCTAAGGCAACCAGCGGGGACGTCTGTGTCGGGCTCGGCGAGGGCGTTGGGCTCGCCGGAGCGCTGGCGCGGGAGCAGGGTCTCGTCCTCGGCCCGGCCGGCGAGGGGCTCCGCCGGGTGCGATGGCGTGCCGCCGACCGGCCGGCGGTGCTTGCCCGCCGCCTGTGGGTCGTGCCCCGGCCGGTTGGGCTCGCCCTGGGCGCAGCCGTGCTCGGCCTCCCCGTGCGCCATCCCCGGTCTCCTCACGCTCGCCTCACCCGCGGGTGCTCCCCCCGACGTGCCCTGTCACCGTACTGGCCGGGACCGACGGGCCGCGCGCAGCGTACCTGGGGTCGGCACCGGCCAGTCCACGACGACGACGGTGAGCGCGGGATCTGGTAGCGCAGTTCACAGCTTCTTTCCGCGCCGTTCATCTGGAGCGGCCGCAGCCGGGCGGACCGGCGGTCAGCGGGTGCGGTGCGCCTCCAGGTCCGCCCGGCGCAGGAGCGCCCGCAGCGCCACGCCGTGAGCGGCGAGCGCCTCCGCCCCTCCCTCGACGCGGTCGATGACGCAGAGGGCGTGCTCCACCCGGGCACCGAGTTCGCGTAGCTGGCCGGTGGAGATGACCACCTGGCCGCCGGAGGTGACGACGTCCTCGACCACCAGCACTCGCCGCCCGGCCAGCTCCGCCCCCTCGGCCAGCCGGGCCGTCCCGTACGGCTTCGCGGTCTTGCGGACGAAGGCGCAGGGCAGCCCGGTGTGCCGGCCGAGCGCGGTCACCACCGGGATCCCGCCCATCTCCAACCCGGCCAGCACCTCGGTGTCCGTCGGGACCAGGTGCACCAACTGGGCGGCGACCCGGTCCAGCAGGCGGGGATCCGCCTCGAAGCGGTACTTGTCGAAGTACTCGTCGGCGGTCCTGCCGGAACGGAGCACGAACGTGCCGGTCAGCCGGCAGGTCGCGTCGATCTCACGAGCCAGCGCGGCCATCGTTCCCAGATCAGTCATGATGATCATTGTCGCTCGGCGCGGGCACGATGCGCGTACCCCTTTCGGCGCATGTCGGTGCCGTCGGCCTCCTCCTCCGGTCGGTGTCCGAGGGTCGGCGGCTGTGGTGGGATCGTGGGCATGCGACCGCGACCGTGGCTCAACTCCGGCACCCTGGGCCGCGACCTCGCGCTCGCCGGCGCGTCACTCGTCGGCGGCCTGGTGCTGCACGCCCTGGGTTGGCAACCGCAGATCCATCCGCACCCGGACGTGCCGTCGGCGCTGTTCCTGCCCCCGCTGCTGGCGATGTGCGTGGCGGTGGGCCTGCGCAGGATCGCTCCCCGCACCAGCCTGGCCACCGGCACCGCGGCGCTCGTCGTGGACACCGCGCTCGGCGGTTCGCTGGGGACGATCCTGATCTACACCCAGGTGCTCTACGACGCCTGCGTGTACGGCCCGCCACGGCTGTGGCGGTGGTTGCTGCGGGTGACCATCGGCCTGAGCCTGATCGGTGCGGCTGTCGGCGTGCTCGTCTTCGGCGAGTGGCGTGGGGTCGCCGTCGGGGTGCCGGTGGTGCTCGTCGGGTTGCTGCCGGTCCTGACCGGCATCAGCGTCCGGCAGTACCGCGACCAGGCCGCGGCCGAGCGGGCGCGGGCCGAGCAGACCGCCCGGCTGGTCGAGTTGGACCGCTGGCAGGCGGTCAGCGCCGAACGGGCCCGGATGGCCCGGGAGTTGCACGACGTGGTCGCCAACCACCTCAGCGCGGTCGCCATCCACGCCACCGCCGTGCTGTCCGTGTCCGGGCTGGATCGCGACCAGGTCTCCTCGGCGTTGCGGGTGATCCGGGAGAGCAGCGTGCAGGGCCTGGCGGAGATGCGTCAGATGATCGAGTTGTTGCGCGAGCCGGGGACCGGCGGTGGGCGGGCCCTGGCAGGCGAGCCGGAGGCGGTCACCGCGCGGCTCGCCGAGGCGGACGGGTTGGTCGAGCGGATCCAGGCCGCCGGCCTCGCGGTGCGGGTCCGCACCGATGGGGCGCCGGGGCCGCTGCCGGTGGGAGTGGACCTCGCCGCATACCGGATCGTGCAGGAGTCGCTGACCAACGCGCTCAAGCACGGCACGGGTGAGGCGGAGCTGACGATCGCGTACCGGCCGGCGGAGGTGGTGGTGACGGTGGAGAATCCGGTGCGCCGGGGCGTTGCCGGGGTGCCGGGCGCCGGGGCGGGGCTGATCGGGATGCGGGAACGGGCCACGCTGCTGGCCGGCCGGTTCACCGCCGGGCCGCGGGACGGCCGCTGGCAGGTCCGGGCCGCGTTGCCCACCGGGGAGGTCGGGTGACCAGGCCGGCGCGGTCACCGGGCGACGCGGCCACGGCGACGGTACGGGTGGTCCTCGCGGACGACCAGCCGGCGGTACGGGCCGGGCTGGCCCTGATCCTGGGCGGCGCTCCGGGTGTCGACGTGGTCGGCGAGGCGGCCGACGGCGACGAGGCGGTGCGGCTGTGTCGGGAGTTGCGCCCGGACGTGGCGGTGCTGGACGTCCGGATGCCCCACCGGGACGGGATCTCCGCGACCCGGGCGATCGTCACCGATGGGCTCGCCGACGTACTGGTGCTCACCACCTTCGACCTCGACGAGTACGTCTTCGGCGCGTTGCGCGCCGGCGCGGCCGGGTTCCTGCTCAAGGACACCGATGCCGATGGCCTGGTGACGGCGGTGCGTACGGTGGCGCGCGGCGACGGATTCATCGCCCCTGCGGTGACCCGCCGGTTGATCGCCGCCTTCGCGGCCACGGCGCCGGGCGCGTCGGCGGACACCCGGGCCGCCCTGGGCACCCTCACCCCGCGCGAGCAGGACGTGCTGGCCTGCCTCGGCCTGGGCCTGTCCAACCAGCAGATCGCCGACCGGTTGGTGCTGGCGGAGAGCACCACCAAGACACACGTGAGCCGGATCCTGGCGAAGTTGGACCTGCGCAGCCGGGTGCAGGCCGCGATCCTGGCCCAGGAGTTGGGGCTGCCGACTCCCCCGCAACCCTGAGCCGGCCGGCGAATTCCCGTGTCGGTCCGGCCCGGCCGAGCCGCTCGGGGCGGCTGCGAGCCCGCCCGGGGTCGGTGCCGACGTGGATGGCCTGCTCACCACGTGTCAGGCTAGGGCGGTGAGTACGCCGGGCGGTGGGGAGCTGGCGGCCACGCTGCGCCGGATCGAGCGTTCGGCGGGGGCGTTGGCCACCTCCAGCGTGGCCCGGATGGACGAGACGCTGCCGTGGTTCCGGGCGTTGCCGGCCGATCAGCGCTCCTGGGTGATGCTGGTGGCCCAGGCGGGCGCCCGGTCGTTGGTGCAGTGGTTGCGCGAGGGCGGCGGCACGGCGGACAGCACCCAGGAAGTCTCGGACGAGGTCTTCGCCGCCGCCCCGCAGGCGCTGGCCCGGTCGATCACCCTCCAGCAGACCGTGGCGTTGATCAAGGTGACCATCGACGTGGTCGAGGAGCAGGTGTCGCAACTGGCCGCCGAGGGCGAGGAGCAGCAACTGCGCGAAGCGGTGCTGCGCTTCTCCCGGGAGATCGCCTTTGCCGCCGCCCGGGTGTACGCGCGGGCGGCCGAGTCTCGCGGCGCCTGGGACGCCCGGTTGCAGGCCCTGCTGGTCGACGCGCTGTTGCGCGGTGACTCTCCGGATGTGCTGGCCAGTCGGGCCGCAGCGCTCGGTTGGGCGGACGCGCCGCCGGTGGCGGTGGCGGTCGGCCGCTCCCCCGGTGGGGAGGTCTCCGCGGTGCTGCACGTGGTCTACCGGCAGGCCCGCCGGATCGGTGTGGAGGTGATCGGCGGGGTGCACGGCGACCGGTTGGTCATCGTGTTGGGCGGTGCGGCGGACCCGTTGACCGCCACCGCCAAGCTGCTGAGCGCGTTCGGCGACGGGCCGGTGGTGGTCGGTCCGGCCGTACCCAGTCTGGACGAGGCGACCGAGTCGGCGCGGGCCGCGCTGTCCGGCTTCCGGGCGGCGCCGGCCTGGCCCAGTGCCCCCCGTCCGGTGCCGGCCGCCGACCTGTTGCCCGAGCGGGCCCTCGCCGGCGACGCGGAGGCTCGTCGACGGCTGCGGCACGACGTGTACGCGACCCTGGTGCGCGCCGGTGGCGAACTGTTGGCGACCCTGGACGCCTTCCTGGCTGCCGGCGGCACACTGGAGAGCGCCGCCCGCGCGTTGTTCGTCCACCCGAACACGGTGCGTTACCGGCTTCGGCGGATCGCCGAGGTGACCGGCTTCTCGCCGCTGTCGCCCCGGGACGCGTTCGCCCTTCAGGTCGCGCTGACGGTGGGTCGGTTGGATCCGGTCGCCCCGCTCACCTCGCCTGTCCCGACTCAGACAATGACCCCGGCGACCCGGAAAACCGCCCAAAACGAGGATGATCCTCGCCGATCTTTGTAGGAAACCTCTAAACGTCCTAGTGTGGTTTGGTCGGAGGCGGCACAGCGTTACCCGCCCGTATCCGGGAGAGTCATAGGCGTGCTCGCCGTACTTAGTCCCGGCCAGGGTTCTCAGAAACCCGGCTTCCTGACCCCATGGCTCGACCTGACCGGCACCGAGGCGCGACTGCGCGAGTGGTCGGCGCTGGCCGGGGTCGACCTGATGCACCTGGGCACCGCCGCCGACGCCGACGAAATCAAGGACACCGCCCGCACCCAGCCGCTGCTGGTCGCCGCGGCCTTGCTCGCGGCCGAGCACCTGCCGCTGGACGGCGTCACGCTCACCGCCGGGCACAGCGTCGGCGAGCTGGGCGCCGCCGCCCTGGCCGGTGTGCTGACGGCCGAAGCCGCGATCACCCTCGCCGGCGTACGCGGCCGGGAGATGGCCGCCGCGTGCGCGCTGGAGCCGACCGGGATGGCCGCGATGCTCGGCGGCGACCCCGACGAGGTGCTCGCCGCGATCGAGGCGCACGGGCTGTACCCGGCCAACCGCAACGGCGCCGGGCAGATCGTCGCCGCAGGCGCGCTGGACGGGCTCGACAAGCTCGCCGCCGAGCCGTCCGCCCGGACCCGGGTCATCCGACTCCAGGTGGCTGGCGCGTTCCACACCCCGTACATGGCCCCGGCCGAGACCGCGCTCGCCGCGGTCGCCGCCGGGATCACCCCCGCCGACCCGGCCCGGACCCTGCTGTCGAACCTCGACGGCACCGCGGTCGACAACGGTCCGGAGATGGTGCGGCGCCTGGTCCGCCAGGTCACCGCCCCGGTGCGCTGGGACCTGTGCATGCGTACGCTGGCCGACCTCGGGGTCACCGGCGTGATCGAACTGCCACCGGCCGGCACTCTCGCCGGGCTGGTCAAGCGGGACCTCAAGGGCGAGGGCGCGCCGGAGATCGTCACCCTGAACACCCCGGACGACCTGCCGGCCGCACGGGACCTGATCGCCCGTATCGGAGGTCGTTCATGACTGGCAGTCGCATCGTCTCGATGGGGCACTACCAGCCCTCCCGGGTGGTGACCAACGACGACATCGCCCAGCTCGTCGACACCAACGACGAGTGGATCCGCGACCGGGTCGGCATCGTCAGCCGGCGGATCGCCGACACCGAGACGGTGGCTGACATGGCCGCTGCCGCCGCCGGCAAGGCCCTGGCCAACTCGGGCCTGACCGCCGCCGACATCGACCTGGTCGTGGTCGCCACGTGCACGTCGATCGACCGCAGCCCCAACGTGGCCTGCCGGGTCGCCGCCAAGCTGGGCATCACCGCGCCGGGCGCGTACGACGTGAACACCGCCTGCTCGGGCTTCGCGTACGCGCTGGGCACCGTCGACCACGCCATCCGGGCCGGGGCGTCGCGCAACGCGATCGTCATCGGCGCGGAGAAGCTCTCCGACTTCACCGACTGGACCGACCGCTCCACCTGCATCATCTTCGCCGACGGCGCCGGCGCGGCGGTGGTCAGCGCCACCGCCGACGACGAGCCGGCCGGGATCGGCCCGGTGGTCTGGGGTTCGGTGCCGGAGAAGAGCGACGCCGTGCGCATCGAGGGCTGGCGCCCGTACGTCCAGCAGGAGGGGCAGGCGGTGTTCCGCTGGGCCACCACCGAGCTGGCGCCGCTCGCCCTGCAGGCCTGCGAGCGGGCCGGGGTCGACCCGTCGGAGCTGGCCGCGTTCGTGCCGCACCAGGCCAACGCCCGCATCATCGACGGCATCGCCAAGCGGCTCAACATCCCCAACGCGATCATCGCGAAGGACATCGTCGAGTCCGGCAACACCTCTGCCGCGAGCGTGCCGCTGGCCCTGTCCAAGCTGGTCGAGCGCCGGGAGGTGCCCTCGGGCGCGCCGGTGCTGCTGTTCGGCTTCGGCGGTGGCCTGACCTACGCCGGTCAGGTCGTCCGCTGCCCCTGAAGACCAACCTCGGGCGCATACGCGTCGAGGAGTGGCGGCCGGCGACGCCGGCCGTCGGACAACCCCGATGAAAGGAACCAACCGCAATGACCCGTGACGAGATCACCACCGGCCTCGCCGAGATCCTCGAAGAGGTTGCCGGGGTGAACCCGGACGACGTGGCCGAGGGGAAGTCCTTCACCGACGACCTCGATGTCGACTCGCTCTCCATGGTGGAGGTCGTGGTGGCTGCCGAGGAGAAGTTCGGCGTCAAGATCCCGGACAACGAGGTGCAGAACCTCAAGACCGTTGGCGACGCTGTCAGCTACATCGCGGCGCAGTCCTGATCATGAGTCGTCCCGACGTCGTCGTCACCGGGCTCGGCGCGACGACCCCGCTTGGCGGGGACGTCGCGTCGACCTGGGACGCCATGCTCGCCGGCCGCTCCGGGGTGAGTGCCCTCACCCAGGAGTGGGCCGCGCAACTGCCGGTCCGGATCGCCGCCCAGTTGGCCGTGGAGCCGTCCGAGGTGCTGGACCGGGTCCGACTGCGCCGCCTGGACCGTTCCGAGGCGATCGCGATCATCGCGGCGCAGCAGGCCTGGGCGGATGCCGGCCTCGCCGGCTCCGACCTTGACGGGGAACGGCTGGCCGTCAGCGTCGGCTCCGGCATCGGCGGTGCCACCACCCTGCTCGCCCAGGACGACATCCTCGAAGCGTCCGGGCCGCGGCGGGTCTCCCCGCACACCATCCCGATGCTGATGCCGAACGGTCCGGCCGCCTGGGTCGGGCTGGAGCTGGGCGCCAAGGCCGGCGTGCACTCGATGGCCAGCGCCTGCGCCACCGGTGCCGAGGCGATCGCTCTGGGCCTGGACATCATCCGCTCCGGTCGGGCCGACGTGGTGGTGGCCGGTGGCACCGAGGCGGTCATCCACCCGCTGCCGATCGCCGGCTTCAGCTCGATGCGGGCCATGTCGACCCGCAACGACGAGCCGGAGCGCGCCTCCCGCCCGTGGGACCGGGGCCGGGACGGCTTCGTCCTCGGCGAGGGCGCCGGCATCCTGGTGCTGGAGCGGGCCGAGCATGCCGCAGCCCGGGGCGCCCGGGTGTACGCGCGGCTCGCCGGGGCCGGCATCACCTCGGACGCGTACGACATCGTGCAGCCGCACGCTGAGGGCGAGGGCGCCATCCGGGCCATCGCCAAGGCGATCGCGGACGCGGGTGTGGCCAAGCGGGACATCGTGCACGTCAACGCGCACGCCACCTCGACGCCGGTCGGTGACATGCTGGAGATCGGCGGGCTGCACAAGGCGCTCGGCGACCACCCGGTGCTGTCCGCGACCAAGTCGATGACCGGTCACCTGCTCGGTGCGGCCGGCGCGCTGGAGTCGATCGCCACCATCCTGGCCATCCGCGACAGTGTCGTCCCTCCGACGATCAACCTCGACGACCCGGAGCCCGGCCTCACGCTGGATGTCGCGGCACACAAGGCGCGCCACATGGACATCCCCGCCGCATTGAACAACGCGTTCGGCTTCGGCGGCCACAACGTGGCGCTCGTCTTCGCGCGGCCCTGAGGCCCTGCGAAGGACTCGTCGAAAGGACCCCCCAGGCGCTGGCCGCCGCACACGGCAAGAGCTCGCTCCAGAAGTTCGGAAGGGTCCCCACTCCTCGCCTGGCGACGAGTGGGGACCCTTCCGGTTTCAACCTCGGTTGCGGGGGTGCCGTTTCGCGGTGCGCTCGTTGCCGTGGCGGTAGTTGCCGGTCCAGCGGGCCATCACCAACTGCGGGTCGTCATCGACCTCGGCGAGGAACTCCGCTGCCCGGCCACCCCGCAGCGTGCCGGCCACCCGGCCGTGGTGCGTGATCACCACCGTGCCATCCGCCCGCACCACGTACCGGAATCCCTCTGCCGCTCCCATCCCGGGAGGTTGTCAGATTGACCGGGGGCGGGGCGACCCGATTTCTGGTCGACGTGAACGCGAACCCGATTGACGTCGGAGGGCCGCACGGCTTCGGTAGGCCGACCGAAGATCGCCCAACAGCGGTTGGCGCCCGTGGACACTCGTACTCCGCTCGGAGTCAGCTGGTGCCGCAGGTGGTGGCCGGCAGGCCGGGCACGGCCACCGGGGACCGGCCGCCCGGCCGGGCCTTGCCGGCCAGCACGGCGGCCAGTGCCGTCATCGACGCCCGGCTGGAGGAGTAGGTGGCCAGCAGCGTCGGCGACTTCGCGTCTGCCAGCACGTACGGGGTGTCCATGGCGACCGTGACCGCCGCGTCGGGGCTCAGGTCCTTGGCACCGTCGCCGTAGCCCACCAGGTGCACGATCGTGCCACCGCTGGCCTTGACCTGCACCCCGGCGGCGGTCAGCGCGGCGGTGAGCGTGGCCCGGGTGCCGTCCCGACCACTGGACGAGGTGACGGTGACCGGCCCCCGCACCGCGCCCCCGCAGGCACCCCGCAGCACGGTGACGGCGGCGGCGGCCAGCGCGTCGGCCGCCGCCCGGTGCTCCGGGGTGGCGAGCGTGGACATCTGCGCGGCGGGAAGCTCCGCGAGCCGGAACTTCATGGTCAGCACCCGGGTGACCGCCTCGACCAGCCGGGTCCGGGGCAGTGACCCGCCGCGCAGCGCGGCGAGCAACCCGTCGTACGCCTGACCGACGTTCGGGGTCATCAGGATGAGGTCGTTACCGGCGTTCAACGCTCGGACCGCCGCCTCGCCGGGTGCCCAGCGCTTCGCGGGCGGCATGTTCATCCCGTCGGTGATCACCACGCCCTTGAAGCCGAGCTGGCCCCGCAGCACGTCGGTGAGCAGCTTGTGCGAGAAGGTCGCCGGCGTTCCCGGATCGATCGCGCGCGCGTCCAGGTGCCCGGACATCACGGCCATCGCCCCGGCGTCGATCCCCGCGGTGAACGGCGGCCAGGCGCCGCTCTGCAACGTTGCGGCGGACTGGGTGAGCACCGGCAGATCCTGGTGCGAGTCGTCGGCGCTGTGGCCGTGCCCGGGAAAGTGCTTCAGGGTGGCCGCGACTCCCGCCGCCTGCAGCCCACGGACGGCCCCGCCCACCTGCACGGCGGCCTGCTTCGGGTCGGCGCCGTACGAACGGGAGCCGATCACGGTGCTGCGGGTGGCCAGCACATCGGCCACCGGGGCGAAGTCGACGTTGATGCCCATCGCGGCCAGCTCGGAGCCTGCGGCGTGCCAGGCGGCCTCGGTGAGCTTCGGGTCACCGGCGGCGCCCGCCGCGAGGGCGCTGGGCAGCACGGTGACGCCGTCGGTCACCCGGGTGACGACGCCGTACTCCTGGTCGGTGCCGATCAGCAGCGGCGCGGGGCCGGCGGCGAGCCGACCGGCGGCGGCACGCAGCCCGGTGGTGAGCTCGTGCACCTGCTTCGGGTTGTCGACGTTCGTGGTCTCCTGGTTGCCCTTGGTCGGGTCGTCGGCGCTGAAACCGACCAGGATCAGGCCACCCAGCCGGTACTTGGCGATCATGTCGGCGGGGGTGTCGACCCCGGCGAGGGCCTGGTTACCGGCGACCGAGCCGGCGGAGACCTTCGTCGCCGAGTCGCCGTACGCGTACGGCATCAGCACCTGGCCGACCAGGTCTTCGTCGGACAGCGTGGCGACGAGCGCGGCGGCACGGGCGGCCGGGTCGCCGGCCACCGGTGTGGCGGGGGCGCTGGGGCCGGCGGAGGTGCCGGTCGGACCGGGCGTCGGGGCGGGGCGGTCCGGGGCACCCGAGCAGCCGGAGACGAGCAGGACGGTCAGGGTGGCGGCAGCGACGCAAGCGCGCCACGGGCGATTCGACACGCCGCCTATCCCACCAGTTCCCCCTTATCGGGGCAACTTGACCTTACCGCCCGCACACCCCCACAGCGGCGTGCGCGCAGGTGGCCCGACTCGCACGCGCTCGGGTCAACCGACCCGGGTGAGCAAGGTCACCGGAGCACCGTCGCCGGCGTACCGGTACGGCTCCAGATCAGCGTCCCACGCGGTGCCCAGCGCCTTGTCCAGCGCGTGGGCCAGCGCCTCCGGAGCCCGGGAGGCGGCCATCAGCGCCCGCAGTCGGTCTTCGCCGAGCTGGATGTCGCCGGCCACGCCGACGGTGGCCCGGAACAGACCACGCGCCGGAACGTACATGAAACGCTCGCCGTCGGCACCGGGACTCGGCTCCTCGGTGACCTCGAAACGGATCATGGGCCACTGCCGTAGGGCAGCAGCCAGCTCGGCGCCCGTCCCCGGACGACCGGTCCACCCGCACTCGGCCCGGCGTGCGCCGGGGTCGACGGGCTGAGCCGTCCACTGCAGGTTGACCGGCGCGGCTAGGACGCGCGCGATCGCCCACTCGACGTGCGAGCACACGGCGAGTGGGGTCGAGTGGACGTATACGACGCCACGCGTTGGCACGATGACCTCCCGGAGAGCGAGGTGCGTCTTCCCCTACGACCTCGTCCACCCAGGTGGCTGCTGCAACACATGATGACTCCTGTGACGCATGGTGCGCCAGGGAATCGGAAAAAACGCCGGGTGGAATAGCCGGACGGGTGGCCGCCGTTGCCTCTCAGGACACCGCGACGACCAGCATGATGTCGTGGTCCTGTACAGTTCCACCGGCGGCTTATGCCGCGTTACACCTTCGCGAGCCGAGTGCAGTGCGGCCCGCACACAGCCCCCGGACGTCCAGTCCTCCCGTACGTCTTGCAAGGAGTACCTCCGTGGCGAGCAACACCTCTAAGACCGCGCGCGCGTCCGTCCGGGCCGGCCAGGCTGGCCAGGGTGGCGCCCTCAGCGTGCTGGGCGAGTTCAAGTACCTCATCCCGCTCAACGGCGGCAAGCACGCCTACGTGCGGAACCTGACCAACGGCAAGACCGCGCACCTGCGCACGGACTCCGACGCCTTCGTCGAGGAGATCCGCGTGCTGGCCGCCGCCGGCCACGCCGCCAAGATTCGGGCGGAGATCAACAACCTGGCTGCCACCCACCCGGGTGACGGCTGGGAGGCCACCGAGAAGCGCCTGGTCGCGGCCGGCGTCTTCGAGGGCTGAGCCCTTCCCCACCGCACCAACCAAACCGCCCGCCGGGAGTTCCCGGCGGGCGGTTTCGCGTCCCGGGCGGGCTCAGCCCGGGAGCGAGCAGGCTCAGCCTGCGCCGAGCAGGGCGGGCTCAGCCCGGGTCGAGCAGGGCGACCTCGCCGGTGGCCAGGTCGTAGAGGCCGCCGACCACGGCCACCCGACCGGCGGCGACCGGGCCGGCCAACAGGTCGTCCTCGCGCAGGGTGCGCACGGTCCGCCGGACGTGCCGGCGGATCGCGAGCGGCTGCACCGCCGGGTCGTCGAGGCCCACCTCGGTCACCGCCGGAGCGATCTCGTCCACCAGGTGCGCCAGCGAGCCGCCAGGCCGCTCCCCGGTGCGCAGCGCGTCCACGGTGGCGCCCACCGCGCCGCACCGCTCGTGACCGAGGACCATCACCAGCGGTACGCCGAGCTGACCGACCACGTACTCGATCGACCCGCACACCGCGCGATCGAGCACGTGCCCACCGGTACGGATCACGCAGATCGCGCCGAAGGTCTGGTCGAAGATCGCCTCCAGCGGGACCCGCGAGTCGATGCAGCCGAGCACCACGGCGTACGGCTGCTGGTCGCCGGAGGCGGCGGCCGCGGCGGCCGTGACGTCGTGCCCGTGCACCGGCTGGCCGCTGACGAACCGCCGATTACCGGCGAGCAGGTCGGCCAGAGCGGCGCGGGGTGTGCCGCCGGCCTGCCGCCCCTGCCCCGACGTGTCGCCCATGGGCGCTCCCGACGACCCCATGCCGTTCAGCTTGGCGCGACACCGGCAACCACGGGCGAGGTCGGGAATGTTAGCCACGGCGCGATTGGCGTGCTGTCATGACGGGTAGCCGGGTGTTACCACCGGGTATCCCGGTGCTCGTGGTGCCGGGGCGGCCCTGGGGAGGTGGCGATGCCGGAGCGGTTCGAGGTCGGTCTGCCGGACGGCGTGCGGCTCAACGTCGAGGCGACGGGGCCGGCGGACGCCCCGGTCACCGCCATCCTGCTGCACGGCTGGACGCTGGATGGGCGCGCCTGGCACCGGCAGGTCGACGCGCTCACCACGGCACCCGACGGTGGGGCGGTGCGGGTGGTCACCTACGACGCGCGGGGGCACGGCCGGTCGAGCTGCATGGCGCTGCCCACGGCCACCCTGGCCCAGCTCGGCGACGACCTGGCCACGGTGATCGACACGGTGGCGCCGACCGGGCCGCTGGTCCTGGTCGGGCACTCGATGGGCGGCATGACGATCATGGAGTACGCCCACCGCCACCCCGCGCACTTCGCCGCCCGTACGGCCGGGCTGGTCTTCGTCTCGACCACCGCCGAGGGGCACACGCACACCGTCTACGGGCTCTCGCCGCGGATCGCCCGGCTGATCCGGCTGGCCGAGACGACCGGCGCCGGAGTGCTGGCCCGGTGCGGCTCGTGGCGAGCGCCGCGAGCACTGCTGAAGGCGCTGCAGCCGAGCCTGCGGTGGATGCTCTTCGGTGACCGCTGCGAGCCGGCCGACATCCGCCTGGTGACGTCGGCGGTGGCTCGTGCCTCGCTGCGGTCGATCGGCGGGTTCCGGGCCTCCATCGGCACTCAGCACCGATTGGACACCCTCGCCGCGTTGGCCCACCTGCCGGCCGCAGCCCTGGTCGGCGACCGGGACCGGCTGACCCCACCGCCGTGCGCCGAGTCGATCGCGGCGGCCCTGCCGGCCACCGAGCTGACCGTCTGCCCGGGTGCCGGGCACATGCTGATGTTGGAGCGCCCGGACGTGGTCAACGCCGCGCTCACCGGTGTCCTGAGCCGGGTGCTCGCCGAACCGCAGCCCCGAATCTGCGGCACGCCGGCCCCCGCCGAGACGGGTGCCTGACCACGTTCGCGCACCTCGGGCGGCGCGGGCTGCGCCGGGGGCCGTACCCTTCTGCGGTTGGCTCGCGCGGTTCCCGCCGCCTGCCGGCGACCTTCGAAGGAGCGTGCGTTGACCGACCAGACCGGCCTGGAGCAGGAGATTGCCGTCGAGCAACGACACCTCGACCGGGTGTACGCACGACTGGCCGAACTGCGGCGCTCGGCGGTCCGCGCCGAGCGTGACGGCTACCGGATGGCCCGGGTAGGCACGTTCGGCGCGCTGGTCGAGCGTGACGCGATGGTCTTCCACGCCGCGCAGCGGCGGCACACCCTGGACGCCGAGTACGAGGGGTTGGTCTTCGGCCGGCTGGACCTGCGCGACCGTCAGGTGCTGCACGTCGGGCGACTCGGCATCCGGGACGAGGACGCCACCACGCTGGTCGTCGACTGGCGGGCGCCGGCCGCCGCCGCCTTCTACCAGGCGACCCCGGCGCAGCCGCTGGACGTGGTGCGTCGCCGCACGATCCAGTCCCGTGCCGAGCGGGTCACCCGGATCGAGGACGATCTGCTCGACCCGACCGCCGCCCCGGAGGGGATGACGGTCGTCGGTGACGGTGCGTTGCTGGCCACCCTGTCCAAGGCCACCGGCCGGGGCATGCGGGACATCGTGGCGACGATCCAGCGGGAGCAGGACGACGCGATCCGCTCGCCCGGCTCCGGGGTGACGATCGTCGCGGGCGGCCCGGGCACCGGCAAGACCGCGGTCGCCCTGCACCGGGCCGCGTTCCTGCTCTATTCCGAACGCAGCCGGTACGCGGGCGGCGGCATCCTGGTGGTCGGCCCGTCGTCGGTCTTCGTCGAGTACATCGCCTCGGTGCTGCCGTCGCTCGGTGAGGACACCGCGACCCTGCACTCGCTGGGCACCCTCTTTCCGGGGATGACCGCCACCCGCCCCGACCCGCCCGAGGTCGCGGCGGTGAAGGGCTCGCTGCGGATGCGCCGGGTGCTGGAGCGTGCGGCCCGCGACGCGGTGCCGGGCGGTCCGGGTGAGTTGCGGCTGCTCTACCGGGGCACGTTGCTGCGGTTGGACCGGGCCGAATTGGACCGGATCCGGGATCGCGTGCTGCACCGGGGCGCTCGACGCAACGAGGTGCGCCGGGCCGGCTTCGACGGGGTGTTCGCCGCGCTCTGGGCGCAGGCCCGGGAGGTGGGCATCAGACTGCCGGAGCAGCGGACCTTCGAGGGCGAGATCGCCGAGCGGGCCGAGTTCCGGGAGTTCCTCAAGGCGTGGTGGCCGCGGCTGCACCCTCGCCACGTGCTCGGCTGGCTGGCCCGACCGGATCGGCTGCGCCGGTACGCGAGCGGGATCCTCTCCAGCGCGGAGATCCGGCTGCTCAGCGCCGCGTACCGGAGCCTGGACACCGACGGGCTGACCATTGCCGACATCGCGTTGTTGGACGAGTTGGACGCGCTGCTCGGCAAGCCGGCAAAGCCGGCCCGGGCTCGGCGCGATCCGTTCCAGCTGGCTGGCGGTGTACGCGAGCTGAGCACCCTCGGCGAGCGCCAGCGGGCGGCCCGGGCGGCGGCCCGGGAGCGTCCGGAGGATTACCGGGACTACGCGCACGTGGTGGTGGACGAGGCACAGGACGTCTCGCCGATGCAGTGGCGGATGGTCGGTCGGCGTGGCCACCTGGCGTCCTGGACGGTGGTGGGTGACCCCGCGCAGACCGCGTGGACCGGCGATCCGGAGGAGCTGAACCGGGCCCGCGACCAGGCGCTGGGCCGGCGCAAGCGACACGACTTCACGCTCACCACCAACTACCGCAACTCGTCGGAGATCTTCGCGGTGGCGGCGGCGGAGATCCGCCGGCTCTACCCTGACCTGCCGCTGCCGACCGCCGTCCGCTCCACCGGGGTCGATCCGGTCGAGCTGGTGGTGCCCCCGACGGGGTTGGAGACCGCCACCGTGGAGGCGGCGGCCGGCCTGCTGGCCGAGGTGGAGGGCACGGTCGGGGTGATCACCCCGGTCCCCCGCCGCGACGAGGTCGCCGGCTGGCTCACCGCGCTCGACGCTCCGCGGCTGCAGGTGGTGACCAGCCTGGAGGCCAAGGGCATGGAGTACGACGGGGTGGTGCTGGTCGCCCCGAGCGAGATCCGGGCGGATCCGGGTGCCGGGGTACGCACCCTGTACGTGGCGCTCTCCCGGGCCACTCAGCGACTCACCACCCTCGACCCGACCGGCTGATCCGTGACGAATGACCGGACGGGACAGCGGCCGGCCGCATACTTGCATACATAGCGATGTGAGCATACATTTGACCGGGTCCCGACTGGCGGCGGAAGGTGGGTCTCGTGGGCGCAGGTCATGACCACCACCATGGGTCGGTCGCCAATGCCGCACACCAGCACAGGGGACGGCTCTGGGCGGCGTTCGGGCTCCTCGCCACCCTGATGGTGGTCGAGGCGGTGGCCGCCCTGCACACCGGCTCACTCGCCCTGCTCTCCGACGCCGGGCACATGTTCACCGACGTGCTCGGCATCGGCATGGCGCTCGCCGCGATCACCGCCACCCGGCGGGCCACCGGCGACCCGCAGCGCACCTTCGGGCTCTACCGACTCGAGGTGCTCGCCGCACTCGCCAACGCCGTCCTGCTCTCCGCCGTCGCGGTCTACGTGGTGATCGAGGCGATCCGCCGCTTCGGTGATCCGCACGAGGTCATCGCCGGACCAATGCTCGCGGTGGCCGTGCTCGGCCTGCTCGCGAACGTCGGCGCCTTCGCCCTGCTCCGCGCCGGAGCCCGGGAGAGCATCAACCTTCAGGGCGCCTATCTCGAGGTGCTCGGCGACCTGCTCGGCTCGGTCGGCGTGATCGGCGCGGCGCTGCTCATCACCGTCACCGACTGGTGGTGGGCCGACCCACTCGTCGCGGTCGCCATCGGTGTGTTCATCCTGCCGCGCACCTGGCGGCTGGCACGCGCCGCCGTCCGCATCCTGGTGCAGGCCGCCCCGGAGCACCTCCAGGTGACCGCCGTGCACGACCGGCTGGCCGCCGTCCCCGGTGTGGTCGAGGTGCACGACCTGCACGTCTGGACGCTCACCTCGGGCATGGAGGTGGCCTCCGCACACCTGACCATGGCGCCCGGCGCCGAGGTCGGCGCAGTGCTCAGCGCGGCGCGTACAGCCCTGCACGACGACTTCCGAATCGAACACGCGACGTTGCAGATCGAGCCCGGTGCCACCTCCGGGGCCTGCGGCTCAATCGAGTGGTGACGGCGCTTTTCTGGTGACGGCGCACGCACCGTCCGTCACATCGGCTGCAACCGCCCCACCGGCACCGGTAGGCTCGGTCCCGGCCTCCACCAGGCGGCGCCCTCCCGGCGCCGGTGGCGGTCGCCGCCTAATTGCCACATAGGCGAACCGGGGAACCACGTTCCTGGGGTGCATCCGCGTCAGCGGTAGGGATCTTCCGTCCCGAACCCGTCAGCTAACCCGGTCGGCGGCTGACGGAAGGACATGCACAGTGGCACCAGCACGACCACCCGCCGCCCGACTCGCGGCCCTGATCGTCGCGATGCTCGCCCTCGGCATCGCTCTCCCGGCCGGCACCGCCTCGGCCGCTCCCCCGACCGGCCTGCAGGCCGCCGCACCCGACTCCGACGAAGAGGGTGGCACCCCGGCGCTGCGCGCCCAACTGGAGGCCGCCAGCAAGGGCTACCTGGACGCGAAACGCGCTCTGGACACCTCCGTGCAGCGCCAGCAGCAGCTCACCACCCGGCTGAAGACCATCGAGGTCGAGCTCGCCCAACGCAACGGCAAAGTTGGCGAGATCGCCGGCGTGGCGTACCGCACCGGCCGGCTCGGCACGATGGCGGCGCTGCTCAACAGCGGCACCCCCGACGGATTCATGGACCGGGCCGCCACCCTGGGCGCGGTGGCCGCCAACGAGGACAAGGTGCTGCGCGACCTGCACACCAGCAAGGACCAGGCCAACCGCACCCGGGTCGCCCTCAACGGCGAGGTCACCGAGCAGCGCAAGCAGGTCGCGGTGATGGCCAAACGCAAGGAGCAGGCCGAGCGGGCCCTCACCGTGGCCAACACATCCACGCCGCAGACCACCGCCGACACCGGCTCCAACCGGGGCACCTCCGCCGCCAACGCGAAGCCCGCGCCACGCAACTCCAACGGCTCCTGGCCATCGGAGTCGTGCAGCGTCAACGACCCCACGCCCGCCAGCGGCTGCATCACCCCGCGCACCCTGCACGCGCTCAACCAGGCCAAGGCCGCAGGCTTCACCCGGTACGTCTCCTGCCACCGCCCCAGCGGCTCCGGAGAACACCCGAAGGGCCGGGCCTGCGACTTCGCCGCGCAGAAGAACGGCTTCGGCGGAAACGCCACCGGCGGCGACAAGACGTACGGCAACAACCTGGCCGCGTACTTCATCCGCAACTCCAACCAGCTCGCCGTCCTGTACGTGATCTGGTACCGGCAGATCTGGCTGCCCAGCAGCGGGTGGAAGTCGTACAGCGGGGCGGGCGGCGACCCGTCCAGCGCCCACACCAACCACGTGCACCTGTCGGTCTACTGACCCACCCGCTGTTCGGGATGTGTCACGGCGGGGCTCACCGCCGCAGACCCGCCCGAGGCGGGTAGGTCTCCCGGCCGGACCGGCCAGGGGATGATCCACACGCTTTCGCCGATGTCGGGGTATCCGGGTTGACGGGATACCCCGACACTGGCGACGTGTTATCGATCTTGGATGGGTGACGATCTCGCCGCCCACGGACCGGCTACGTCGCCGGGCGTACCTCTGATGTCGTCGGCGGTCGGACGACCCGGCAGTGACCCGCGGGCAGCATCGCGGTATGCCTCGGATCCCACCCACCGCCCGCAAGGGCCTCCTCACCCTGCACCTGGTCACCTCGCTCGGCTGGCTCGGCACCGACCTGGTGCTGCTCACCCTCGGCATCGCCGTGCAGCGTGGCGCCGATCCGGCGGCGGTCTACCCGGTCACGGCGCTGGTCGGCACCGTGCTGTTCGCGCCGCTGAGCGTCCTGGTCTGGCTGATCGGTGTCGCCAGCGCGCTACTCACACCGTGGGGCCTGCTGCGCTACCGCTGGGTGCTGGTCAAGCTCGTGCTCACCACGGTGATGGTCGGGCTGGTGCTGTTCCTGCTCACCCCGAACCTGCGGCACGCCGGCGCGTTGGGCGCCGCCCTGCCCGCACGCGATCGCGCCGACCTGGTGATCGCACCCGCGGTGTCGACCAGCCTGATGATCATCGCGACGGTGCTGTCCACCTACAAGCCCTGGGGCCGGCGTCCCGCCGCGCGAGCCGTGATCGCGAGCCGCGATCGCACTACAACCAGGATTTAGTGGCCTCGTCGCGCCCACAGACCACTACATCCTGGATCGAGCACGATCATGCCGTGGGGCGCGAGGCCCGCACGGCGCGAGGCCGGGGGCTGCCGGGTGGTCAGGGGGCGGGGGGTGGGTTGCCGGTGCGGTCCAGCGCCGCGCCGAGCCGGGTGGCCAGGGCGAGGTGAGCGTCGCGGGCCTGGCGGAACGCGTACCGGAACAGCAGGGTCGGTGCGGTCAGGGTGATCTCGACGTCGATCCGGACCAGGCCGTCCGGTTCGGCACGCAGTCGGGTGTGGTTGCGTACGGTGGTGGCCGGCCACTGGCGGGCCACCGTGACGATTTCGTCGTCCTCGCTGATCAGCACGTCCGCGTGGTAGGTGGTCCGGAAGCGTAGCGGGCCGGCGGCCAGCCGGTCGTTGATCGTGTAGCTGGCCCGGGCGCCCGGTCGGGGCGGCACTCGGCGGACCCGAACGATCAGCGGGTGCAGCTCACCCTGTCGGGTCAGATCGCTGAGCAACGCCGCCGCCTCGGCTGGCGAGCACCGGGCCTGGACGGTGTAGCTGAAGGTATCGCTGCTGAGCACACCGTCTCCCGCCGTCGTTGGTCGCACGATCGTCCCGTACCGATGTCTGGCTGGCAACGCCCGACGGTGGCCAACACCAGGGCGAAACCTCGCCTGGTGGATGGCCTGCCACCACCTGTCCTATTAGGGTCGGTTAGTGATAATTCACCCGACTGTCCTGGAGAGCGACATCATGAACGGCGACGACCGGTGAGCGGGCACGTCATGGTCTTCGCGCCCACTCCGCAGCTCACCGTGACCGTGGACCAGCCGAACGACCATCCCGAGTTGCACCTGCACCCCGGCGGGCAGGGCGTCTGGCAGGCCCGGATGGTGATGTCACTCGGTGTCGACGTGGTGCTCTGCGCCGCCCTCGGCGGCGAGATCGGCCAGGTGTTGGAGCCGCTGCTGGTCAGTGAGGGCGTGGACCTCAAGGTGGTGGTCCGTGACTCCGGCAGTGGCGGGTACGTGCACGACCGCCGCAACGGCTCCCGGCAGGAGATCGCCGACGTGCCCGGGCAGCCGCTGAGTCGGCACGAGATCGACGAGCTGTACAACCTGGCCCTCGGCGAGGGCCTGCGGGCCGCGGTGAGCGTGCTCAGTGGGCCGAACGAACCGTGGCTCGTCCCGGCCGACCTGTACCGGCGCTTCGCCGCCGACCTCGGCGCCAACGGCGGGCGGGTGGTCGTCGACCTCTCCGGCGATCACCTCGGCTCGGTGCTGGAGAGCGGCGTGTTCTTCCTCAAGGTGAGCCACGAGGAGCTGATCCGCGACGGCCGCGCCCGCAGCGACGACAGCCTGGAGCTGACCCGGGCCATGTACGAACTGCACGCCGCCGGCGCCGAGACGGTGGTGGTGAGTCGGGCCGACCAGCCGGCGCTGGCGCTCATCGACGGGGAGTTGTTCGAGGTCGAGATGCCCCGGCTGGAGGCCGCCGACCCGCGCGGCGCGGGCGACTCGATGACCGCCGGGGTGGCCGCCGTCGTGGCCAGAGGCGGGGACATCCGGACCGCCATCCGGACCGGCGCTGCCGCCGGTGCGTTGAACGTGACCCGGCACGGCCTGGGCACCGGCCGGTTGGACTCGATCACCGGCCTGGTCGACCGGGTCCAACTGGTGCCGGCGGACAGTCGACAGCAGGAGCGGACCACCCCGGACGAGTTGGCCGACCGAGTGGTCGAGCGATGACCCTGCGGGTGTTGATCACCAACGACGACGGGATCGCCGCCCCCGGCATCCAGGCGCTGGCCTGGGCGGCGGCGCAGCGGGGCCTGGACGTGGTGGTCGCCGCACCGCTGGAGGAGGCGAGCGGCACCAGCGCCGCGATGAGTGCCACCGAGCGCGACGGGCGGGTCGTCGTGAACGAGCACCCGCTGCCGGACCTGGCGGGTGTGCCGGCGTACGGCGTCGGTGGTTCCCCCGGCTTCATCACGCTGATCGCCCTGCACGGCGCGTTCGGCCCACCGCCGTCGGTCGTGTTGTCCGGTATCAACCGTGGTGCCAACGCCGGCCGGGCCGTGCTGCACTCCGGAACGGTGGGTGCCGCGTTCACCGCCGCCACGAACGGCTGCCGGGCGATGGCCGTCTCACTCGACGTGCTCTCCGCGGGCGAGGCGACGGCCGCGAGCGGTGGCGCCGCCGTGGACGCCGCCGCCCGGGTACGCGACGCCGAGCGGAACTGGAGCACCGCCGCGCGGGTCGCCCTGGACCTGCTCCCCCGGTTGACCTCCGCGCCGATGGAGAGCGTGCTCAACGTGAACGCCCCGGACCTGCCGCACGGGCGGCTGCGGGGGGTGCGTCGAGGCACACTGGCCAGCTTCGGTCAGGTGCAGATGACGGTCGCCGAATCCGGCCACGGCTTCGTCCGTACCTCGCTCGAGGAGCCGGGCCAGGCCGCACAGCCCGGCACGGACGTGGCGCTGCTGGCCGCCGGGTACGCCTCGGTGACGGCCATCCGAGCGGTCACCGAGGCGACGGACATCGACCTGACCGGACTGGACGACCAGCCCTGAGGATGCCTGCGCGCTCAGGCGCCGGGGAGCACCTCGGGGGTGACGGCGCCGGCGAAGTAGGGCTCGGGGGCACCGAACAGGCCGAGCAGGCCGGTCACCCAGAGCTGCCGGTGCACGAACCGGCTCGGCTCGGTGACGATCAGCTTGACGTCGCTCACCTCGGCCGTCTGGAAGCCGGCAACCATGGCGCTGATGCCGACGGAGTCGATGAAGGTGACCAGCCTCATGTTGAGCTCGATGCGGAGCGGCCGACTCTTGGCCAGCACCTCCGCGATCGCCTCGCGCACCTCGTACGCTGTGTCAACGTCGATCTCGCCACGCGGGGCGATCTCCACGACACCACCGGACAAAACCGACTTCACGATCGACAGGCTCACGCGAGCACCTCCACCCGCCCGTCCCCCGGGCGCCTCATCAGTACGCGGGCCGCGACCGAGCGTATTCCTCTGACGGCCTCGGTCGCCACCCCTCGGGATGAGCAATTCGCGGATCCGGACCCACAAAGTCGCCCATATCCGCATTTTCGAGTATCTGACTAGTCAAGAGTTTCCGTTATCTGACTCCCGACGATCGGTCGTGACCGACGCGCCGCCGGACCAGGGTAGCCGTTCGGGCCCCATGTGCCCGTCAACCGGCCCACTATCGACGCCGCCCCGCGCGCGACCGGCGTGTCGCCCGCGGACACCCCGCCCGACGCCCGCCCACGGTTGCCGACGCCACCTAGCATCGGGCCGGGACACCCACCGTTACGGAGAGGACCTTCGATGATCAAGCGACTTGCGGGGCTGGCCGGCGTCGGCGTGCTGCTCGCCCTCGTACTGGCCTGCGGTTTCGGCGGTGGAGACGACGATGACGACGATGACGACGACTTTGCCCGCGGCGTCGCCGTGGTGGTGGTGCGCTGAGCTCCTGGCGGCGGGCCGACGCCGGCCGGGTTTGCGCCCGGGCGGCCCTGGGCACTGGCGGGGTAGGCGAACCGTGACGCGCTGAACAGACGCCGAAGTCCGAAGTGGCCGGCGGCTTCGGCACCCGAGGAGGTAACCACGATGTTCGGAACCAACCTGCTGGACCGCCGCACCAGGCCAGAGCGGATCGCGGACCAGGCGTGGGAGCACCTGCTCTCCGCCGTCAGCTCCGCAGGAGACAGTGTCCGGGACACCGCCCGCTCCGCGCGCCGCAACAGCAGTGACCTCGCCGACGGGGCCGGTGACCTGGTGGGCTCCGCCGCCGACGAGGCGCGGCGCCGTGCCTCGCTGGCCTTCGACGCGCTCGCCGGCCGGCAACCGGCACTGCCCTGGACGCTGCTGATCGGCGCCGCGCTGGTCGGCGCGGCGGTCGGCTGGGCCGTCGGTTCCGCCGCGCGGGCGGCCGGCAGCCGGGACGTCCACTCCGTCGACGACGTGGAGTTCGTCGACGTCGACCGTCCCAACTCCCCCGCGGTCTGAACGACCGAACGCACAGGTGATCTGCCGGGCCCCGCTCGACCACGGTCGAGTGGGGCCCGTCTGGGTGATTGACACGCGGAGCTGGATGGGCCGGCCCGCCGGGTGCCGGACCCCTCAGGCAGCCCGACGGACCGGTGCTCGGGTGGTGGTCCGAGGCGTCCGGCACGGACAGGACGATGCTGGCGAGACTCCCGCCCGTCGGTGTTTCCTCTCCGGACCGAGCCCCGGGGGACGGGGGTCGACCGGGTGGATGCCGCCGTGGCCCGGGGGACGAGCACGACGACGGGACGGGCGGAGCTGCCCTGGCTCCCGCCACCCGACGCGACGGCTCCCGCAATCGAGGAACGCGATTACCGTAACCGAAATACGCTCGCTTTGGAAGCGCTCCCATCATCGATGTTCGCGCCCCTGGGAAGGAGCCTGGCGGTGCCGTCACCCGGTTCGGGCGAGGACTGTTCACCCGGGTCGGCGGCAGCCTCGGACACCGGCGGACCGTCGGCCGCAGCCGCCACCCGGTCCGCCCTCCACGCAGCGAAGGAGGGCCAGATGGCGATCGCGGAGATCGGCCGCACCGACCAGGACATCCAGTCCGCCGTACTCGACGAGCTGACCTGGGAACCGCGGGTGCAGCCGCACGAGATCGGCGTGACCGTCGCCGAGGGCGTCGTCACACTGACCGGCCGAGTGGACAGCTACGCCAAGAAATGGGCCG
The DNA here is from genome assembly GCF_016907275.1 of Micromonospora luteifusca. Taxonomy (NCBI): domain Bacteria; kingdom Bacillati; phylum Actinomycetota; class Actinomycetes; order Micromonosporales; family Micromonosporaceae; genus Micromonospora; species Micromonospora luteifusca. The sequence goes on from NZ_JAFBBP010000001.1 coordinate 1,638,712, forward strand.
CCGAACGGGCCACCCATCGGGTCGCCCGGGTCCGGGCGGTCGCCAACGACCTGGCCGTGCAACTGGACAGCGGTGCTGAGCGCGCCGATCCCGACCTGGCCGCCGCGGCCAGCCACGCGCTGGAGTGGGACGCGTTCGTGCCCATCGAGAAACTCCAGGTCACCGTCTCAGCCGGCTGGGTGACCCTGCACGGCGAGGTCGAGTGGGAATACCAGCGCCGAGCCGCCGAACGGGCGGTCGGGCGGCTCACCGGCGTACGCGGGGTGAGCAACGGCATCGCCGTCCAGCCGGCCGCCGCGCCGGACGGCCAGAACCTGGCCAACCGGATCGTCGACGCCCTTGCCCGGGCCGGGGCGACCGAGGCCGAACGGATCAGCGTCCGGGTGCACGGTGACACCGCGGTGCTGGCCGGCCTGGTGCACTCGATGCCCGAACGGGCCGAGGTGGAGCAGGTGGCCTGGTCCGCACCCGGCATCCGGGAGGTGCAGAACCACATCGCGGTCGCCCCGGTGCTGCGCTGAGCGAGCGCGAAACCACCCGGGGTGGGTGAGCCGACCTCACCCATCCCGGGAGCAGGCTGGTGGCATGAGTGATCCGAACGGGCTGATCCAACCGGGGCGTCCCGCGCCCGGTTTCACTTTGCCGGCCACCCCGGACGGGGACCCGATTGGGCCCGAGCAGTTCCGTGGCCGGCCGGTCGTGCTCGCTTTCTATCCCGCCGACTGGAGCCCGGTCTGCGGTGACCAGATGTCGCTCTACCAATCGGCGGCACCCGTCTTCGCCCAGTACAAGGCGGTGGTGCTCGGCCTCTCGGTGGACAGCATCTGGTCGCACCGGGCCTTCGCGGAGAGCCGGGGCATCGAGTTCCCCCTGCTGGCCGACTTCGAGCCGAAGGGTGAGGTTGCCCGCCGCTACGGCGCGTACAACGCGCAGGGTGAGGCGGACCGCGCACTGGTGGTGCTCGACCCAGCGGGCAAGGTGACCTGGAGTCACCGCTCCCCGCCCGACGTCAACCCGGGTGCCGACGGCATCTTCGACGCGCTGGACCAACTCGCCGCCGATCGGAAGGTGATGGCCGGATGACCACGCCACTGCAGGTCACCGCCCGGCTTCGGGACCCGGTGACCACCGCGGACCATATCCGGGGGCCGGCCGACGCGTCGGTCACCATCGTCGAGTACGGCGACTTCCAGTGCCAGTTCTGCGGTGCCGCATACCCCAACCTGCACGAGGTGCTGCGACAGCGAGCCGACACCGTGCGATTGGTCTACCGGTACTTCCCGATCGCCAACGTGCACCCGTACGCCGAACGCGCCGCCGAGACGGCCGAGGCCGCCGCGGTCCGGGGCCGGTTCTGGGAGATGCACGACTGGCTCTACGAGCACCAGGACCAACTCGACCCGGTGCACCTGTCGCTCGGTGTCGAGCAGGTCGGGCTGCCGCCGGACGAGTTGAACGCCGAGGTGGAGAGCCGAGCGCATGCGGACCGGGTGCGCCGGGACTTCGTGGGTGGCATCCGCAGCGGGGTGAACGGCACCCCCACCCTGTTCGTCAACGGTGTCCGCCACGAGGGCGGGTACGACCTGGCGGATCTGCTGGCGGCCGTGGACGCTGCGGGCAACGCCTGACCCCGATCCCGCGCACGCTCAGATCAGCCGCAACTCGCGCGCCCGCCGGACCGCTTCGCGCCGGCGGGTCGCGTCGAGTTTGCGGTAGATGTTGCGAACGTGGGTCTTCACCGTGTTGACCGAGAGGGACAGCTCGGTGGCGATCTCCACGTTGGACAGGATGCTCTGCAGGTAGCGCAGGATCGTCAACTCCCGCTCGGTGAGCGGCTCGTCGAGCGTGCCCCCAGGCTCGGCCGCCGCCCGGGCGGTGCTCCTTCCGGACCCCCGGACCAGGTCGCTGACCAGCGCGAAGTGCGCGGTGCCCGCGTCCAGGTGTGCGGCCAGCAGAGCCCGGACGGCCGGTTCGGCGCGGGTGAACACCCGTCGGCAGCCCTGCGGGCCAGCCAGATCCAGCACCTGTTCCAGGATCCGACCTGCCCGACGCCCGTCCCCGGCCTGCTCGGCCAGCACCGCGTCGAGCAGGCCCGCGTCCAGGCGTACCGGCAGGGGCCAGGCGGTGGCCGCTGGCGCCTGCCAGGCCGGCAGGGCCCGCCCGGTGGCAGCGGCGTCGCCAGCCAGCAGTTCCACCTTGGCCAGGGCCACCGCGAGCGCCGGCTCGGTCTCGTCGACGGCGGTGTTCCCCAGCAACTCGCGGGCGGCGCTCAGGTCGCCCCGTTCAGCACGCAGTTCGGCCTCGGCGGCCCGCAGCAACCCGGCCAACTCGGCGGCGGACGGCCGGGTGACCAGCGCTTCCCGGGCCTGGACGAGCAGGCGTTGGCCGGCCGCCGGGTCACCGGAGTCGCGGTGCAACTGCGCCTGGCACAGTGCGGCCACCGCCGCCGCGACCGGTTCGCCGGAGGCGGCGGCAAGCCAGCCGTCTCCCGTAGCCGCCTCGGAGCTACCGACCCAGCCGGTGGCGACACCGAGCGCCGGGCCGGCGAGGGCGAGATTCGCCCCGGCCTCCTCGGGCTGGTCGCGCAGCAGTCCCACCAGGGCCAAGGCCAGGTACGCGTAGGCGCAGTCGAGCCGGCAGGACCAGCCCCGACACGGCGGCATGCCCAGCGCGTCCCGAGCCGCCTGCTCGGCCGCTCGCAGCTCACCGCGCACTGCGAGCAGCAGCGCGGCGCGGCTGGCGCCGACCAGCTCCGTACGCGGCCGGCCGGCTTCCCGGGCCGCCGCCCGGGCCCGAACGAAGCGGGCGGTCGGTAGCGCGCCCTCGGCCAACTCGACCAGCCCCAGCGCGGTGCCGGTGAACGCCCGCAGGTCCGCGTCATCGGCGGCACCGCCCCCGCCGGCCGTCGGAGCGGAACCGGTTGCCCCGGGCGGCGCGGAGTCCGGCACTCGGGTCGGCGTGGCACCTGCCGGGCGGGTGCGCAGCAGCCGGGCGGCGGCGGCCCGGGCCTCCGCCGGGTCGTCGGCGAGCCGGGCCATGGTCAGCTCCAGCGCGGTGACCAACCGCAGGAACCGGTCCCGGCGTGGCACCGGCAGGCCCGTGGCGTGCCCGGCGGCGGCGTGGAGGTGGCTGGTGGCGGCCGGGAGATCGCCGGCGTACGCACGCTCGGCGGCGAGAGCCAACGCCACCTCCGGGTCGGCGCGGATCACCTCCGTCGGCGGGGACGCGGGTGTCGAGGCGTGCACCGGATCGCGGTCGTACCGGGTCAGCTCCGGCCAGTGCGCGACGAACAGGTCGCCGGCCAGGTCCCACCGGCCGGCGGCGAGCGCGTGCCGCAGACCGTCGGTCGGCCGGCCGGCGCCCGCGTACCAATCGGCGGCCCGTTCGTGCAGCTCGCGCAGCTCGTGACCGGGCAGCCGGGCCAGGTCGGCGCGGAGCAGGTCGGCGAGCAGGGGCTCGCAGCGGTACCAGGGCGGGCGGGTGTCCTCCCGGTGCAGCAGGCCACCGGCCCGGGCCAGGTCGGCGAGCGCCTGCCCGGCGTCGGCGCGACCGGTCAGCGCCTCGGCCAGGCCGGCGCAGACGTTCTCGACCAGGGCGGTACGGCGCAACAGATCCACCTCGGTCGGGTCGAGCGTCGCGAGGACCTCCTCGTGCAGGTACCCGGCGATCTCCGGTTGGTCACCACCGAACTGCCCCACCCAGCGCTCCGGGTCGGGCTGTCCGCGCACCGCCAGGGCGGCGATGCGCAGCGCGGCCGGCCAGCCGCCGGTGCGCTCACGCAGTCGGTGCACGGCGACCGCCGGCAGGGCCGCGCCGTGCGCGGTGAGCAGGTCTGCCACCTCGTCGTCGGTGAACGCCAGATCGTCCGCACCGATCTCGGTCAGCTCGCCGGTGAGGCGAAGCCGGTGCAGGGGCAGGTGCAGCCCGGCCCGTGCCCCGATCACCAGGCGGAGCCGCTGCCCGGCATGCCGCAGCAGGAACTCCAAGCCGCTCAGCGCCGCCGGGTCCGCGACCCGGTGCAGGTCGTCCAGGATCAGCAGCACCGGCTGGTCCGCGTCGGCGAGTGTGGCGGCCAGCAGCTCCAACTGGTCGGGACGCGGCGGGCGGTCGGGCACCGGGCCACCCTCCGTCGACCCGGTCGCCGAGCGCAGTGCCGCCGCGAGGTACGCCCAGAGCCGATCCCCGTCGTCGCCGACCTCCACCGACACCCAGGCCGAGACCGGGCTGGCCTCGGGCTCGGCCGGCAGTTGGCCGGAGTCGGGCACGATCGCGCCCGGCTCGACCTCGGGCGAACCGCCGGCCAGTCGCACCCAGTTGGCGAGCAACGTGGTCTTGCCCCAGCCAGCGGGGGCGGCGACCAGGGTGACCGGTCCCGCACTCGCCTCGTCCAACCGGCGCAGCAGTCGGGGCCGGGCCACCACCGGCTCCGGCGGCACGGCCGGCGTCAGCCGGGACGCCAGCAGTGGCGACTCCACCGCCGTGTCGGCCCGTACGCGATTCTGCTGCGCTGGCACCCAGCCCCACCCCCATCACGCGTTCCGCCCCCGATCGGCGAGCGGTTACCCGACGCGGGCCGGTTCACCCCTTCCGGGCGAGCACGCTTCACCCGACCGCGACCGACGATCGGGGGACGTGAACCGGGAGGACGGGTGGGACAGGTGGGACCCATGGGACGGCTGGCGCGGGCGGGACCCGCCCTCGGCAGCGCGGCGCTGACCGGGGCGGTGCGGTTGTGGCGCGTACCCCGTTGGCGTGGTCGGACCGGCGCGGACAGCGACCCTGCCGCGCCGGCCCGGTGGGAGGTGGTGACGGTCGACCGGCCGCCGGATCAGGTGCTCCCCGGTGGCCACTGGCCCGAACCGCTGCGCCGCCTGGAGGGCGCGGTCGAGGTGCGGGTGCGGACGGCGCCCGGGGACCGGGGCACCGAGCTGGCCGCCCGCCCGTTGGCCGGTGCCACCCCGCCCACCGGACTGGCGGCGCACCTGGTCGGCGACGACCCGGGCCTGCTGGTCCGCCGGGCGCTGCGCCAGGTCAAGCAGCGGGTGGAGGCCGGCGAGGTGCTGCGCGCGGACCGGTCCGCGTTGGACCGTCCCGAGGCCCACGGGTGAGGGCGCTGTGCTGGGTGGCCGCCGACGAACTGGCGGTACGCGAGGTGCCCGACCCGGAGCTGCGCAACGAACGTGACGTCATCGTCCGGGTACGCCGCAGTGCGACCTGCGGCGGGGACCTGCCGTTGCTGGCCGGCCGGGACCCGCTGCTGCGGGCCGGCGACGTGCTCGGGGCCGAGTTCCTGGGCGAGGTGGTCGAGGTCGGCCCCGGGGTTCGCCGGCACCGGACCGGCGACCGGGTGGTCGTCGGCGCGAGCGTCGCCTGCGGTGGCTGCTGGTACTGCCGCCAGGGCCTGCACGCCTGCTGCGACAACGCCAATGCCGACCCGGCGAGCGTCGACCCTGACTGGGAGCGCTCGGACGCCGGCTGCTTCGGTCGCCCCCTGGCGGCGGGCGGCTTCGCGGGCGGTCACGCCGAGTACGTGCGGGTGCCGTACGCCGACGTGGGCGCCTTTCGGGTGCCGGATGCGGTCGACGACGACCGGGCGGTGTTCGCCGCCGACGCGGCGCCGACCGGGTGGCTGGCCGCCGAGTTGGGTGCGGTGCGGCCCGGCGACGTGGTCGCGATCTGGGGTGCCGGGGCGGTGGGCCAGTTGACCGCTCGCGCTGCCGTGCTGCGCGGTGCCGCCCGGGTGCTGATGGTGGACCGGCACGAGGACCGGTTGCGGATGGCCGAGCGGCACTCCGGTGCGGAACCGCTGGACTATCGCCGCACCGACGTCGCGGCCGAGTTGCGCGACCGCAGCGGTGGGCGCGGGCCGGACGTGTGCGTGGTCGCGGTCGGCGCGCCACCGCCCGACCGGCTCGGTGGCCGATCCGCCGACCGCCCGGACGCAAGACGTGAGGCCGTGCACGCCTGCCGCAAGGGCGGTGTGGTGGTGCTGCTCGGGGCGATGGACGGGTTCGTCGACGCGTTCCCGCTGGGCGCGGTGACCGACCGGCGGCTCACGCTGCGCGGGGCCCGTCGGCCGGACCTGCGGGACGTGCCGATGCTGCTGGACCGGATGGCCCGCGACGAGCTGTGCACCGAGCACCTGGCCACCCACCGGCTGCCGCTGGAGCACGGTCCCCAGGGGTACGAGCTGTTCCGGGACCGGGCCGACGGTTGTGTGCGAGCCGTGTTCACGCCATGACGCCCTGCTCGTGATCAGTCATCGGCGTACGCGGATGGCAGACTCTGGGAATGGCTGGGGAGCGAACGTACGACGTGGTGCTGTTCGGAGCGACCGGGTTCACCGGAGGCCTGACCGCCGAATACCTGGCCCGACACGCGCCGGCCCGGCTGCGCTGGGCGCTGGCCGGCCGCAACCCGGACCGTCTCGCCGCCGTACGGAGTCGGCTGACCTCGATCGATCCGGCGCTGGTCGACCTGCCACTGCTCACCGCCGACGTGACCGACGCCGATTCGCTGCACGCGGTGGCGGAGTCCGCCCGGGTGGTGGCCAGCACGGTCGGTCCGTACGTCCACCACGGCGAGCCGCTGGTCGCGGCGTGCGCCCGGGCCGGCACCGACTATCTGGACATCACCGGCGAGCCGGAGTTCGTCGACCTGATGTACGTGCGCCACCACGCCGAGGCGACCCGCACCGGCGCACGGCTGGTGCACGCCTGCGGGTTCGACTCCATCCCGCACGACCTGGGCGTCTGGTTCACCATCAAGCAACTGCCCGCCGACGTCCCGATCACCGTGGACGGCTACGTGCGCGCCGGTGGCCGGTTCTCCGCCGGCACCTACCATTCGGCGCTCACCGCGTTCTCTCGTACCGGGCAGGCCAGCCAGGCGGCCCGGGAGCGTCGGGCGGTCGAATCGCGCCCCACCGACCGCCGGGTCCGCGCGGTGCCCGGGCGGCTGGCCCGCTCCGCCGAGCTGGGCATCTGGACCGTGCCCCTGCCGACCATCGACCCGCAGGTGATCCGTCGCTCGGCGGCGGCCCGACCGGAGTACGGCCCGGACTTCCGCTACCGGCACTTCGCCGCCGTGAAGCGGCTGCCCACTCTGCTGGTCGGCGCGTTCGGCCTCGGCGCGCTGATCGGGCTGGTGAAGCTGCCGCCCAGCCGACGCTGGCTGCTCGGTCGACTCGCCTCCGGGCAGGGGCCCACCCCCGAGCAGCGGGCAACGTCCTGGTTCCGGGTCCGGTTCGTCGGCACCGGCGGCGGGCAGCGGGTGGTCACCGAGGTGGCCGGCGGCGACCCGGGGTACGACGAGACGGCGAAGATGCTCGCCGAGTCGGCGCTCTGCCTGGCGTTCGACGACCTGCCGCCGACCGCCGGGCAGCTCACCCCGGTCACCGCGATGGGTGATGCGCTGCTCGACCGGCTCGTCCGGGCCGGCCTCACCTTCCGTGTGCTGAAGCAGGGCTCGGCTTGACCCTCAACCGGGTCGAGGGGGCAGGATGCCCAGCGTGAGTGACCTGCACAGCATCGGCGAGCTGGCCCGGGCCAGCGGCCTGACCGTCAGCGCGCTGCGCTTCTACGACTCGGCGGGGGTGCTGGAGCCGGCCCTGGTCGACCCGGTGACCGGTTACCGCTGGTACACCGACGAGCAGATCACCCCGGCCCGGCTGGTAGCCGGGCTACGCCGGATCGGCATGCCGGTGCCGGAGATCGCCGCCGCGGTACGCGCCGACCCGGCGGCGGTGCACCAACTGCTCGACACGCACCTGCGGCGGCTGGCGGACGGGCTCACCGACGCCCGTCGTGAGGTCACCCGGCTCCGGGCCCTGGTGGATCCGGCCCGGCCCGTCACCACCATGCTGCTGCTCTCCCCCGCCGGCCTGGCCGCCGCGTTGGACGCGGTGCGTTTCGCCGTCGGCACCGACCCGGAGCTGCCGATGCTCTCCGGCGTGCTGCTCGACGTGGAGCCCGACGCCGTCCGGCTCGTCGCCACCGACCGGCACCGGCTCGCGCTGGCTCGGGCCGAGGCGGACGTCGACGGTCCGCCGGTGCGGGTGTTCGTTCCCGTGGCCCTCGTCGACGAACTCCGCGCACTGCTCGACGCCGCCGACCCCCGGCCGGTACGGCTGACCGTGGCGGGCACGGACCTGCGGGTGCTGGTGGCCGGCCGGACGCTGACCGGCACCGCCCTGCCGTACGACTTCCCGGACTACCGTCGGCTGCTGCGCGACGCCGTCGGCGAGCGGCCGGACGCTCGCCGGATCCCGGTGGACGTGGCCGCGCTGAGCGCCGCGCTGGCCGACCCGGCGGCTCCCACGGTCGCCCGTGAGTACGGGGGCAGGCCGCTGGCGGTCACCGTGCTCGGCCTCGACGACCAGGGCAGCCTGTGCCTGCTCCCCGCCACGGAGCTGACCTCCGACGAACTGCGGATCGGGGTCGACGGTGGATATCTGCTGGACGCGTTGAACGCGGCCGGCGCACCTCAGCTGGTGTTGGAACTGGACGGGCCGATCGCCCCGCTGGCCGTACGCCGCCCGGATGACGCGGAGACCTACTCCGTGCTGATGCCGATCCGGCTCTGAACCCGGCCATCGCTCCCCGCCCCGGGCCGACGGGGCCGCGACGGTAGCATCTGGTGGTCCACCTGACCCCGGACGGAGGCAGACGGAGCAGCATGCTCGACATGGAGTTGATCCGGAAGGATCGCGAGGCGGTGGCGACCGCGCTGGCGAAGCGTCTGGATCCCGCCGAGGTCACCCGTGCCCTGGACGAGATCCAGCGGCTCGACCAGGAACGACGCAACCTGATCACCGAGATCGACGCCGAGCGGCAGCGCCGCAAGGCGGAGGCCCGGGCGTACGCGCAGGCGAAACGTGCCGGCGAGGAGCCACAGGCCAGTGCGCCGGAGGCTGAGCGTAAGCAACTCGCCGAGCTGGAGTCCCAGCTGGACGAGGTGCAGTCCCGACTGCGTACGGCGATGAGTGAGCTGCCCAACCTGCCTGCCGACGACGTGGTGGCCGGCGGCAAGGAAGCCAACCGGGTGGTCAAGACCTTCGGAGCGCCACCGGCGATCGAGAAGGTCCGCGACCACGTGGAGCTGAGCCGCTCGCTGGGCCTCGTCGACTACGAGCGCGGGGTCAAGCTCGGTGGGTCCGGTTTCTGGATCTACACGGGAGTCGGCGCCCGGCTGGAGTGGGCGCTGCTCAACTACTTCATCGACCAGCACGTCAGGGCCGGGTACGAATTCCTCCTCCCGCCGCACCTGCTGCTCGACACGGCCGGCTTCGCCGCCGGGCAGTTCCCCAAGTTCTACGACGACGTCTACCACCTGGACTCCGAATCCGCGCCGCGCGGCCAGTTCCTGCTGCCCACGTCGGAGACGGCGATCCTCGGCGCCTACCAGGACGAGATCCTGGAGACCCCGAAGCTGCCGCTGAAGGCATTCGCGTACACCCCGTGCTACCGGCGGGAGTCGGCCGGTTCGCACTCGGACGAGCGCGGCACGGTGCGGGGGCACCAGTTCAACAAGGTGGAGATCTTCCAGTTCACCCTGCCGGAACAGGCCGACACGGCACTGGAGGAGATGCTCGCCCACGCGGAGAGCCTGGTCGAGGGGCTGGGCCTGCACTACCAGCGCACCCTGCTCTCGGCCGGCGACGCCAGCGCCTCGATGAAGAAGACCCTCGACATCGAGGTGTGGATGCCGAGCACCGGCAAGTACAAGGAGGTGTCATCGGTCTCCTGGGCCGGTGACTACCAGGCCCGGCGGGCGGCGATCCGCTACCGCGAGCCCGGTGCCAAGCAGACGCGCTTCGTGCACACCCTCAACGGCTCGGCGCTGGCCACGAGCCGGCTCTTCCCGGCGATCCTGGAGCAGTACCAGCAGGCCGACGGCAGTGTCCTGATCCCCGAGGTCCTCCAGGACCGCCTGGGCACCGACCGCCTGACCCCTCGCGCTAGCTAGAGGACGGGTAGCGGGACTGGTGCGGCCGAACGTCCGCACCAGTCCCGCCGCCGTCCATTCGGGCCACGGGTGTGACGCCGTGGTCAATCCCGACGCGGAGCTGTTCCGGCTCCGCGGACAGGCGGTGCCGGTTCAGGCACCGAACACCTCCGCGTGGGTCAGCCGGGCGTCACCGGGCTGCCAGTCGGCGACCGCGATCGCCACGTACCGCCCGGAGGACCTGGTCGAGATGGTGGTCTCGGGTCGCGGCTTCGGGACCGAGGCGACCGCTACGTAGCCGAGTCCGTCGGCAGAGGTGGCTACGGTGATCGGCCGCCGCCGACCGGGAGTCCAGGTCAGGCGGACCGATGCCAGATCCTGGAGCGATCCGAGGTCGATCACCAATCGGCCGTTCGGGCCGGGTTGCCAGGCGGTACCCGGGTCGCCGTCGACGGCGGCCGACGGGTCGGTCATGCCAGCCGGGAGCGGTGACGTCGGGTAGGTCGTCCGAGACCGGGCCAAGTCGCTGGTCGGCGTCACCGTCCCACCCGCGAACGCGACGTCCCGGCTGCGTCCAGCGGGTACCGTCACCCGCCGTCGGGCGTCGCCAGCCGCGGACTCCAGCTGCACCATCACGATGTGCTCGGCGGGTGCGGTGATTCGGAGGTGGTGCGAGTCGGTGACGTCGAACCGGGTACCGGCGGGAATCGCCTTCCCAGGCTGTGCCGCGGTCGCGGTGAACCGGGGCGGCTCGACGCGTGCGGTGGCGGCGGCAAGGTCGACCTGGTAGTTGGTGGTCCCCGATCCGGTGACCTGGCTTCCGCGGTACAGCCGCAGCGTGGCGCGCTGCGACAGCGTGACGGCCGCCGTCGTGATGTCGTCGTCGGACAGGTTGAACAGGCTCAGGTATCCGTCCGCGTCACTCACCCGCAACGCCTCCGGACCGCCGCTGGGCAGGGTTCGAGACGCTGCGGCGGCCAGGGCCGACCTGCTCGCGCCCGCGTACCCCTCGATGATCAGCCGAGTGCTGCCGGTGGCCGGTCCGCTGGACAGGGTGACGGTGGTGGCGGTCACGGTGATCGGATTCTGGCTGTTGTGGACTACCAGACCCGCTCGTCCGTCGACGTCCAGCCAGGAGCCGGCGATGGTCGGGCTGTCCGGCACAACCGCCGCGTCGCTCCAGTTGGTGCCGTCAAGAGAGGTCTGGATGACGTAGCGGGTGCCGTACGCGGTCTCCCAGTCCAGGCGTACGCCGCTGATGTCGACGGACTCGCCGAGGTCGACGGCGAGCCAACTGTCCGCGCGGCCGCGTTCCTCACGGGCGACCGCCCAGCGGGTGCCGGGGTTGCCGTCGGTCGCACGCGCTGCGGGGTAGGCGGGGTCGGCGGACGACGCCGTGGTGGGCCGGCCGGTGGCGAGGTCGACCCCGCTGGCGTCGAGCACGGCGAAGGCGAACAGCGAGTAGCCGTACTGGTTGGCGGGGGATCGGCCGAGCATCCGCACGTACCTGGCTGGACGAGGCGTAAAGCCGATCTGGTCGGTTCCGCCGTCGCCGACGCCCTGTTGTCCAGCCAGGGTGACGGACCCCTGTTCGCCGGTGAAGGTGCGGGTGCCGGTGAGCCCGGGTACGCCGGGCATGTCCAGGTTGAACAGGGTGAGCGCGCCCTCATCGGCACCGACGCCCGTGGTGGCGTACACGACCGTACCGGTGGGCAGCGTGACGTATCCGGCGGCGCCGCCGGCGACGCGGAGAACCGTGGCCGTGGCGTCGAGACCGTCCCGGGCCGTGGTGTACGCAGCGGAGGTGCGGCCGAGGACCGGCGCGGACTGCCTCGGCAGCAGCGAGGCGGCCCGGGTGTCGAACAACCAGTTGTCGTGGGCGGGGGCCCACAGGAACGAGACGAACCCGGTCCTGCTGACCGCCGCGGCGAAGGCAGTCGGGGTTTGTTGGGCGGTCAGCCCGGCCTGCTCCCCGAAGTCCCGGGTGCCCGCCGCCGACGCGAAGAACGTGGTGCTGGCGACCGGCTCGACCACGCCGCCGTTGGCTGCCCGCCAGGAATGGAAGAGATAACTGATGGCGAGTTCGGCCCGGGCCTCGGGCTCGTACTTCGGCTCGCCGCTGAACTTGGTGAGCCGATTCTCGGGCGGGTAGTTCAGGTAGGGCATGAGCCGGGCGGCGAGGTCCGCCTCGGCCCGGGCGGCGTGCCGGTCGCCCTGGACCTGCGCGAGGAAGGCGAGCGGCAGGACATCACGGCCGTACAGGTGGTAGCGGTCCGCGACCATCGGCATGAAGGGTTCGCCAGCATCGCTGGCCATCAGCCGCATGGTCCGCCACAGCTGGGCGCCGCTGGGCTGCCGGGTGAGTGCCTCGGGGAGCGGTTGGCCGGCGGTCAGGAAGTGCGCGGCGGTACGGCCCGCGGTGCGCCACAGTTCTTCCTGGTAGTGCGGGCCGAAGGAGTCGTGATTCTCGACGAGGAACGTGTCGTGGATGTTGTGGGCGGTGTTCCAGTCCGCGACCGCCCGCCCGTCGACGACGGCGGGGTTGGCGCGGTCGGCTGCGGGTAGTCCGGTCGCGTTGAGCGTCCACGTCAGGAACCGGTCGCGCCAAGCCGCGGCTGCGGGGTCGTCCGTCGCCCAGGCCAAGCCGGGCGCGATCGCCTGGGCGTAAACCCCCATCTCCTCGAGCTTGGTGTCACCGATCCAGCCACCGGTGAGGCCGTTCGGCGTCCAACTGCCGCTCAGCGGGTCGTTACCGGTGCCGAGGGAATAGGCGTACGCGGCCTGCCCGCGGGCGATGCGGTCGACGTTGTTGCGTGTCACCTCGTCCAGTTCGGACCAGAGCAGTCGGGCGGCCAGGACGAAGTACAGCTCGAAGGTGCTGTCCCAGAACAGCTGTCGGCCCCACTCGGTGCCGCCGGCGAGCCGGTTGGTGGCCGCAAAACGGCGGATGGTGGCGACGGTATGGGCGTGCAGCGTGTCCCGGTCGACGCCTGCTGCCGCCGGGTCGTACCCGGGCGAGATGAGCAGGACCGCGTTACCGAGGACGACCGCGAACCTGAAGTCCGCGAGGCGGTACGCGTTGATCGCCGGATCCCATTGCTCCTCGGCCCATCGGGTGTGGGCGAGCAGCAGGGCGTGGTAGGTGTTGGCAACCGGGCCGGTGGCCGCGGCCGGTGACGTGGGAGCGGCTGGCGCGGCCTGGGCGGCGGCGGGTCGGGCGATGGCGAGTCCAGCGCCGACGGCGCTGCCAAGGATGAGGAGCCGCCGCCTGCTCAACTCGAATTCGGATATACGCATGGTGGCCCTTCGGTGTGACAACGTTGTCAAACAGACTCCGACGATCGTTTCCGGATGTCAAGACCAACGCCGCTGCCTGCCCTCAGGTTTGCGGCCGGCGGGTTCCGGTGCCGCGACCCGGGCGCCCCACCCCACCCAGCCCTCTGATCATGAAGTTATTGCCCCGCGCCTCGGCGTGTCGTGGCGATAACCTCATGATCAACGGGCGGGTGGTGGAGGCGCTTGAGGAGGGGCGGGGTCAGGATCAGGATGGCCAGGGCGGCCAGGAGCACCGTCGGGCCGATCCGGTCCAGGGCATCGGCCAGGGTGTGCTGGACCTGGGCTGCCATCCGGATCACCGGATCGTGCAGCGCATCCCGGCGGCCGGCGGCCAGCCGCAACTCGTACCAGCCGTACCAGGCGACGTAACCGCCTGCGACCAGCAGCACCAGGCCGCTGAGGCGGGGCACCAACGCGCCGGCGACGCGCAGTCGGGCCACCAGACCGTCGCGCAACAGCGCCACGCCGAGCGCGGCGACCGCGACCACCAGGCCCATCCCGAGGGCGTACGCACCGAACAGCGCCAACCCGCGTCCCGTCGAGCCGGCTTGCAGGCTGGTCACCACGATGGCCAGGAACGGCGCGATGGCGCAGCCGAGCGACGCCAACGCGTACGCCGCGCCGAACAACGCCATCGACGGCCACGAGCGTGTGAGCCGGGGTGCCCGGGCGGACCAGCCGGGAGCGGGCAGCCGCCGGCCGGCGAGCAACCAACAGCCGGCCACGACCAGCAGCACGCCGAGCGCCACGGTCAGCCATGGCAGCCGGGGCCGCAGCCAGCCGGCCAGCGGCGCGAGTGCCAGGCCGAACGCGCCGAAGACCACCACGTACCCCAGGGTCAGCCCGGCCGCCGCGGTGAGCGCGCGGCCGACCGCGCCGCGGGTGTCCGACGCCCCGGCGACCAACAGCGAGAGGTACGCGGGCAGCAACGCGAAGCCGCACGGGTTGACCGCTCCGAGCATGCCTGCGGTCAGCGCGAGCAGCAGGGGGCCGGTCACGCCCCGGCCAGCGCGGCGACCCGGGCGGTGATCGCCTCGCCGTCCAGGAAGCCCTGGTGGATCACCTTGCCGTCCCGGTCGATGATCACGAAGATGCTCTGCTCGGTCACCTTGAACCGGCGCCAGAGCGCGCCCGCACGGTCGTCGATCTGTGGCATCCCGGCGAGGTCGAACTCGGTGACGAACTCCTTCATGGCCCGCTGCTCGCCCAGCCCGGCGATGCCGACGATCGGCACGGTGTCGCGGTATCGGGGCGCGACCTCGGCCACCGTCCAGGCCTGGCTGGCGCAGGTGGCGCACCACGGTGCCCAGAACCACAGCACCACGGGCCGGCCGGCGAACTGCGCCGCGTCGAACGCGGTGCCGGTGAGGGTGGTCCCGGTGAAGCGCAGGATGTCCGGGACCTGCGCCGGGGTGACGTCCGGCGAGCTGGTCGGGGTGGCGGCGGCCGGTGCGGTGGTGGCCGGTGCGGTGCCGGCGACCGCCGATGACGGCTTGGCCGTGCCGGTGCAGGAGACCGCACCGAGCAGGGCGGCGGTCAGCGCCGCAGCGGTGCCGGCCCGGCGGGCCACACCAACCCTGGACTGCCGCCTCCGTGCGTGCCACCTGCGCATCCGCGTCTCCGTTCGACAGTCGTCGGGAAGGTGCCCTTCCCTATTCGGCCTTGGCGAGTCGGAGGGCCAGCTCCGGGCACACCTTGACCGCCTTGAGCGCACCTTCCCGCAGCCAGGTCGGCACGGGGGTGGGGGGGAAGGCGGGGTATCCGTTGGCGTCGAGCCGGATGAAGTCCGGTACCACGTGCGCGCAGAGCCCGTGCCCGTCGCAGCGCGACCAGTCCAGGGTGAGCTTCTGCGGGTTCGCGTCGGGTGCGCCGGGCAACCCCATCACGCCCTTGACCCGCCGGCCGCAGCCGTCGCCGGTGCTGTGCATCCGCAGGTCCTCGGTGAAGACCTCGATCGCGGAGAGCGCGAAGCGGGCGGTGCCGTCCGGGTGGCTGCACGCGCCCCGGCCCTTCACCTCACCGGCGGCGGCGCGCACCACGTCGGCCGGTTGGCTGCCGGCCACGGCCAGGTCGACGGCGCGGGCCAGGTCCGGCAGGCCCATCTTGCACGGCCCGCACTGGCCGGCGGACTCACCGGCGAGATAGCGCACCACCTGGGCGGCCTCACCGAGCGGGCAGGTGTCGACCCCGAGCGGGACGATGATGCCCGCGCCGAGGGTGCCACCGACCGCGGCCAGGCCCTTGCGGGAGACCTCGGCCTGCTCCGCCGCCTCCGGCGTGATCCACTTGCCGTGGTAGCCACCCATCAGGATGCCCTGGGTGTCCGGGACCTCGCACAGGTCGAGGACATCGCGCAGCGGCATCCCGGCGGTGCACTCCACCACGGCCGGTCGGCCCGCTGCGCCGGTCACGGTGAGCAGTACGGTGCCCGGCTCGTCGTCGGTGCCGAGCGCCGCGTACTCGTACGGGCCGAGTCGCGCCCCGACGGCGAGTTGGGCGTACGTCTCGGCGTTGGACAGCAGGGTGGGCAGGCCGCTGACCCCGGAGTCGCTGGAGCGCTTCTTGGTGCCGGGCGGGATGTGCGGCAGCCCGTTGATCCCGTTGACCAGTGCGCCGCCCTCGCCGGAGATGAACCGGTGCGGCACGGTGACGATGGTGGTCGGCACCGGCATCCGGCGCTCTTCGAGGGCCTCCATCAACGAGTCCCGGCCGACCCCGTCGTCGGCCACGCCGATCACGATCTCGTCGGCGTCCAGCGCGTACGCGGCCAGCGCCGCGCCGTCCAGGATCAGGTGCGGTGCGCGGGTCAGCAGCACCTTGTCCTTCCAACTGGCCGGCTCCCCCTCGGTGGCGTTGACGACCACCACGGCGGCGAGGTCCTGCCGTTCGCAGGACTCCAGCACGGCGCGCAGTTTGCGGGCGAACGGGAAACCTGCCCCGCCCTTGCCCTTGAGCTGCATGCCCTCGGCGAGCCGGAGCAGTTGGGCCGGCTCCATCGGGCCGATCGGGCCGTGCACCTCCTCGTGCGCGGCCAGGTCGAGCCGGCCGTACTCGGCGAAGCCTGCGGTGAGCCGAGGCTCTCCCACGCAGGCAACCGGTGGCACCGCTGTCCGCATCACTTCGCCTCACCCCGCAGCCCGGCCCAGTACGCCCCGTCCACCGCATCGGCGCTGGCCTTGCGGCGCTTGGCGGACCGGCCCTCGCCGGCTGCCCGCCGGGCGCGCCGGGACGCCAGGTCGACCAGGGTCGGGGTGTCGTCGACGGGTGGCGGCACCTCTTCCGGTACGTACCGGGCCGGCGGGCGCCAGTAGTCCGGTTCCTCCGGCAGATCGTCCTCGATGCTGTGCCGGCCACTGCCACTGCGCGGCGTCGCCGAGATCGGGCTGGCCGAGATCGGGCCAGCGGAGATTGGGCCGGCCGAGATCGGCTCGTCGGCCTGCCACCGGCGCGGGCTGTCCCACGGCTCCTCGGGCTCGACCGTCGGCTGTGGTGGTGCGGAGTATCGGCTGCCGTCGTCCTCGCTGCGGGACCGGCGACCGGATCGTTCGGCGACCGGTTCCTCGCCGCGTCGCCGCCCGCTCGCAGCAGCCTCGTCCCGGGTACGCGAGCGCCGCCGGGTCACCGGCTCCAACTCCTCCTCGTCGCGCCGTCGGGTGACGGTCTCCTCGGCGCTGCGGCGCGTCGAGCGGCGGGTCGCGGGCTCCACCTCGTCACGGCGGCCGCGCGACGGCCGTTCGGTGTCGCGGCGGGCCGCCGGCTCTTGCACCCGCTGACGTCGGCTGGGCCGGGTCGGCTCGGCGAGCGAGCCGGGCTCGGGCACCACCGGGACGGTGAACCGTTCGGGGTCGCGCCGCGCGGTCGGCGCGGCCCACGTGGCGGTGGTGCTCTCCGCCCAGGCGGGCCGCTTGTCCGCGTCGGCGCTGCGGCGGCGGCTCAGCCCGGCCAGCTTCGATCGGCCGCGGGCCGCCTCACCGGCCCGACCGGCCAGTGCCGCGTTCCGCACCGCGGCCTGGTGCTGCTCGCGGCTGCGTCGCCCGATGGTGACCGAGAGCCGGACCAGCAGTGCCAGTACCACCAGCAGGATGCAGCCGAGGTAGCTGAACACCACCCAGGGCTTCGCGGCCCGACCGGCGTTGAGGCCGTGCAGCACGGCGAACGGCCAGGCCAGGTACGCGGTGGAGTGCAGCGTGCGCCACAGCCACTTCGGACCGACGCCGGCGAAGCGGGCCCGGATGATGCCGGTCCAGATCACGCTGACCATCAGCAGGGCGGCCACCGTGCCGAGCCCGACGTAGAGCCCTCGGCCGCCGACGAACGGCACCAGCGCGTCGGTCGCCGCCGCCCGCCCGGTGCCGATCTTCGTGAGGACGTGGAAACCGAGCCCGGCCACGCCCAGCACGCCGGTGGCCCGGTGCGCCGACTGCATCAGCACCCGGTGCGAGATGCGCAGCACCAGCCGGTCGGTGGCGAGCAGACCGAGCATCACGGTGAGGCTCAACGCCACCAGGGAGACCACCCCGGCGAAGAACTCGGTGAAGAAGAAGCCGTACGCGTACGCCGTCTGGCCGGCGCCGGTCAGCATGATCGCTGCCCAGAGCGCGGCGAGCACCGACGCGATCAGCAGGGTGGCCGCAGACCGGGACGGGGCGCGCACCCCCCGACTGCTGGCGCTGGTCCGGACGGTCGCCGCCTTCTGGTTCTGCTGTGCCCGGGCCATGTGCTCCTCGATCGTCTCGCGGCGGCGTACCACCGGCCGACCCCTGCTCCCCCATCCAGTACGGACCGGCGGGGCGTGCGGATCACCCGTGGCCGGAAATTTCTGGGCCGACATCGAACCGAGTGGCGGCGGCGTGCGTTGTGCCCGCTCCCCCCGCACCGAACCGGGCAGTGACGAGTGTCCATGCATTGACACTCGTTGCAACACGCTTGTAATCTTTCAGAAAATTTCAGCCCAGGTTGCAACGTCCCGGCAACCCGGCGCTTCCCCGCCGCACCACCAACCCCCTCCCTGCGCTCGTCAGGAGTCCCGATGCACCGACGTCGACGCGGCTCGGCGATCCTCGCCCTCGGCCTGGTCGCCAGCCTGCTCGTCCCCACCACCGTGACGGCACCCCCGGCCGTCGCCGCCCCGTCCGGGGCCAAGAAGGTCATCGTCCAGCTCTTCGAGTGGAACTGGCCCTCGGTGGCCAGCGAGTGCCAGAGCACGCTCGGCCCGAAGGGCTACGGCTACGTCCAGGTCTCGCCCCCGCAGGAACACGTGCGGGGCGACCAGTGGTGGCTGGCGTACCAGCCGGTCAGCTACCGGATCGAGTCCCGCAAGGGCACCCGGGCCCAGTTCCGGTCGATGGTCGACACCTGCCACGCGGCCGGGGTGAAGGTGATCGTGGACGCGGTCATCAACCACATGTCCGGTCAGGACAACGGCGGCACCGGCTGGGCCGGCTCGTCCTACTCGCACTACGACTACCCGGGCATCTACCAGACCCAGGACTTCCACCACTGCGGGCGCAACGGCGGCGACGACATCGCCAACTACAACGACCGGTACGAGGTGCAGAACTGCGAGCTGGTCAACCTGTCGGACCTGAAGACCGAGTCGGACTACGTCCGCACGAAGATCGCCTCGTACCTCAACGACCTGCTCTCCCTCGGCGTGGACGGCTTCCGAATGGACGCCAGCAAGCACATGCCGGCCGCCGACATCGCCGCGATCAGGGGCAAGCTGTCCCGCTCGGCGTACATCGTGCAGGAAGTCATCCACGGTGCCGGCGAACCGGTCCAGCCGACCGAGTACACCGGCAACGGTGACGTGCACGAGTTCCGCTACGGCAAGGACCTGGCCCGGGTGTTCCGCTCCGAGCGGCTGGCCTACCTGCGCAACTTCGGCGAGGGTTGGGGGCATCTGCCCACCGGGCCGGCCTCGGTGTTCGTCGACAACCACGACACCCAGCGCGACGCCGGCGGGGTCCTGACCTACAAGGACCGGGGCATCTACGCCCTGGCGAACGCCTTCATGCTGGCCTGGCCGTACGGCTCGCCGACCGTGATGTCCAGCTACACCTTCAGCAACCGCGACGCCGGCCCACCCTCGGACGGCGCCAACAGGACACTCAACACCACCTGCTACTCGGGTTGGGAGTGCGAACACCGCTGGCCGGTGATCGCCAACATGGTCGGCTTCCGCAACGCCACCGAGGGCGCCGGGGTGGCCAACTGGTACGACAACGGCAACAACCACATCGCGTTCAGCCGCAGCGGCAAGGGTTTCATCACCATCAACGACGAGGATGCCGCGGTGAACGGCCGCTCCTACTACACCGGGCTGCCCGCCGGTCGGTACTGCGATGTCATCCACGGCACGTACGCGGGCGGCACGTGCAGCGGTCCAGTGCTCACGGTGGACGCCAACGGCTGGTTCGCGGCCAACGTGCCCGCACACGACGCGGTAGCGATCCACCTCGGCGCCCGCGTGTGATCACCGCCGGGAAGGCACCCCCGTTGTCGCGTTTGGTATGGCAGGGGTGCCTTCCTGGCAAGGTAAGTCGGATACAGTGAATTCGTGCGTTTTGACCGAATGTCCTCGTACCGCCGCCGCGCCGTCTGGGTTGGCGCCGCCATCGCCGTACCCGCGCTGCTGGTGGCCGCGCTGCTGGTGGGTCAGGCCCTCACGCCGCAATCGACGAGCCCCGACCTGCCGGCCGCGGCCTCCGACCCGACGCCGAGCAGTGTCGAGCAGAGCCCGGAGGAGTCGGTCCCCGCAGCCGCGCCCGCCCCGGCCGGGCTACCTGTGGTCGACTACGACCCGGCGCCCGGAGGGTTCCCCGTCGATCCGGGCGCCATGGACACCACGCCGCTGACCGAGGGCGCGCACCCGACCAAGCGGATCGCCGCGTACGACGCGCCCGGCGGTCGTCCGAGAGCCTTCCTCGAACCGACGATCAGCGGTGTCGACCTGACCATGCCAATCGCCGAGCGGCGCGCCGGCTGGGTGGCCGTCCTGCTGCCCTCCGCGAACCGGCGGCTCGCCTGGCTGCCTCCCGGCGGGTTCGACACCGTGCCGCTGCGCGACCAGATCGTGGTGGAACGCAAGGTCCACCGGCTCACCTGGTACCGGGCCGGAAAGGCGGTGCGCTCCTGGGAGGTCAGCCTCGGTCAGTCGGGGCAGGACACTCCGCTCGGGCGGACCTTCATCCTGGGCCGCACCCCGCCGCCGGAGGAGGTCTACGGCGGAGTGGACATCTACGCCCTCGGTGCGGTGCCCGACGACCCGGAGTCGGTGCCGGCCAGCCTGCGCGGTGCGCACATCGGGGTACACAGCTGGCACAACGACGACGAGTTGGGTGAGAACACCACAAACGGTTGCATCCGGCTGACCCGCAGCGGCCAGCGGGAGTTGCTCGCCGAGGTCCGCCCCGGCAGCAGCGTGGTGGTCGTCGACAAGCTGCCCACCCCGCCGCCAACCGCCTGAGCGGAAGCCGTCACTCGCCGAGCAGCCAACCGTTCTGCTCGGCGATCCGGATCGCCTCGGCCCGGTTGCGCGCACCGGTCTTGCCGATCGCCGCCGAGAGGTGGTTACGGATCGTCCCCTCGGACAGGTGCAGCACCCCGGCCAGGTCGGCGACCGTGCCGCCGCTTCGAGCCGTCCGCAGCACCTCGGTCTCCCGCTCGGTCAGCGGGCTGACCCCGGCGGCCAGGGTTTCGGCGGCCAGCGTCGGGTCGACCACCCGCAGGCCGGCGTGTACCCGGCGGACCGCGTCGGCGAGCTGCCGGGCCGGGGTGTCCTTGACCACGAAGCCGCTCGCGCCGGCCTCCATCGCCCGGCGCAGGTAGCCGGGCCGGCCGAAGGTGGTCACCATCAGCACCCGGCAGGTCGGCAGCGCGGTCCGTAACGCGGCGGCAGCGGCGATCCCGTCCAGGCCGGGCATCTCCACGTCCAGCAGGGCAACGTCCGGGGTGGTGCGGCGTGCCTCGGGCACCACCTCGTCGCCCCGGCCGACCTCGGCCACCACGGTCAGGTCCTCCTCCAGCTCGAGCAGCGCGGCCAGCGCGCCCCGGACCAGCGCCTGGTCGTCGGCGAGCAGCAGGCGGATCGGGTTGGGCTGCTCATCGCCGGGGCCGCTCACCGGGCCTCCGCCGGCGCGTGCACCCGGAGCAGGAAGCCACTCCCGTCCGGCCGTCGACCGACGCTCACCACGGCGTCCAGCTGCCGTGCCCGCTCCCGTAGGCCGACGAGCCCGTTCCCGGTGGCGTCGGGAGTGGACGGACCGCGGCCGTCGTCGCTCACCTCGACCCGACCCGGATGTACTCGGATCGTGCAGCACCGCGCCCCACTGTGCCGGACCACGTTGGTCACCCCTTCCCGTACCGCCCAGCCGAACAACCGGTCCCACTCGTCCGGCAGCGCCGGCACCTCGGCCGGCAGATCCGCCGCGATGCCCGCCGCGGCCAGCGCGGAGCGGGCACCGGCCAGTTCCGCCGTGAGGCTGACCTCGCGGTACGCCCCAACCGTCTGCCGTACGTCGGACAGCGCGGCCCGGGCCAGCGCTTCCACCTCGGCGACCTCGACGGCGGCACGCTCGGTGTCCATCTCGATCAGCCGCCCGGCCAACTCTGCCTTGATCGCCACCACTGTCAGCGAGTGGCCCAGGATGTCGTGCAGGTCGCGGGCGGCGCGAGCACGCTCCTCGGCCACCGCGAGCCGGCCGATCTCCTGCTGGGCGGCCTGGAGCTCACCGTTGCGTTGGGCCAGCCGCGACACCCCGAACATGGCGAACGAGGCGAGCAGCACCGCGAAGACGATGCCGCTCTCCGCCTCCCATCCCGGCACCAGCCAGGACGCCAGTGCGGGGGTCAGCGCGCAGACGGCCACGGAGGCCAACGCCTCCCACTGCGGCAGCAGGAACACCGCCGCCGCCGCGACGTAGACCAGTGTGGCCAGCCAGTCCCCGCCGGTGCCCGGGATGCTGACCAGGCCCACCGCGAGCATCAGCAGCAGCGCGACCCGCGCCCGGCCCGCCGGGATCGGAAGCAGCAACTGGCGCAGCCGGCGGGCCCACTGGAACAGCAGCACGTAACCGAGGGCGAAGACGACAAGCGCCACGACGCCGAGGATCCGCCGCCAGGGCTGTGGCTGGTGCAACGCGGTGGCGAGCGGCACGTTGAGGAAGAACAACCAGACGGCCGCCAGCAGCCAGCCGGTGAACCGCCAGTGGCGGCTCGCCGGCCGGGACTGCCCCGTCGAAAGGTCCATTGGGTTCACGCTAGTGGTCGGTGCGCGCTCAGACCCGCGCGGTGTCCCGCCGGAACAACCGCGCCGCACCGACGCCGAAGAGCAGCGCCCAGACGACGAGGTTCACCACCGGCGCCATGCTGACCCCTCCGCCGGTCAGCGGTGTACGGGCCAGCACGCCCATGCCGTACACCGGGGTGAACTTGGCGACCTGCTGAAGGACGTCCGGCAGCACCTCGACCGGAACGAACAGCCCACCGAACATGGCCAGCACGGCCAGGACCGGGCCGATGATCTGCATGACGTTCTCGGCCGGTGCCAGGTAGCCGATGAAGAGACCGAACGCGGCGAAGACCAGCGAGCCGAGCCAGGCGGCGAGCCCGGACAGCAACCAGATGTACGCCGGGATGCGGACGCCGGCCGCGGCACCGACGACGAACTCGACGACGACCGCGAGCAGACCGAGGCTCATCGCGGTGATCAGCTTGGTCGCCACGTACGCCGCCGGGCGCAACGGGGTGAGCCGCAGTTGCCGGCTCCAGCCCAGCGCCCGCTCGGTGGCGACCGCGCCACCGACACTGGTGGTCGCCACCATGGCCGCGTACACGGCCAGGCTGATCATGACGTACGCCGTCACCGGACGGCCGTTGTCCAGCGACTGCCCGCCCTGCGGCAGGCCGAAGATGAGGAAGAAGACGCCCGGCATGATCAGCGTGAAGGCGAGGGTGCGGCGGTTGCGCAGCACCCGGCGTAGCTCGATGCGCAGGGCGCCCGGGGCGAACCCGCCCAGTGCGGGCAGCCGACGGTCCGGCTCACTGGCGCGGATGGGGGTGGGGGTGGAGGTGGTCATCTCAGGCTCCGGTGTGCGCGGTGGTCAGGGCGAGGAAGGCATCCTCGAGGTTGCGGGAGGTGATCTCCACGTCCCGTGCGTCGGTCCGGGTGAGCAGGTACCGGGCGATCGCGTCCGAGTCGCTGGTACGCACCAGCACGCTGTCGCCGCGTACCTCCACGGCGTCCACGCCGGACAGCGCGGCCAGCGTGGCCTGGTCGGCGCCGGGCAGGGTGGCCCGCACCGTACGACCGGCGGCCAGGTTCTTGATCTCCGCGGTGGTGCCGTCGGCGACAATGCGCCCCTGCCGGACCAGCACGATCCGGTCGGCGTACGCGTCCGCCTCGTCCAGGTAGTGGGTGGCGAAGATGACGGTCCGTCCGGCCCGGGCGTCACGGCGCAGGGCCTGCCAGAAGTCCCGCCGACCCTCGACGTCCATGCCGGTGGTCGGCTCGTCGAGCACCATCAGGTCCGGGTCGGGCAACAGCGCCAGCGCGAAGCGCAGTCGCTGCTGCTGTCCGCCAGAGCAACGCCCGACCACCCGCCCGGCGATGTCGGCGATGCCCGCCCGCTCCAGCACCTCGGCGGCCGGGCGGGTGTGCCGGTAGAAGTGCGAGGTCATCTCGACCGTCTCGCCGACGGTGAGGTCCTTGAGCAACCCGCCGGTCTGCAGGACGGCGGCGACCCGACCCCGGGCCACCGCGTTGTCCGGGGTGCCGCCGAGGATGCGGACGGTGCCCGCGTCCGGGCGGGCCAACCCGAGCAGCATGTCGATGGTGGTGGTCTTTCCCGCGCCGTTCGGGCCCAGGAACGCCACCACCTCGCCGGGCTGCACCCGCAGGCTCAGCCCGTCGACCGCGGTGACCGCGCCGAAGGTCTTGGTGAGGCCGTCCAACTCCACGGCCGGATTCGTACTGGTCATGGTGTAGATGTTCCGGCCTGGCGTACTCCGATGCCTGGAGCGGCCGTCATGCCCCGACCATGACATTTGTCAGGGGCCGTCCCCGGGCGGCGGCGGCACGGAGCGGACGCGCCCGCACGGACGGCGGAGGATTTTCGCGCACCGCAACGGGTAACCGCCGGGCCGGACGCCGCGACACCGGGAGGACGCGATGGGTGCCACGCCGCAGGGTCGGGTCGACACGGTCGTGCTCATCCACGGGCTCTGGATGACCCCGCGCAGCTGGGAGGGGTGGGCCCAGCGGTACACCGAGCGCGGCATGCACGTCATCACCCCAGCCTGGCCCGGCATGGACCGCTCCGTGGAGCAGTTGCGCGACGACCCCGGCCCGATCGCCGAGCAGAGCATCGCCACGATCGTCGCGCACTACGACCGGATCATCCGCGCGCTGCCACGACCACCGATCATCATGGGGCACTCGTTCGGCGGCCTGATCGCGCAGGTCCTGGTCGACCGGGGCCTCGGCGCGGCCGCAGTGGGGGTGCACCCCGCGCAGGTGAAGGGTGTGCTCAAAATCCCGCTGAGCCAACTGCGCTCCGGCTTCCCGATCCTGCGCAGCCCCGCCAACCGGAGCAAGGCCGTCCCGTTCACCCAGGACGACTTCGCCTACACCTTCGGCAACACAATGAGCCGTGAAGACTCCGACCGGGCCTGGCAACGCTACGCCGTCCCCGGCGCCGGCCGGGTGTTCTTCGAGGGCGCGTTCGCCAACGTCGACCCGCGCTCACCAGCCCGGGTCGACGTCGGGCGCCATGATCGCGCGCCGCTGCTGCTGATGGCCGGCGAACAGGACCACGTGGTGCCGGCGTCGGTGGTCCGCGCCAACGCGGGGCTCTACCAGAAGTCCCGGGCGCTCACCGCGTACGAGGAGTTCCCCGGCCGGTCGCACTTCACCGTCGGCGAGGACGGCTGGGAAAAGGTCGCCGACTACGCGCTGGACTGGGCGCTACGCGCGGCGGCCCTACCGCGGGAAGCAACGATCGCCAGCGAAAGCCCCCGACGCTGAGCCCGCATGTGTCGGCCGGCCGAGGGTAACGGACAGGGATGAGGGCCAGTTTCCGGCTTGGCCGGGTCGCGGGGGTGCCGGTCGGTGTCAACTGGAGCGTTCTGGTCATCTTCGCGTTGATCGCGTGGGGATTGGCCGCCAACCAGTTCCCCCGCTCGTACCCCGACAGCTCGCCGGTGGCGTACGCCCTCGCCGGGCTGGCGGCGGCGGTGGTCTTCTTCGTCGGCCTGCTCGCGCACGAGGTGTCGCACGCGGTGGTGGCCAAGCGCAACGGGCTGACGGTCGACGGCATCACGCTCTGGCTGTTCGGCGGCGTGGCCGAGTTGCGGGGCGAGCCGCGCGACCCGGGCGCGGAGCTGCGGATCGCGGGAGTCGGCCCGCTGGTCAGTCTGCTGCTCGGGGCGTTCTTCGGCGCGATCGCCGCACTGCTCGCGCTGACCGGGCAGGACGGGCTGCTCTTCGGGGCGGTGGCGTGGCTGGCCGGCATCAACGTGCTGCTGGCCATCTTCAACGTCCTGCCGGCCGCGCCCCTGGACGGCGGCCGGTTGCTGCGCGCCGCGGTGTGGAAGGCGACCGGTGACCGGACCCGGGCGTCCGTGGTCGCCGCCCGAGCCGGTTGGGTGCTGGGTGTCCTGTTGATCGGTCTCGGGCTGTGGCAGTTCCTGTCCGGGGTCGGTTTCGGTGGGCTCTGGCTGGCCCTGATCGGCTGGTTCCTGATCGGTGCCGCCGGGGTGGAGGAGCGGCAGGCCCGCACCGGCAGTGCGCTACGCGGAGTACGGGTGGGCGACGTGATGACGCCGCAGCCGCAGACCGCCTCGGCGGAGATGACGGTCGCCGACTTCGTCGACCACTACCTCTTCGCGTACCGGCATTCGGCGCTGCCGTTGACCGAGGATGGTCGGCCGACGGGGCTGGTCACCGTCGACCGGGTGCGCGGCGTGCCGGCCGAGCGGCGGGCGTCGACCACGCTGGCCGAGGTGGCCTGCCGCGCCGACCAACTGGTCCTCGCCCAGACGGGTGAACAGCTCAACGACCTGCTCCCCCGGCTCAGTGAGTGCGCCGACGGCCGTGCCCTGGTGGTGACGGACGGCCAGTTGGTCGGCATCGTCTCGCCCAGCGACATCAGCCGCGCCGTCCAGCGCAGCACCCTGCGCACCCAGAGGGCCTAGCGGGGGAAGTACCGGTCCAGCAGGTCGGTGCGGAACTTGCCGGTCGGGTCCAGGTGGGTCAGTTGGGCGGCGAAGTCGGCGTACCTCGGGTAGCGGGTGGCCAGCTCGGCTGGGTCGGTGACGAAGACCTTGCCCCAGTGTGGGCGGGGTGCGAACGGTGCGAGCCGTTCCTCCACCGCTGCCACCACCGGCAGGACGGCTGCGGTGTCGCCGATCCAGGTGAAGTGCACGACGAAGCTGTCCCGGTGGTGGTTCGGGCTGAGCCACAGCTCGTCCGCCGCCACGGTCCGCAATTCGCACACCAGCAGCACCGGTGCGATCAGGTGCGCCACGTCGTCCAGCGCGGCGAGCGCGTCGGCGGCCGCCGTACGCGGCACGTGGTACTCGGACTGCAGTTCGTCGCCGCTGCTCGGGGTGAAGCCGAGTTTGAAGTGTGGCAGCCGCTCGTGCCACGGGCCCGGCTCGCCGAGCTGCGGGGTGCAGTTCTCCGGCGGCATCCCGAGCACCGGGTGCCGTGGCTCGTCGGCGGCGGTGGTGCCGAGCCAGTCCGCCGGGGGCGGCGACTGGTCCGCCACCTGCTTGCGCCACACCTCACGCAGCCGGGGCGTACGCCAGTCGGTGAAGACACTCACGCTGTACGCCGAGCCGAGAGCCTCGTCGAGCGCCTCCCGGTGCAGGTCGAGCGACACGTACTGGCGCAGCTCGAAGGCCGGCACCACGTCCAGGGTGACCCGGGTGACCAGGCCGAGCGCACCGAGCCCGACCACCATGCCGGCGAACGTGTCCCCGTCGGCGTCGCGGTCGACCCGCAGCAGGTCACCGTCGGCGGTGACCAACTCCAGGCCCGCGACCGCGGTGGCCAGGTTGCCGTGGGTCTGGCCCGAGCCGTGGGTGGCGGTGGCCACCGCGCCGGCAACCGAGATGTGTGGCAGCGAGGCGAGGTTGGCGAGTGCGTACCCCTGGGTGTGCAGTTGTCGGGCGACGTCGCCGTAGCGCAGCGCGCCGCTCACGGTGACCTGCCCCCGCTCGTGGTCCACGTCGACGGCCTGGGGCAGCCCGGCGAGGGTGACCAGGTCGCCGTCGGTGTCACCGAAGCGGTTGAAGGAGTGCCCGCTGCCCACCGCCCGGATCCGGGTGCTGCCGGCCACCAGTCGGCGCAGTTCGTCGGTGGAGGTCGGTCGGTGAAACGCCCGAGCGGCGTACCGCACGTTGCCGGCCCAGTTTCGGCGCGGAACGTCGGCCGTGGTGGCCGACGTGGCGTTCTGTCCCTGCACGATCATGTTGCGGTCTCCCGATCGGTGGACTGGTGGTCGGCCAACGCGGCGACGAGGGCGTCCAGAACCGTATCCGTCTGGAGTGTGTTGTAGCCACGCTGGGCGATCGGCAGACCGGCCGCGGTGACGCGTTCGATCTCCCCCCGGGCCGCCTGCCGGGTCGGCGCGTCCCCGGCCACCAGGGCGTCCTGGCCGCGTCGGATCAACCGGTCGACCCGGTCCATCTGGTAGCCACGCAGGCCCACCGGAAGGTCCGGGTCCGCGAATGCCGCGCGGCGCAGAGCCGGCAGGTCGACGAAACGGTCGCCGGCGTAGCGCGAGAGCGCGGCGGACACCTGCTCGGGCTGCTCACGGACCTGGTCGAGGACGAGCAACTCGATGGCGGGGCGGCCGTCGAGTGGGTGGCGGGCGGTCACCGGCTCGATCGGCACCCCCGGCGCGGGCACCAACAGCAGCCGCGGCGGTTTCGGGTAGCCGTCGCGTCGGGGCGGCTCGTCGAGGACCAACGCGTCGACCTCGGTCCACCGGATCATCCGACGTAGGCCGGGCCGTCGGATGGTGAGCCCCTCGGCCCCGATCCCGAACCGGAACGGTCGCAGCGCGCTGACCAGCGCCACCACGCCGAGCGCGACGGCACCCCCCGCGATGATCGTCCGTAGCAGGGCGCCGTCGCTGGGATAGACCAAGAGGAGCACCCCGCCGAGTACGCACACCAGGGCGAGCGCACGGGACCCCCGATTCCGGCGCAATTCCACGCTCGGACCCCCGTTCATGACCGTGGCGTCGGTCCCAGCATCTTCCGCCAAACCGGGCACCGAGGACACCGGTCGATCGGGCACGGTTGTTCTCGTCATCGTCGGGGAACCCTACGCTCATGAGCAGCTACCGTGATCCGGCCCTACGGGGCGACGTCTTCCCCTCCGAGGAGGAGATGGACCCGACCGGCATGGGGGTCGAGCAGGTCAGCGCGCCGCCGTCCGGCGGGTTGGCGAGCCATCCGTCGCCCACGCCCGGTCCCCGCCCCACACCGGCACCCGCCCCGGCCCCGACGCCGGTGCCGGCACCCGGGCCGCCGCCGCGCGCGCCCGGTGCCGGGGCACAGTCGATTGTGACCCGGCACCTGGACGGGTCGGTGGAGGTGGTCACCGACCTGGATGGCGACGGCCTCCCTGGAGGCGCCTGACCGGCCGTTCAGACGAACGGCGGGGTGGCGTACGCCGACCGCAGCGCGGCCAACCCGGTCGCCTTCGGTGTGAGTGTGCCCCACCCCGAGTTGAAGTAGTTGGTGCACGCGATAAGTGGCCCACGCTCGGCGTTGAGCTGGGCGATGGCCGCCGGCACGGTCGCGATCCAGGCAGCCTGGTCGGGGATTTCCGCCACCCGCACCCCCCACTCGGCGATGAGCACCGGACGGGACAGTGCCACCGGCCCGAGGTCGGCCACCGCCCAGTCCTTGGTGCGGCGGAACCGGGCCAGCGCGGTGTGGCTGGCGTTGGTGGCGTAGACGTTCCACTGCAGGAAATCCAGACGGGTCATCAGCGGTTCCGGGTGGAGGCGCTGGAAGGAGGCCCGGTCGAAGCCGCCGATCCCGACCGAGAAGGTCGTGCCGCCGGGCAGCGTCCGCGCCTTGAACCAGGTGAGGATGTAGTTGACCGCCTGCACCGCGCGGGCGTCTGACTGCGCCCAGGTGTACGCCACACCGGCGTCGGTGGTGCCGAACTCGTGGTCGGTGTCGAATTCGGAGGCGAGTTGGATGTTCACGCCGAAGCCGAGCGTCCGATACTGCGCCAGAGCGCGGTGGAACAACCCGTCGCACTGGCCGTTGAGCACCTGGCTGTACCCGTACGCCTTCGGCCAGGTCGTGCCGGGACGCTGCTGGATGGTCATCGACGGTGCCGGCACGGTGTAGGTGGTGCCGTCCACGGTGAAGGTCTGCGGCCCGGTGTCCGGGGCCCCGTAGTGCTTCAACTCCAGGACCATGTTCATCCGGATCCCCGCCCGGCCCAGGGTGATCAGCCAGGGCCGGTTGTAGCCGGGGAAGACGAAGCCGTCGGCGAAGCTGCGGTACTGGGTGAGCGAGCGGAAGTTGCCGCCGGTCATGTCGGCGGTCGGGTCGGCACCACCGGAAAGGTAGTAGCCGCCGAGAATGGGTTGGCTTGCCACGATGTAGTCGGCGGTGGCCGTCGCGGTGTGACCGGCGGCGTCGCGGACCCGGACGGTGACGCGGGGCATCACGCCACCGCTCGGTACACGGCGACCGCGCCGTTGTCGGAGACGCGGGCCCAGGCACGGCCGGAGTCGTCGGTGACGCTGACGGTGAGCGGGTCGATGACGACGTTGGCGGTGACCGGTGCGCTGCTGTTGCCCCGCGCGTCGGTGACCACGATGGTGACGGTGAGCGGTTTGTTGTCGGCGTCGGAGTAGTTGACGGTCAGCAGCATCTGATCGCCCGGCGAGTAGGCCGACGCGCTCAGGGCTGCGATCGCGGTGGGAGTGGCCATGTGGGCCCCCTCTGATTGGTCGCGGTCCGGGCGGAGCGAATGACCGACGCCGGACCGGCATCCTGCACGGGGTGCGAAAAGAAGGGCGGGACACCGGCGCAGGCGACGTGGCCGTGAGCGGTGTCGGCGGTGATGACGTCCTTGTCCCGGCGAGGAATGAAACCGCTGCGGGCGCGCCCCCAACGGCGTCAGTACCTGCCCCAACAGTGCCCCGCCCGGGGCTCCCCCGTCTTGTCCGGTTGGCGACAGGGACCCACTCTGACCTGGGAAAATGCGAATCGGCGCGGTTGCGGGGACGTCATCGCCGGGCTGCACCAACGCTGGAGCCGCGGGAGCTGGATAGCCTGGTGATCATGGAGGACTGGACACTTCGACCGGCTTCGCTGACGGACGTCGACGCGGTGGCCGAACTGCGGGCCGTGGTGCTGCGGGCCGATCTGGAACGGCTCGGGCGGTACGACGAGCAACGGGTCCGGCAGCGCCTGCGGGACGGGTTCGTACCGGCGTACACCTGGGTTGTCGAGGTGGGCGGCGCGTTCGCCGGCTGCGTGGCGCTGCGCCCGGCGGACGACGCCCGCTGGCTGGAGCACTTCTACCTGGCGCCGCACCTGCAGGGCAGCGGCATCGGCACGGCGGTGCTGCGCGAGTTGCTGGAGCGGTGCGACCGCGACGGCACCCGGGTCCGACTGAACGTGTTGCAGGGCAGTCCGGCGCGGCGGTTGTACGAGCGGCACGGATTCACGCTCGAGACCGAGGACCCGGTGGACGTGTTCATGGTGCGCGCGCCAACTTCGGCCTAGAACCCACCACCGCCATGAGGGAGCAGCACGTGGTGTCAATGTAGCGTTGACACGTGACGGCGGACCTGGCTCAGTTGGCGGACGTTCGCGCTACCCGTGCCCGACTGGACGAGCAGGAGTTGGCGCTCATCGACCGGGCGCGTCACGACGGCGCGACGTGGGCACAAATCGCGGAGGCGCTGGGCCTGGGCAGCCGGCAGGCCGCGGAGCAGCGCCGGCAGCGCCTGGTGGCGGCGCGGTGGTCACGTCGGCAGCACCTGGATCTCGATTATTCGGCGCGGATCGCGGAGCTGCGGAACGCCGTGGCGGACCTCGGGCGGTGGATCGCCACGGACCGCCGATGGGACACCCGGTTCGCTCGGGCGGCGCTGGTGCGAAGCACGGTGGACGCCGCGCTGGATGCCGTCCCGGGCTCGCTGTACGCGTTGGCCCTGCACCTCGTCGCTGACCTGGCCGAGGCGGGCGAATGCCTGCCGGTGCCCGTACGCGCCGCGGCAGCGAGGGCCGACGCGGCACTGTCAATGACACGTTGACACGAGCCGCCGGCATTGCCTAGCTGTAGCTCAAGAATCAGGATGTGAGTCGTCTCGGCTCAACCCTGGAGGGCTCATGCGTCGCAACGCGGGACTGTTCGTGGCGATCTCACTGCTGTCCGGGTTCGGCAGCAGCGCCATGTCCCTGGTGGCCGGCATCTGGGTCCTGGATCTCACCGGCTCGACCGGGCTCGCGGCCCTCACCGGGCTGTGCGTGTACGCCCCGGTGCTTGCCGGCCCATGGCTGGGCGGTCTGCTCGACCGGGCGCCCCGACGGCCGCTGGTCATCGCGGTCAACCTCATGTTGGCCGTCGCCCTCCTGGCGCTCTTCGCGGTACGAGGGCCAGGGCAGACGTGGCTCATCTTCGCCGTCTCGTCCGTCTACGGCGTCAGTTACGTGCTCATCGGCGCAGGCGAGACGGCGCTGCTGCCGTCCGCGCTGTCACCGACCGAACTCGGCGACGTCAACGGCTGGCGCTCAAGTGCGCAGGAGGGCATGAAGCTCGTCGCTCCCCTGGCCGGAGCCGGCCTCTACACGTGGCGCGGCGGGCACGCGGTCGTCGTACTCAGCGCGGCCATGCCGGTCCTGGTCGCCATCCTGTACGCGACGGTGCGCCTGAGCCGGACGCCACCCGACCAACCGTCGCAGCGGCACCCTGTTCCGCGTACCGGATTGTCGGTCCTGTTCAAACAGCGAGCGACGGGCGTGCCGGTCGTGCTCGCCGCCGCGTCGATCGCCATGTCCGGATTCACGACCGCGGCGATCTACGCGGTCGTCGTCACGGAGCTGCGCCTACCGGCGACGTTCCTGGGCGTGCTGACCAGCGCCCAGGGTGCCGGTTCCATCATCGGTGGCCTGGTCGTCGGCCGGCTCATCACCGGCCGGGGTCCGGTCACTGTCGGTATCGCCGGAACGATGCTGTTCGCCGTCGGTTGCCTGGCCCGGTGCCTTCCATGGTGGCCGGCCACGGTTGTCGGCGCGGCAGTGGCCGGCGTCGGCCTGCCCTGGACGCTTGTCGCGGCCGTGACCGCCGTGCAGACGCACACACCGTCGGGGCTGCTCGGCCGGGTCTCCGCAACGGCCAACACCGCGATGTTCGGGCCTCTCGTGGTGGCGATCCCACTCGGCTCGGCGGCCGTGCACCTCGGCGGACGCCCGCCGCTCATCGCCGCGGTCGTGATCTGCCTGGCGGCGGTGGCCGCCACTCTCAGCTTCGGATACCCAGGCCGTCGCGGTCGAGCGCTGCTCGGATCTGGCTGAGCCACTCGGTGCCCAGCCGGCGCCCGTTGGGGAGTTGGTCGTCTCGATCCCAACGCCACGTTGTGATCATCGCCAGCACGAGGATCCGGCATTCGCGTAACAGGCCCTGATCGGCACCCGGATAGTGCTCGCCGACTTCTTCGGGCGCATGGGCGAGGTCGAACTCGACCGGCCCACGGCAGCACGTCTCGAGGTCTATGAACAGCAGCCCGTTCCTCGTGGCGAGCACGTTGCCCGGGTGCGGCTCGCCGTGCAGTAGCTGCTCGGCCCCGTCACGCTGGCCGATCACTCGCCGCAGGCTTCGTAAGGTGTTGCCGAGGAGTTCCCGGTCCGCGTCGGCGAGGGCCGGGGTGCGGTCGCGGCTTGCCACGAGTTGCTGGGCCCGCTCGACTCGATCGGTGAAGTGCGGCGCGGGGACATCGAGATTGCGCATGCCGGTATGCAGCCGCCCGAGCGCATCGGCGTAGTCGGCTGGTGAGACCTCTCGATGCGTCGCGGATTCGTAGTAGGTCCACAGCGTGACCACGAACCCGTCACGCTCGTAGACACGTGGCTCCACCCGAGGCTCAAGAGCAGCTACCGGGCTGCCGGATTCGGTGAGCCGTTGCGCCAGCTCAATCTCGGTGTGTGCGACATGGTTCGCTGCAGGTGCCACCCGGGCCAGGACGTCACACGGCAGCAGACGCAGAGTCAGCTTGTTCGAGTTCTGAAGAACGACAGCGTCGTCGACCGTCAGGTCAACCGATGCGGCGATCGACCTGGCGGCGGCCACCGCGTGCTGGAACTCCGACGCCTGCATCGTCGCCGGCCCTCTCCCTTGCGCGCTGCCGTACCTTCCCAGCCGGGACCCTACATGCGTGCCAGGCGTGGATACTGTCGAGCCATGGTGCTCAGTCTGGACGAGGTCGAGCTGTTCGAACGCTCCCGGGCGCGCCTAGAGGCGATCGCCTATCGCCTGCTGGGCTCGGCGAGTGACGCGGAGGACGCGGTTCAGGACACGTTCCTGCGCTGGCAGGCCGCCGACCGGGAGCGCGTCGAGACGCCCGAGGCGTGGTTGACGAAGGTGCTCACCAACCTGTGCCTCAACCAGCTCACCTCGGCGCGGGCCAGGCGGGAGACCTATGTGGGCGCCTGGCTGCCCGAGCCGGTCCTCGCCGGGGACCGAATGCTCGGCCCGGTCGACACCGCCGTGCAGCGCGAATCGGTGTCGATGGCGGTGCTCACCCTGATGGAGCGACTGTCGACCAACGAACGTGCGGTGTACGTGCTGCGCGAGGCATTCGGCTACTCGCACGGCGAGATCGCCGACTTCCTCGACATCACCGAGTCGAACTGCCAGCAGATCTTCCGACGCGCCAAGCAGCACGTCGCTTCGGGCCGGCCCCGCGCGGCGGTGGACGAAGCCGCCGCGCGGAAGATCGCCGCGGAGTTCCTCACCGCGGCCACCAGCGGCGAGATCCAGCCGTTGATCGAGTTGCTGACCGACAACGTGACGAGCACCGGCGACACCGCCGGCACGATCCCGACCCGGTCCACGCCGGTCGTTGGCGCACTGGCGGTGGCGAGGTTCCTGCGCGGGCTGTTCAAGCCCACCGACGTCAAGCGGAACCTCGTGGGCGGCAGCCTCGCCTTCTACGCCGACGTCGTCAACGGCGGTCCCGCCGTGGTGCTCGTGATCAACGGCCAGGTCTTCGGCGTCATCTGCCTGGAGGTGACGCCGGAGGGTGTCGCGGCAATCCACAGCCAGGCCAACCCCGACAAACTCGTCCGCGCCACGCGCCAGTGGGCCGCCGCCGAGCATGGGGAGCCTCTACTCGACGGCTGGTGACCCAGGTCATAGCCGACTCCTGTCAGGAATCGGGTCGCTGTCCGGTTCAGGTAGCGACAACCACCCAGACAGGAGTGACACCATGAAGCACCGCATCGTCGTCCTCGGGGCCGGATACGCCGGAGCGATCGCCGCCGGGCGCCTCGCCAAGCGGCTGCACCCCGAGGACACGGAGATCACCGTCGTCAACGCCGACGCCGATTTCGTCGAGCGGGTCCGTATGCACCAGCTCGCCACCGGCCAGCACCTCAAGCCCCGGCCCCTGACCGATGTCTACGCGGGCACCGGCGTCGAGGTCCGCCAGGCCCGGGTCACCGCCGTCGACGTCGACCGCAGGACCGTCGCGCTCGTCGCCGAGCACGGCACCGGCGAGATCGGGTACGACACGCTCGTCTACGCCCTCGGCAGCGCGGCCGCGAACCACGGGGTCCCCGGCGTCGTCGAGCACGCGTACGACATCGCCGGCAGGCCCTCGGCGTTGCGGTTGCGCGACCGCCTCGACCAGCTCGCGGCCGGTGGGACGGTGCTCGTCGTCGGCGGGGGTCTCACCGGCCTCGAAGCGGTCACCGAGATCGCGGAGGCCCGGCCGGACCTCGACGTGGCGATCGCCGCCCGTGGTGGCCTCGGTGACTGGCTGAACGAGAAGGCGCAGCGGCATCTGCGCGGAGTCTGCGACCGACTTGGCATCACCGTGCACGAGCACGCCGACATCGCGCGAGTCGAGGCCACCGGCGCGGTCACCGTCGACGGCCGGGTGCTCCCGGCCCAGGTGACCGTCTGGACGGCCGGCTTCGCCGTCCATCCCATCGCCGCCGCCACGAGCCTGACCGTCGCACCGACCGGGCAGATCGTCGTCGACGCCACCATGCGGTCGGTCTCACACCCCGAGGTGTACGCCGTCGGCGACGCCGCGCTGGCGGAAGGGCCGGGCGGCAAGCCCCTGCGGATGTCCTGCGCCACGGGGGGCCCGATGGCCTGGCAGGCCGCCGACGCCATCGCCGCCCGTCTGACCGGTCGGAAGATCCCCAAAACTGGGCTGCGCTACTTCAACCAGTGCATCAGCCTCGGTCGCCGCGACGGCATCATCCAGTACGTGACCGCCGACGATCGTGCCAAGCCATCCCTCCTCACCGGGCGGCTGGCGGCCCGCTACAAGGAGATCGTCTGCACCGGCGCGGCCTGGGGGGTCTCCCACCCGACGATGTACCCGGTGCGCCGCCACCACATCGCGGCGACGCGAGCGGAGATCCTCACCGCCGTTTCGTGAGACGTGCTCCTCCTGGCGACTTCGGCCGCCGCCCTGGTCCGCCCCGAGGTCGCTGGTGGCCGTTCGCAGTGGGGATTGTCGTGTTGGGCATGGCGGCGTTGTGGGGGCTGTGAGCCGTCCGGTATCCCGGAAGCATCGAGGCGCTCTTCCTCACCAGTTTTCGTGCGTTTTCGGAGGCCCGAGCATGACTAGCGCGCTGATCACGGACGGTCTGACCAAGCGGTACGGACGGCGCACCGCACTCAGGAACTGCACTCTGGACATCCCGGCCGGCCACGTCGTGGGTCTGGTCGGGCCGAACGGCGCCGGTAAGTCCACGCTGCTGCAACTGGCCTGCGGGCTGCTCGATCCGACCGCGGGGCGGATCGAGGTGCTCGGCGCGCGGCCGGTCAGCGGGTCGCCGCGGGTCGGGTTCGTCGCGCAGGACACTCCGGTCTATGCCGGCCTGACCGTTGCGGACCACCTGCGGATGGGCGCGCACCTCAACCCATCCTGGGACAGCGCGCTCGCCGAGCAGCGGATCGCCCAGGTCGGCCTGGACCCCGCACAGAAAGCCGGCAAGCTCTCCGGCGGCCAGCGCGCCCAGCTGGCCCTGACCGTCGCCGCGGCGAAGCGGCCCAATCTCCTGCTGCTCGACGAGCCGGTGGCGGCACTCGACCCGCTCGCCCGGCGCAACTTCCTCCAGGGGCTGATGGAGCTGACCGCAGCGCAGGGCATGAGCATCGTGATGTCCTCGCACCTGGTCGCCGACTTGGAACGGGTCTGCGATTACCTGATCGTGCTGGTCGCCTCTCAGGTACGGGTGGCCGGCGACGTGGAGGACCTGCTCGCCACTCACCACCGAATGGTCGGGCAGCGGCGCGACACCATCGACCTGGGCGCCGGCGGGCCCTGGTGGAGCAGAGCCACACCGACGTGCAGTCGACCCTGCTGGTACGCAGCACCGCGCCGATCGACGACCCGTCCTGGCGGGTCGGTCAGCTGGACCTGGAGGACATCGTGCTGGCGTACATGAGTGGAGCCGCCGACACCGGGCCGGACCGGGTCCTGGAGGGACAGCGATGATCTGGATGACCTGGCGGCAGTTCCGGACCCCGGCCCTGACCACCGGCGCCCTGTTGCTCGTGCTCATGGGTGGCCTGGCGCTGACCTGGGCGGACGTGACGGAACTCGCCGCGCAGACCGGATACACCGGCTGCCAGGGCGATGCCTGCCGCGCCGCAGGCGACGCGTTTCTCCAAGCGCTGCAACCGAAGTGGGCGAACGAGTTCCACATCGTCGCCATCGCAGCCCTGTACCTGCTGCCCGCCCTGGTAGGCATCTTCTGGGGCGCGCCGCTGGTGGCCCGGGAGCTGGAGTCCGGCACGTACCGAATGGTCTTCAGCCAGTCCGTCAGCCGTGTCCGCTGGCTGCTGGTCAAGCTGGTGGTCGGCGGTGGGGCCGCAGCGCTCGGCGCCGGCCTGCTCAGCCTGATGCTCACCAGGTGGGCGCAGCCGATCGACGGGGCCTCGGCGGACCGGATGAACCCGCTGGTGTTCGCGGCCCGGGGGGTCGTGCCGGTCGGCTACGCGGCGCTGGCCTTCCTGGTGGGCGTCACCACCGGGCTGCTGCTGCGGCGGACCCTCGCCGCGATGGCGGTGACCCTGCTCGTGATCGCCAGCCTCCAGATCACCGCGCCATTCGTGGTGCGCCCCTGGTTGGCCCAACCGGTCAGCACGGTCAGCCCGCTGGATGTGGACGGGAGGTACGGGATCTCGATGAGCCCCGACACCGGGCGGATGACGCTCCACGTCGAGCCGGACCGCCGGGGTGACTGGGTCATGTCGAGCACCGCGATCACCTCGACTGGAACCGAATTCAGTGGGCCGGCCGACATGACCCAGTGTGGTCCGACGGCCGCCCGCCACCGCGAGACGTGCCCGAGATGGCTGGAGAAACAGAACCTCAGCCTGAAGGTGACCTACGTGCCCGGCTCCAAGTTCTGGACCCTGCAGTGGCGGGAGTTCGGCGTGCTGTTCACGCTGGCCGCCACACTGTCCCTGTTCTCTCTCTGGTGGATCCGACGCCGGCTGGTCTGACCGCGTGCGGGGTCTCCTTATCGGAGCTTGTCTGCCTTGGCTCGCGCTCGGCGCACGATGACGACGATGATTATGACGGCCGCCAGGACCCCCGGGCCGCAGTGGACGGCAAGGACGGCTGCCAGACTCGGCGCGCCCCAGTCATTTTGATAACTGGCGGGGTCGGAAAAGTCAATGACGAACGGTTCGATCACGGCCCGAACAATGAAGTACAGAGCAATTATCAGGCCGATGGCGGCCCCGACAACAGAAAATGCCTTACGCATCCCCGCCTCCATTGTGTACGGCGCCGTCCGACTGGTCTGACTCTATAGCCTGCATCTGAGCCTCGCTGCCCTGCGGATCTCCGAGGGCGGGGTTCGGGGTTCGAGTTGCGGCGTATTGAATGATTTGGGCGTTTCAAGCGTTGACCGACGCAGACCCTGATTCGAGGCGGGGCTTCGCCTGCAGTAATTGAGACCCCGGAGCACTGTCCGATAGGCGACAATTCAGACTGCGGCAATTCTCTCCCCGGATATACAGGACACGTTACCGCACGCCATTTCTGGCCCTCCGCACCAAGTTGTCCATTCGCAGTGGAATTAGTACCGCTCGAGAAGGGGTCCTATTTTGAAACTGACGCTGAGCAACAGGCAGCTTGGAACCGTCGTCGAAACGATGATGAAAATGATGGACGCGTGCGGGTTGCCCCTGATGGTTCACGGCGCGATCCCCCCTCGGAGCCTGGCCGACGCCGTTCTTCGCGCTGCGCCGAGACTCAGAGAGAGCGATATCGGCAATGGCCAGCTCTTCGTGCTGAGGACGGCATGTTACGACATCGCCTGGTCCGTGTTCGAATACGAGTCAGGTTCCATCGCCGCGTTCGTTCCGGCACTGCACGAAGGCAACGCCACTGTGCACAACCTGCGAGTAGAGATCATTGACCCGATCGGGAGCCTGGCATCAAATCCTCTGCTCCACTTCGGTGGCGGCCCGGCCACTGATCCGAAAGCAGCCAGCGCTTACGCCTCCGCCGCCCCCGTTTCCGCCGATGTCCTCTTCGGACCCAGCTCGTAAGGCGACGGCCAGTGATCCACACCGTTTCGGCGACATGGCGGTATCCGCCGGGAAAGATACCCCCATGTCGGCGATATGGAGTCGATCACACCCGATTCGCCCTGTAATCGCGGGCATGACTCTCCGTCCGCGAGCAAGTTAGCTTGCAGACCAGGCCTGGTTCGAGGAAAGCGCCGCCCAGGGACGCTTTGAGGGAACGGCGTCGTGGCACGTGGGGGCGTAAGCGGATGTGTGTGGTGGATGCGGCGGCCAAGGAGGCCGCTGTCGCCCGGTTCCTGCAGGAGCATGCGCAAGTCCGTCGAGCCGACAACGAGCGTCCCGCGCTGCGGGGCTGCGCCGAGATCGCGTGGTCCGAGATTCCTGGCTGCCCGGCTGGCATCCCGTTTCTGTTCCAGGGGCTGCTGGATCGGGCCACCGCCCCCGAGGCTGAACGTGTACTCAGCAACGTGCTGATGGGCGGCGTCTTCCACCTCAGCGCGGCGATGCCCGCAGCGTTGCCGTTCCTGCTCCGCCTGGCGGCCGACCCGGAGATCTCGGTGCGATCCGACCTGCTCGACCTCGTGGTCGTCGCCGCTGAGTTGTCGCAGGCGGTCGACGCCAGCAACGAGCGCGCGGTGCTGCTGCTCGGCAAGGACAGCGATCATCCGGAACGCGAGCAGTGCAGGGCCGCGTTCTCCGAACACGCGTCACTGCTGCGCGCCCTGCTCGACGACGACACGTTGAATGCTGCCGACAGAGCAACACTGCAGCAGGTCGTAGGACCGCAGTAGGGGCGCGTACGGCGGATCGTGTGGCCACAGCCTGAAGGCTTTGCTCCACGCCCCGAAACGATTCGTCCGGGTCCCTGCAACCTTGCTCGTGGCACAGGCGATCACCGAAGTTCTGACCCTGGCCACCCGCGACGCGTCGAAAGCGCTGTACGACGTGGACGCCCTCAAGGTGTGATCGGGCGTTTGGGTAGACCGGTACCCGTACCCGTAGCTGACAGACCCCCACCGACGAAGCGGACCCCCTGCTCAGCAGGGGGTCCGAAAACCGGATCAGGGACGAGGTTCAGCTTGGTCTAGCTAGCTCAGGAGCTTCCAGGGTCCGTAGGGGTTACCGGGAGCCTGGTTGCGTGTCCACCACTTGCCCTCGTAGGAATGACCGGAGTACGAAACCTGGTCGCCGGCGTTGAAGATGCGCGACGCAGTCCAGATCGTCCGGCCGTCCTCGGTAAGGGCCAGTTCCTGCCACGGACCGTTCGGGTCACCTGGCTTCTGGTTCTGGGTCCACCAGGACGCCAGGTACACCTTGCCGTCGAGGCTGACCTTGTCGCCCGTGTTGTAAATCTTCGTTGAGGTCCACAGGGGCGGCAGGTTCACCGTCAGCGTTACGGTGCCCTGGGCCGCGCTGAGCGTGTCGCTGCCCGAGTAGAGCGCAGTGAGCTCGTGGTTGCCGGCCGCCAGACCGGCAGGGAGCGAGAACGTCGCACCGTTGGCGGAGAGAGTCGCCGTGCCGCGGGCGGTGTCGCCCTCCCGCAGTTCGACCGTGCCGAGGGCAGGCTTGCCGCCGGCACTCACGGTCACGGTCACTGTCGCGGCGGTGCCCCAGTTCACCGGGGCGGCCGTCGCGGTCACCACCGGCTTGGCCACCCCCGGCGATGGCGCGGTGGAGGTGACGAAGTCGCGGCAAAGGCTGTCGGCATCTTTGCCGTCGGGGGCGCGGGTGTTGCTGCGTCCAGGCCCGGCGGCGGAGCCCGCGACCACCACGATGCAGCCTCCGCCGCCCTGGTCGGCCTCCATCACCGCTAGCTCTGGGCTGGCGATGGTCCCGTTCCCGCTCGAACTGCTCTGCTGAGAGCCGTAGACCATCGCGTCGATGACCACCGCGCCGGTGGCGTCCCGCAGCGCGATCGAGCCGGCACTGACGGACAGAGCGCCTCCGAACCACTGTTCAGGCCTTGGCGACCCCTGGTATCCCGCCGTGGTGACCTGCGGGTTCACGATGGCTGCGCCGAGTGGGTGGCCGCTGTTCACGGCGGTGTCGAGTGTGATGCCGCTGCCGAGCGCCTGAACCGACACTCCGCTCGAATGCGCTCGGCTCGTGGCCGGCGAGAAGCTGATGCCGGTGCCCCGATCGGACACGTCGACGGCCGAGCGGTGGTTGAACTGAAGCGGGGCGGTCAGAGTGATACCGGTTCCGTTCACCCCGGTGGTGCCGATCTCGGCGACCGTGACGACCTCCTTGTATTCTCCGGCGTCGATCGTCAGCTTGTCACCGACCGTCATGTTGGCATTGGCCCCGACCTTGATG
Organism: Micromonospora luteifusca; assembly: GCF_016907275.1. NCBI lineage: Bacteria > Bacillati > Actinomycetota > Actinomycetes > Micromonosporales > Micromonosporaceae > Micromonospora > Micromonospora luteifusca. The sequence goes on from NZ_JAFBBP010000001.1 coordinate 1,680,080, forward strand.
TTGGACGCGCCCGCGGCCGCCGCTGCCGACAGGGTCGTTTGCGTGGCCGCCTTGCCAACCTCGGTCACCGTGGCCAGCTCGTAGTTGGCGGCGGAGTCGATGGCAACCTTCTCTCCCACCGCGAAGCCTGCCGCACTCGTGACCGGCACATTGGTCGAGCCTGCGGGAATCGTCAGCCACGGCCCGGTAGTGACGGGCACGAACAGCGTCGTCGGGGCGGTGGCCGCGGTCCCGAGTGCCTGGACAACGCGGGTCTCCCGGCCCGAGCCGGCGTCTATGTCGATCTGCTGGCCGACGGCGAAACCGGTGGTGCTTCGGACGTTGATCGTGGTCGCGCCCGGGCTCGCCGGGGCCGCCAGCCCCGAACCGGACAGACCAAGCAGGTAGGTGCCGCCGGCCGCGAGCGTCGTCGAGGCTGGGATCGTCGCGAGCAGGGTCGCAGCCGACTGGCCCGGCGTGTTGGTCAGAGTCCAGTTCGAGATGTCGATACCGACACCCGTGGGGTTGTAGAGCTCGATGAACTGGTCGGTGGCATTGCTACTGGTCCGGAACCGGACCTCGTTGATCTTTACAGGGAGTACGTTGCGGACGGCCTGGGCGATCGACGTCGACTGGCCCCCGCCAAGTGTCGGACTGGTCCACCCCGCCTTGCCACTCAGGTAGCCCGCACCGATCGTTGACGCCGCGGTGACCGTAAAGGTCGCCTGTACGCTCGCGCCGGGCTCAACTGCGGAGATCGTCGTCGACGTGTTGCTGGTGCCTGACACGACGGCCTTCCACCCGTTGGGCGTGGCAAGGCTCAGCTCGACGTCAGTCGCACGTGAGCCGGTGGTGTTCGTGAACGTCTCGGTGACACTCTGTGTCGAGCCCGGTGTGAAGGTCGTGGCCCGCGAAAGGCTCAGCCGCTGTACCTCGTACTTCGCCGCGACGATGTTGGCCTGAACCGCCTGCACGCTGGCGTCCGTCGGGTATCCGGCCGTCATCACGCCTTCGTAGAAAGTACCGGCTGAGCCGTTACCGTTGTCGCCGCCATTGCCCAGCTGAACAGCACCTCTGCGGTGCATCGGGAAGTAGGTGCTGTTGGTCAGCGAGCCGGGGCGAGGTCCACTGTAGAAGGTTGAGAGGGTGCCGTCCTGCGCGTTGCCACCTCTCAGATCCCATTGATTCCCGCCACCGCCGTTTACCGATCCGGTCACGAACCGCCACGAGTCGATGGTTGGATCCGCCTCGTTCACGCCAGCGTTGTAGCCGGAGAACAGCCCGGCCTCCATGTCGGACATGATCCAGGGGCCGGGGCCGCGGCCCTTCCCCCAGGCGGTAGCGGTGCCGAAGTAGACGGTGTCCATGGTGCCCGTTCCCACGGCACGGCTGTTGGTCGAGGTGTTGCCGTAGTTGAAGCAGCAGCCGCTGTCGAAGTGTGTGCCGTCGAAGACCATGTAGATCCCCTGCGGCTCGTCGTCCTTCGCGAGGTAGGAGGCGTCGTTGTTGCGATACCCCATGCCCGGCATGATGTAGACGCCGTAGGCCTTGTGGCCGCTCACAGTCACCGGGGCCATGTCGGCGATCGAAAGCGTGTTATAGCCCCCCACCTCCTGGCCCCGGAACGTTCCCGGTGGCGCCTGGTAAAGGTGGTTACCCTTGCCGGACTGGTCGTAGACGACTGTAATCAGACAGAGCGTGCTGGCACAGAATGCGTCCTGCGCGGCGGCGTCGGCGTATCCGCCCGCGTCCGGAACCGGCCCAGCGGATGGTGCGACGATGCCGACATCTTTGACCGCCTGGTCCGATGTGCGCAGGACCTGGTAGAGCGGGCCGTTATACGAGGCGGAGAGCGCTCGTGTGGTGCTGTGGGCGGTCACGCACGGGGTGGAACCGGCGGCATAGATGTCACAAGGGCCTTGCGGTCTGGCTGGAGCCGCCGGCTCGTTCGCCTGCGCTGGCAGCGCCAACGCAAGTGAGGTGCCGACAAGCGATAGCGCGATCACTGCACGAGTGGCGAGTCTTCCGTGGTGGGCGCGGGCGGTGGGGGGTCTGAACATAATGGGTCAGCTCCTACTGCGTCCTGCTCGACCGAGCCGAGCTTTGACGTGGCCGTGAGGCGGCCGGGTTGCTGGTGCGCGATCACCGGAAGGTCACGCACGATGTGGGGGCCCTGTTCCGTCGCCGTTGTGGCGCACGCGTGTCACTTGCCGATGTGAGCGACAACATCCAGGTCGCGATGACTGCCGCATGGCCGCAATAGTGGGAGTTGTTAGCGCTAACAACGTCCCAAGACATTGATTGAAACATTGCCGACACATCGGTGTCAACGGTTGCGGTCAGCCCACGGCGAACGGTGTTTGGCGGCCCTCCAGTGTGGAGTAAACCGTTCTTGCCGATGCAGCACTTCGGCTCAGATCGTGGCGCAAATGCCAGTGGCCTGCGGTGGGCGCGCTCCCATGGAGGCAACTCGCTCGCCGCTTAACGGGTCGCAGAAGTAGCCGGTCAAGGCCCGTGGCCACGACGATGTTTTGCAGCTTCATGGCTTCGTTTTGCTTGGCCTCGATCTCGGCCTGGGTGTGGGTTCGCGCGGGCCTTGCGCGGTGGGGCGGGACTCGAACCCGCGACGGGTAGCCCTCCCGTCGGCGAGCGCCACGTCCGATGGCCGCCAGCATCGTTCGCCGGGTACGCGCAGAGTCGGGGGTGGCCCGTGCGTCGCGCGGGCCGGCTCCGATGGAAGGCGGAACGATGCACGTGGTACCCGGCATCAAGGTGCTCTACTTCGGGACTCCGGTGGTGCTGATCAGCTCACGCAACCCAAACGGCACGGCGAACCTCGCGCCAATGTCGTCGGCCTGGTGGCTGGGCCAGTTCGCCATGCTCGGTCTCGGCAACAGCGGCCAGACGACGGCAAACCTGCTGCGCGAACGGGAGTGCGTCCTCAACCTGCCGTCCTCGGCGATGGTCGACGCCGTCGACCGGGTCGCGCTTACCACCGGCAGGGCGGACGTGCCGGAGAGCAAGGTCCGGCAAGGCTACCGGTACGAGCCAGACAAGTTCGGCGTCGCCGGTCTGACTCAGCAGGCGTCGGAACTGGTTCGCGCACCCCGGGTCGCGGAGTGTCCGGTCCAGCTCGAATGTCGGGTCGTCGCGGCTCATCCATTCGCCGGGGCCTCTGTCCAGGCCACCGCCTTCCAGGTCGAGGTACTGCGCGCGTACGTCGAGGAGGAGTTGGTCATCCCGGGGACGAGCTACGTGGACCCACTGCGCTGGGACCCGCTGATGATGAAGTTCTGCGAGTTCTTCGGCGGCGGGTCCAACGTGCACCCGTCGCGACTGGCCGAGGGCTGGAACATGCCCCACCAGCTCCAGCCGACGTCGCGCTGAGCAAGGCGACCGCCAGGAGGTTGCGCGTCGGCCCGGACCTCGATGCGGTCCGCCCGGGCAACCGAAAGGCACTGAACAGGGAAAACGGTTGGTGGGGCGGGCGGGACTCGAACCCGCGACCGAGGGATTATGAGTCCCCTGCTCTAACCGGCTGAGCTACCGCCCCGAACACCGCGCCGGATCTTATCCCGCTCGGCGATCAGCAGCCAGCACCGAGCCGGCCGGTGCCCACGCCCGCACCAGCACGATGGGCTACAGGAATATAACAGCGTGCTCGGGTGGGCCTGTCAGCCGGCGCGCAACACGTCCAGGACCGCGCCGGCGCTGCGCCACCCGCTGGCAAGTGCGCCCTGGATGGATGGGCTGTCCCGGTGGTCACCGGCCACGAACAGGCCGTCCCCCAACGACACGGCCTTACGCAGCAGCCCCTGCGGTGGCGGCGCGGCGGGCAGCGCGTTCGGGACGGCCACGGTGGTGAGGTGGGTCCAGTCGGCGGTGGACTGGCCGTACAGCCGGGTCAACTCGGCCCGTATGGTCGGCTCGGGCGGGGGCGTCGGACCGACCACCGAGGTGGCCACGAGGTGCCGTCCGGCGGGCGCGTACGTCGCGGCGGCGTTGCTGAGCACCACCGTGTTGGCCACGATCTCCCGCCGGTCGCCGTCGACGAGCAGGATCGGCTCGGTAAGCGGCGGCTCGGCTGTGCTGTGGTAGTAGGTGGTGTAGCTGTGCATGCGTACCGTCGCCAGGGCCGGCAGCAGCGCGGACGCGGCGGGCGGGTCGACGGCGACCACGACGGCCCGGCAGCGGATGTCGCCGGCCTGGGTGCGGACCCGGCCGGGGGTGACCTCCGCGACCGGGGTGTCCAGGTCGAGCAGGTCGGCTGGCAGCGGGTCGGCGATGGCGCGCGGCAGCGCGGCCATGCCCTCGGCGGGCAGGCCGATCCGGCCGCGGGCGAAGGAGCGCAACACCATCGCCAGTACGTGGCTGGAGGTGGCCAACTCCTTCTCGATGAACACGCCGGACAGGAATGGCCGTAGCAGCTCCTCGATGAACGCGTCGGAGAGGCCGGCCCGGCGCAACGCCGTCTCGGCGCTGGTTTCCGGTGCGGTGAGCAGCCGGGACGTGGGCAGGGTCGCGCAGCCGGTCGCGAGCGCGGCGAAGCGGAACCGGTCGAGCAGGGTGCCGACTCCGGCGAGCGCGGTGCGCGGGCCGCCGGCCGGCTCGCGTCTCGGGTTGACCAGCCGCAGCAGGTCGTCGCCCTTGCGCACCAGGACTCCGGAGGTGAAGTAGCCGAGGTTGAGTCGGTCGGTGTCGAGCAGCGTGCCGAGTTGGGGGTAGGCGGTGTTGAGGACCTGGAAGCCCCGGTCGATGAGGTAGCCGTCGACGACGTCGGTGGCGATCCGCCCGCCGAGCCGGCCGCTGGCCTCCAGCAGCCGCCAGGGCACGCCGGCACGGTGCAGCCGGCGGGCCGCGGCGAGGCCGGCCAGGCCGCCGCCGACGATGACCACGTCGGTCTCAGCCAGCATCGCGCGCCTCCCGCTCACCGTTCGCCCGGGACAACCGGCCCGGCCACCAGATCTTCGGCCCGATGTCGTACGCGAGCGCGGGCACCAGCAGCGACCGGACGATGATGGTGTCGATCAGTACCCCGATCGCGACCGCCGTACCCAGCTCGACAAGCACCACCAGGGGCAGGACGGCGAGGGCGGAGAAGGTCGCGGCGAGCACGATGCCGGCGGAGGTGATCACGCCGCCGGTGACGGCGAGGCCGGCGAGCACACCAGCGCGGGTGCCGCGCTTGACCGACTCCTCGCGTACCCGGCTCGTCAGGAAGATGTTGTAGTCGATGCCGAGGGCGACCAGGAAGACGAACGCGAACAGCGGGAACGACGAGTCCACCCCGGGGAAGCCGAAGACGTGACGGAACAGCAGCGCGCACAGACCGAGGGTGGCCGCGAAGCTGAGCAGCACCGTGGCGATCAGCAGCACCGGGGCGAGCAGCGCCCGGAGTAGCAGGGCCAGGATGACCGCGATGACCACCAGCACCACCGGGATGATGACGTTCTGGTCGCGCTTCGCGGCGTCGGAGGTGTCCACGTTGATCGCGGTGAAGCCGCCGACCACCGCGTCCGCGCCGGGCACCTGGTGTACGGCCACCCGCAGCTCGCGTAGCGCGCGCTCGGCGCCGTCGCTGTCGGGCGGGTCGGCCAGGGTCGCCTCCAGTTGCACCCGCCCGTCGACGACCTTGGGAGTGGCATTCTCCTCGGGTGGGCCGGTCTGCGGGCCGGTGGTGAGCGGGCGGACCTCGGCGACGCCGGGCACGCCCTGTGCCACCTGGGCGACCTGCCGCGCGGTCTGCTCGGTGGTGAAGATGGTGGCCGGGCTGCCGGTGCCGGCCGGGAAGTGCCGGTTGATCACCTCCTGGCCGTCCACCGAGTCGGTGCGCTGGGTGAACAGGTCGGACTGCCCGAGGGTGGTGGCGCCGAGCTGCGTGAGGCCCAGCGTGAGGAGGGCCAGCACCACGGCGGTGCTCAGCCAGATCGGCCGGGCGTGCCGGGCCACGAAGCCCGCGACGCGGCTCCAGATGCCGTGCTCGATCCGCGGATCGGCCTGGTCCTGCCGGGGCCGTCGGGGCCAGAACGCCCACCGGCCACCGAGGACCAGCAACGCGGGCAGGAAGGTGAGCATCACCAGCAGGGTGGCCGCGATGCCGATGGCGGCGACCGGCCCGAGTGCCCGGTTGGAGTTCAGGCTGGACAGCAGCAGGCAGAGCAGGCTGACGATGACCGTGCCGCCGGAGGCGATGATGGCGGGCGCGGCACCCTTCCACGCCGTACGCATCGCGTCCCAGGGGCGGTCGTGGCGGTGCAGCTCCTCCCGGTAGCGGGCGATCATCAGCAGCGCGTAGTCGGTGCCGGCGCCGAAGACCAGCACGGTGAGGATGCCCTGCGCCTGCCCGTTGAGCTTGACCACGTCCGCGTCGGCGAGCAGGTAGACGAAGACCGAGGCCAGGGCGTACGACGTTCCGGCGGCGAGCAGCGGGAAGATCCAGAGCACCGGGCTGCGGTAGACCACCAGCAGGATGATCAGCACCACGACCAGGGTGACCAGCAGTAGGGGCCCGTCGATGGCGGAGAAGACCTCGATCAGGTCGGCGAGCAGACCGGCGGGCCCGGCGACGTCCACGGTGAGCCCGTCGCGGTCGCCGCCGGTGATGTCGCGTAGCTGTTTGACGACTGAGCCGATCTCCTCCCCCTCGGCATCGTCGACCGGCACGACGACCTGCAGTGCCTGGCCGTCCTCGCTCGGGATGGGCGGGGGCAGCGGGGTGAGGACTCCGGGCACCTGGGCGAACCGGGCGGCGTCGGCGCCGGCCCGTTGCCGGTCCGCTTCGGTGATCCCGGAGGGCCGCTCGTAGACGACCAGCGCCGGGATGGTCTGCCGGTCGACGAATTCGCTGCTGAGGTCCTGGGCGCGGGTCGCCTCGGCGTCGGTGGGCAGGAAGGCCGCGTTGTCGTTGGTGGCGACCTCGCTGAGGCGCCCGGCGTACGGCCCGGCCACGCCGCCGATCACCAACCAGGCCAGCACGACCGCCACCGCGATCAGCGTGGCCCTGCGTCCGGACATCGGTACTCACCCCAAGAATCGACGCATCAATCGACGCAGCGGGAGTCTAAGTCGACATCGACCATCCTGCCGGGCGAGCAGGTCGAGGGAGGGCGAAACCGGTGGTACGCACACGAAAACGCCCGCCGGCAGGACTGCCGACGGGCGCTGAGTGGGGAAGCTCCCCCGATTGGACTCGAACCAATAACCTGCCGGTTAACAGCCGGCTGCTCTGCCAATTGAGCTACAGGGGATCGTGCACCACGCGACTTCGGATCTCGCCGACGCCGTGCGACGGGAAAAGAATACAGGACATCCCCCGGTGCCGGTCCAGTGGGTTCTGCCTCACCCGCTGATGATCAAGACGGGCAGCTCAGGACGCGCAACACATCGACAATTAGGGTAAATCGCCATCCCGGCACAAGCATGCTTGAGTGGGGAGCAGGATGGGTAGTTAGCTGCGGACAGAGGACGCAGGCGCGAATTGGTCGCCTTCCGACGGGGCAACCCGCCGGGGCGACGGCGCGTCAGGTACGGAAGGAGCCGCCATGCGCGGAAAGATCATGTTTCTTGGCGGGCTGGCTGCGGGATTCGTCCTGGGCGCCCGTGCCGGCCGGGAAAAGTACGAGGAGCTCGTGGTCCGGGGCCGCAAGGTGCTCGACCACCCGACCGTCCAGGAGGCGGCCGGGGTCGCACAGGCCCAGGCCAACAAGCTCTACAGCGAGGGCAAGGACAAGCTCGGCCAGACCAAACTGGGCGAGAAGTTGGGCACCGGCAACGGCAGCACCGGCAAGTCGGAGCTGACCGCCGCCGACGACGCGTTCGCCGGCACGCCCGCCACCGTGGGCGCCAAGGCGGGCTCCAACACGGTCGGCACGACCTCCGGGTCGCCGTCGTCCACCAACAACCCCCGCACCAAGCCGTCCGGCTCGGGCACGAACGCCAGCACGCTCTGACCAATCGCACGTCGACGGGCCGGTCGCCGCAGGGCGACCGGCCCGTGGTCTGTCCGGCGTCCGGTCAGTCCTTGCTGCTGAACGCCGCATCGAAGGCGGCGCTCGGGGCGTCGAAGGCGAGTCGGCGGACGAACTGCAACGCCTCCGGGGCACCGACCAGCCGGTCCATGCCGGCGTCCTCCCACTCGACCGAGATCGGGCCGGTGTAGCCGATCGCGTTCAACGCGCGGAAGCAGTCCTCCCAGGGCACGTCGCCGTGCCCGGTGGAGACGAAGTCCCACCCGCGGCGCAGGTCGGCCCAGGGCAGGTGCGAGGCGAGCCGGCCACGCCGACCATCCCCGGTACGCACCTTCGCGTCCTTGCAGTCCACGTGGTAGATCCGGTCGGCGAAGTCGAAGATGAAGTTCACCGGGTCCAGCTCCTGCCAGACGAAGTGCGACGGGTCCCAGTTCAACCCGAACGCGGGCCGGTTGCCGATCGCCTCCAGCGTCCGCTTCGTCGTCCAGTAGTCGTACGCGATCTCGCTGGGGTGCACCTCGTGCGCGAACCGCACCCCCACCTCGTCGAACACGTCGAGGATCGGGTGCCAACGATCGGCGAAGTCCTGGTAGCCGCGCTCGATCATCGACGGCGGCACCGGCGGGAACATCGCCAGCGTGTGCCAGATCGACGAACCGGTGAAGCCGACGACCGTCTTCACGCCGAGCTTCGCCGCCGCCCGCGCGGTGTCCTTGATCTCCTCGGCGGCCCGCTGACGGACCCCCTCGGGCTCCCCGTCGCCCCAGATCCGGCCGGGCAGGATGTCCTGGTGCCGCTCGTCGATCGGGTGGTCGCAGACCGCCTGACCGACCAGGTGGTTGGAGATCGTGAAGACCTCGAGGTTGTGCTTCGCGAGGGTCTCCCGCTTGCGCTCGACGTACGAGTCGTCGGCGAGCGCCTTGTCGACCTCGAAGTGGTCGCCCCAGCAGGCGATCTCCAGACCGTCGTAGCCCCACTCGGAGGCGAGCCGGCAGACCTCCTCGAAAGGCAGGTCGGCCCACTGGCCGGTGAAGAGCGTGATGGGTCGCGCCATTGTTCTACTCCCCTGTTGTTGTCATGGGGATTCCAGGTGCGGACCAGGGCGAGGTGACTGGACGTGCGCGGCGCCCGGGCGGTCACCGGTGGGTGTGGAAACACCTGGGCCCGGCGGGTTGCGCCTCCCACCGGGTCACCGGCCACCAGCACGGTCGCCGCCCCCACCCTATTTCCGGGGCACCCCATCGCGAAAGCCCCGCAGCCGGATCATCATTCGGCCATCTCCTCGGGCGCGGGCAGGACGGCCCGCACGATGAAGCCGCCACCGGCGCGCGGGCCTGCGGACAACGTGCCGCCGAGCCGCTCCGCGCGCCTGCGTACCCCGAGCAGACCCCGTCCGGCGCCCTGGGTGCCCCCGCCTGACGACGCGGGACCGCCGCCCTCGTCGCGTACCTCGATGGTGATGCCCGTGAAGTCGTAGCGCAGGCGGACCGCGACCGCCGCACCCGACGCATGCCGGCACGCGTTGGTCAACGACTCCTCGATGATCCGGTACGCCACCACGTCGACCGGCCCCGGCAGCGGCCGGGGTTGCCCGGCCAGGGTCCACCGCACCGGCTGGCCGGCGGCGAAGCCCTCCACCAGCGCGTCGAGGCGGTTCAGGCTCGGCGGCGGCCCGGACACGTCGTCGGGCGGCTCGGACACGTCGTGCTCGGGCCCGAGGAGCCCAACGCGCAACCGCTGCCCCTGCGCCCACACCATCCCGCGCCACTGCGCGAACCGCCCCATGCTGGTCAAGGTACGGCAGCCGGTTGCGGGTCGGTCTGCGGGCGGTGTGTGCGAGTCGGTGGCTGTACCGGTGCGAGCGTTATACCTGTGAGTCATATTCATGACCCACAGGTATAACGCTCACGGATGACACCGCTCCCCGAGCCTCGCCGTCGCGGAAGGGTGGACCGCGACGGCGACCGCTCCCGACTCAGTCGGTCAGGGCAGGGTCCACTTCTGGTTGGCCGCGCCGAGGCAGGTCCAGAGGTGCACGACGGTGCTGTCCGCCGAGTTGTTGCCGGAGACGTCGAGGCACTTGCCCGACGACGTGTTACGCAGGGTGCCGTCGGACTGGGCCGCCCAGTTCTGCGCGCCGCTGCCGTTGCAGGTCCAGAGCTGGATCTTGGTGCCGTCGGCGGTGCCGCTGCCGGAGACGTCCAGGCACTTGCCGAGCGCCCTGATCGTCGAGCCCGACGTCACGGTCCAGGTCTGCGCCGTGCTGCCGTTGCAGGTGTAGAGCTGGATCTGGGTGCCGTCGGCGGTGCCGCCGTTGCGCACGTCCAGACACTTGCCGGCGAGGCCCTTGACCGGACCGACGCCCGGAGTGCCCCCGCTCCCCTTGACCAGGGTGAAGTCGTCCACGTCGAAGAGCCCCGTGCCGCTACCGGTGAAGGTGAGATAGAGGTTCTGGGTGCCGGACGGAACGCCGGACAGCGCGGTGGTCACATTGGCGAATGTGGTCCAGCTGCCGGTGTTCGGCACGGCGACCGACCCGAGCACCGGACCGGTTGCCGAGCCCGTACGCACCTGGATGGTGCCACCCGCGCCGCCGGAGACGACCCGGGAGGTGAACGAGGTGACCCCGGTCAGGTTCACCCCGTTGTACGCGGCCCAGTCGCCCGGGTCGATGTAGCCGATGGTCTGCCCACCGTTGGCGCCCGCCTTGGTGAACGCGGAGACGCCGTTGGCCGAGTTGAACGCCTCGGCCTGGATCGTGGTGTTCCCGGTCGGCGGCGGCGTGGTGCCCAACTCCTTGATCCGGATGTTGCGGAACGAGGCGTCGTCACCGGTGCCGTGGTTCTGGATGCCGATGTGGCCGGCCAGCGAGCGGACCGGGTTGGTGTTGGTGAAGTCGTTGATCTTCACTCCGTTGAGGAAGATCTGCAGCCGCTCACCCTCGACCAGCAGCTCGTAGGTGTTCCACTCCCCCGGCGCGTTCAGCGCCGCGTCGCGGGCCGCGATATCGGCGGACTTGAAGGTGTAGACCGACCCGGTCGTGCGGTCGGCGGCGTCGGTGGCGTCGATCTGGATCTCGTAGCCGTTGTCCACTGCCGACCACGGATCGGTGGACGGCGGGAAGCCGATGAAGATGCCGGAGTTGTCGTCACCGGCCAGCTTCCAGTCCAGCTTCAACGAGTAGTTGGTGAACTGCTTGGCGTTGTACCAGAACAGCCCCATGCCGCCCACCGAGGTCAGGGTGGCGTCGGAGTTGGTGAAGCTGCCCGGACCCGCCTGCGACCAGCCGGTCGTCGAACCGTTGTAGATCGGGGTGTAGCCGGTCTCGGGCCGGCAGTCGGCCTTGCTCCGACCGGAGGCGTACCGGATGCCGCCGAGCAGGTGGGCCCGGAACGCCGGCTCGGCGTACGACGCCTGGGTGTGCCCGGCGCCGGTGTAGAAGGACCGGCCACCGCTGTAACTCTTGCACCAGCTGAGCGGGTGGTCGGCGCCCATCCCACCCCCGGAGTACGACGACTCGTCCAGCGTGGCCAGCACGTGGGCGGTCGACCGGGCGTTGGTCCGGTAGTTGTACCACTCGTCGGTGCGGGTCCAGGTCTGCGGCAGGTGCGCGGTCGCCGCCTGCCCCCGGTCCTCGACCTTGATGTTGGCCTGCTGGATCGCCGGGTGCGAGGCGAACCACGCGCCCACCAGGTTGCCGTAGAACGGCCAGTCGTACTCGGTGTCGGAGGCCGCGTGCACACCCACATACCCGCGACCGGAGCCGATGTACGACTCGAAGGCGGTCTGCTGGCTGGCGTTGAGCACATCACCTGTGGTGTTGAGGAAGACGACCGCCTCGTACTGGGCGAGGTTGCCGGTGGTGAACGCGGAGGCGTCCTCCGTGGCGGTAACGGTGAAGTTGTTCGCCGCGCCCAGGTCGCGGATGGTCTGGATGCCGACCGGGATGGCGTCGTGCCGGAATCCGGCGGTCTTGGAGAAGACCAGCACGTCGTACGGTGCGTCGGCGGCGCTGGCCGGCGTGGCTGGGGTGGTGCAGGCGATGACGGCGAGGGCGGCCATGGCCGCGCCGAGGACGGGTCGCAGGAGTCTGCGCATATCGCTCTCCTAATGACGGTTAGGAGGGGCCCCTTGTACAACACTAGGCGTCGACAAGGGGCCCCACCTTCCAGCTCAGGGCAGGATCCACTTTTGGTTGGCGGCGGCAGTGCAGGTCCAGAGGCGGACCACCGTGCTGTCGGCCGAGCTGTTACCGGAGACGTCGAGGCACTTGCCGGACGACGCGTTGCGTACCGTGCCGTCGGCCTGCGCGGCCCAGTTCTGCGCCCCGGTCCCGTTGCAGGTGTAGAGCTGGATCTTGGTGCCGTCGGCCGTGCCAGCACCCGCGACGTCCAGGCACTTGCCCAACGACTTGATCGTGGAGTTCGGGGTGACCGTCCAGGTCTGCGCGGCACTGCCGTTGCACGTGTAGATCTGGATCTGCGTGCCGTCGGCGGTGGCACCACTGCGCACGTCCAGGCACTTGCCGCCGAGACCCTTGATCGGGCCACCCCCGCCGGTGGGGGTTCCAGTGACGAAGCTGAACGCGTCCAGGTCGTAGAGCGCCCCGGTGCCGGAGCCTGCGAAGGTCAGGTAGAGGGTGGTCCTGCCGGTCGGCGGGCTGCTGATCGTCCCGGTCACCGTGGCGAAGGTTTCCCAGCCGCCGGTCACCGGGACCGTGGCCGAGCCGAGCACCGTGCCGGTGGCCGAGCCGGCCCGGACCTGGAGGGTGCCACCGGCACCCGCCGAGGAGACCCGGGCGTTGAACGAGGTCACGTTGCCCAGCCGGTACGGCTGGAACGCGATCCAGTCGCCGTTGTTGATGTCGCCGACGGTCTTGCCGCCCTCGGCCGTGGTCTTGCTGAACACGTTGATCCCGGACGAGGTGCCGTAGAACTCGGCCTGGCGGTGCCGCGGCGGCAGCGTGTGCTGGGTGTGCGTGGTCAGCCCACCAGCGTCGGTGTACTCGGCGTCGAAGATCGCGAAGATGTTCGCCGCGTCGTCGTGCTCACCGTCGACCGGGATGGTGATCGAGCCCGAGCAGCCGGTCTGTGAGGTGATCTGGTGCCCGTGCTGGTCGTGCCCGAGCACGTAGGTCATCTTGACCTTCGTGCAGTCGATCGTGCCGTCCTCCGGGTCGGTCACCGTGATGCTGAACGGCACCGTGTCGCCGAAGCTGAACAGCTGACCGTTGCCGGGGCTGTTGATGGTCACCGTGGGCGCGGTGTTGCCGACGCTGATCCGCACACTGCTGCTGCCGGTGGCACCCTGCGGATCCCGAACCGTCAACGTGGCGGTGTAGCTGCCGTTGGCGGTGTAGGTCTTCGACGGGTTGGCCGCGGTCGAGGTGGTCCCGTCACCGAAGTTCCAGGAGTACGTCAGAGCGCCTCCCTCGGGGTCGGACGAACCGGCCGAGGAGAAGGTCACCGCGAGCGGGGCGGCACCGGAGGTCCGGTTGGCGCTGGCCACCGCGGTTGGCGCCCGGTTACCGCCGCCGACGTAGTCGAAGCGGTAGAGCGCCGAGTTGACGTCACCGTTGAAGTAGCCGGTGCCGTAGTCGAGCACGTAGTACGCGCCGTCCGGGCCGAACGCCGAGTCCATCACCTGCTTGCCCACCCAGGGAAAGGTGTCGATGGCGCCCCGGGAGCCGTCGGAGTTGACGTGGATCGGCTTGATCCAGCCGCGGCCGAACTCGGTGGCGAAGAACTGCCCGTCGAAGGACTGCGGGAACTTGGTGGTGGAGGTCGACGAGGCGTTGTACCGGTAGACCGGGCCGCCCATCGGGGACTCGGAGCCGCCGCCGAACTCGGTGGGGGTGCCGGCGTCGCCGGCGTACCGGATCCAGGCGGGCTGGGCCGGCGGCAGGGTGGTCAGGCCGGTGTTGCGGAACGAGTTGTTGGTCGGCCCGCCGTTGCAGTTGTATTTCGCACCGCTGGCGTTGGTCCCGAAGTCCCACTCGTTGTACGTCTCGGTGGAGGTGTTGGTGCCGGTGCAGTACGGCCAGCCGTAGTTGCCCGGCGCGGCGACCCGGTTGAACTCGACCTGGCCGGACGGCCCACGGGTGGAGCTGGTGGTGCCGGCGTCCGGCCCGTAGTCACCGACGTAGACGACCCCGGTGGCCTTGTCCACGCTGATCCGGAACGGGTTGCGGAAACCCATCGCGTAGATCTCCGGGCGCGTCCTGGCCGTGCCGGGCGCGAACAGGTTGCCCGATGGGATGGAGTACGTCCCGTTCGCGTTCACCTTGATCCGCAGGATCTTGCCGCGCAGGTCGTTGGTGTTGCCCGCGCTGCGCTGTGCGTCGTACGCCGGGTTGCGGTTGGTCCGCTCGTCCAGTGGTGAGTAGCCGGACGATTCGAACGGGTTGGTGTCGTCGCCGGTGGAGAGGTAGAGGTTGCCGGCGGCGTCGAAGTCGATGTCCCCGCCGACGTGGCAGCAGAGACCGCGGTTGGCCGGCACGTCGAGCACGTCGACCTTGCTCGCCTGGTTGATCGTGAAGTCGGAGTTGAGGGTGAACCGGGAGAGCCGGTTGACGCCGTTCCAGGCCGAGAAGTCAGTGCCGGTGGCCGGCGCGTCGCCGCTGGGGGTGGAGAGCGGCGGGGCGTAGTAGAGGTAGATCTGCCGGTTGCTGGCGAAGCCCGGGTCCACGCCGACGCCCTGCAACCCCTCCTCGTCGTGCGTGTAGACCGACAGGGTGCCGATCACGGAGGTGGTGCCGTTGGCATCGGTGCGGCGCAGGGTGCCGTTGCGGGCGGTGTGCAGGACCGAGCGGTCCGGCAGCACGGCCAGCGACATCGGCTCGCCCATGTCGGTAACGCCACGGGCGAGCTCGACCTGCTGGAAGTCGGTCGCGTTGATCGGGTGCGCCTGCGCGGGGGTCGAGCCGGCACCGAGTGCGACCGTGCCGGCCGCAGCCACCAGCAACACTGCCGATCCAGCCGAGAACCATCGTCGGGATCGATGTTTGGGAGCGTCCTTCATGGACATCTGTGCTGCCCCTTCCTGACGATTGACTGCCAGGCGGGCGCGCGCCGTCGCGCCGGATGCCGTAGCGGTGATGGTGGGGGTCGTGGGTTACCGCGCCGCCGGTTCACCTCGACGAAACATTGTCGTGTTGGTCACGACACTAAGTCAGGAGTTTCGATGTGTCCATACCTTCCGGCGATTCAGCATCAACTTTCGTCGATCTGATCGAAAGTTGCGATCAGGCGCGGCGGTCGATCGTCTGTCCGGCCAGTGCGACCAGCGCCGCACGTGCCTCGTCGGCCACCACCGCGCTCCGCAACGCGGCGAGCGCGGCCTCGGTCCGGACCCGGATCATCTGCTCGATCCGCTCCAGGGCACCGGTCGCCTCGATGATCGCGCGCAGCTCCGCCGCGCCGTCGGCGTCCAGGGCCGGGTTGCCGAACAGCTCCCGCAGCCGGATGGTCTGCCCCCGGTCGGCGGCACTGCGGGCCAGCGCCATCATCACCGTCGGCTTGCCCTCCCGCAGGTCGTCCAGGACCGACTTGCCGGTGATTGCCGGGTCCCCGAAGACACCCAGCACGTCGTCGCGGAGCTGGAACGCGTCGCCCAACGGGTCGCCGAACTCACCAAGCGCGGCGATCAGCTCCGGCCCCGCGCCGGCCAGGGCCGCCCCGATCTGCAGTGGCCGGGTCACCGTGTACCGGGCGGCCTTCATCCGGATCACGGTCAGCGCGCTGGCCACCGAGCCGTCACCCACGCCCGAGACCAGGTCCAGGTACTCCCCCGCGATCACCTCGGTACGCATCAACGCGAACACGCCGTACCCCCGGTGCACCTGTTCGGTGCTCAGCCCACACTCGTGGAACATCTGATCCGACCATGCCGCGCAGAGGTCCCCGCAGAGCAGCGCGGTGTTGCGGCCGTACGCCTCCGGGTCGCCGCGCCACGACGAACGGGCGTGCAGATCGGCGAAGAGCCGGTGCACCGACGGCTCACCCCGCCGGCGGTCGCTGCCGTCCAGGATGTCGTCGTGGATCAGCGCGAACGCATGGAACAGCTCCAGGGCCGCCGCGGCCACCACGATCGGCGTGCCGTCGGCAGCCCCCGCCCCGCGCCAGCCCCAGTAGCAGAACAGTGGGCGTAACCGCTTCCCGCCGGCCAGCACGAACCGTTGCAGCGCGGTGAACACGCCGCGCGGCGCGCCGTCCGGCCAGTCCGGGCCCTGCCGCTCGAGGAACCCGGCCAGCTCCGCGTCGAAGCGCGCCCGCAGCCCGCTCGCGTCGGTGGGCGCGACCGTAACCGTCATGCCCCCTCCCCCGACCCGTCCGTACCGCCGGCACCCAGCCCGGCCAGCTCCAGCAGCAGCGCCTTGACGTCGGTGGCCGCGATCCGGTCCCGGGCGGCGCTCGGGTCGGAGCAGAGCAGCACCGGGGCGTCCGCCGGGTCGTCCGGCAGCCGCCCGTGCGAGCCCCGCACCGCCTGCGCGCCGGCATCCAGGCCGACAGCGCTCATCAGGTAGCGCATGCCGAGCTTCTTGCGGGCCAGGGCCACCCCGGCGCGGGTCTTCGCGGCACCGGGGTTGGCCGGGTCGAAGAACAGCTCCGCCGGGTCGTAACCTGGCTTACGGTGGATTTCGACGAGCCGCGCGAAGTCCGGCGCTCGGGCATCGTCCAGCCAGTAGTAGTACGTGAACCAGGCATCCGGCTCGGCCACCAGCACCAGCTCACCGGCACGCGGATGGTCCAGACCGTGCGCGGCCTTGCCCTCGGCGTCGAGCACCTCGGCCACCCCGGGCAGATTGGCGCAGAGCTTCGCCACCGCCGGCACGTCGGCCGGATCCTTGACGTAGACGTGGGCGACCTGATGGTCGGCGACCGCGAACGCCTTCGACGTCCACGGGTCCAGGTATTCCATGCCGGCCTGGGTGTGCACCCGCAGCAGCCCCTCGGCGCGCAGCAGTCGGTTGACGTCCACCGGCCGGGACACGTCGGTGATGCCGTACTCCGACAGCACCACCACCGTGGCGTCCCGGGCCCGGGCGGCGTCCAGCAGCGGGCCGAGCACCGCGTCCAGCTCGGCTGCCGCCGCGGCGGCCTGGGCCGACGAGGGACCGAAGCGTTGCAGGTCGTAGTCCAGGTGCGGGACGTAGACCAGGGTGAGGTCGGGTGACACGTCGGCCAGGATCTGCTCGGCCGCCTGGCAGATCCACCGCGACGACGGCAGCCCGGCCGTCGGCCCCCAGTAGGTGAACAGCGGGAAGGTGCCCAGCCGGCCGGTGAGCGCGTCGTGCAGCTCCGGCGGGTCGGTGTAGCAGTCCGGCTCCTTGCGCCCGTCGGCGTAGTAGACCGGACGGGGCGTCACCGTCCAGTTGACGTCCGCGCCCATCGCATACCACCAGCAGACGTTGGCGACGGTGTAGCCCGGCTCGGCCTTGCGGGCCGCCTGCCAGAGCTTCTCCCCGCCGACCAGCGCGTTGTGCTGCCGCCACAGCAACACCTCACCCAGCTCACGGAAATACCACCCGTTGCCGACGATCCCGTGCCCGCTGGGTGGTTCGCCGGTGAGGAAGGTGGACTGCACCGAGCAGGTCACCGCGGGCAGCACGGTGCCCAGCTCGGCCCGGAAGCCGCCGTCGGCGACACCCCGCAGTCGAGGCATGTGTGCCAGTAGTCGGGGCGTCAACCCCACCACGTCGAGGACCACCAGTCGCCGGCTCATCGCGTCACCCCCATGCTCACGGATCGCTCTGCGGTCAGGCCGAGGCCGACCAGTTCGTCCCGGGCGAAGGCCAGCTCGGCGGCGATGCCGGTGGCCAACTCCGCGTCGGTGCCGGGCCGCCGGGCGGCCGGCAGCACCCCCCAGGTGTACGTCTCGACGTCGAGGTGGTCGCAGCCGGCGGTCGGGCCATCGAAGAGCGCTCTCAGGGCCGCGCGGAGCACCGGCAGGGTCGAGCCGAGCGGCTCCTCGGGTGGGGCGTGCAGGGGCACGTGGTAGTGCACCCGCCACGGGCCGGGCAGCGCCCGGTCCAGCGCCTCGTCCAGGTCGTCGGCCGCGTACGCCGGGTCGGCCGGGTCGGCCAGACCGGCGCAACCGCCACCCCGGGTCTGGTGCAGGAAGCGTGGCTCCACCCAGCGGCGCAACGCCTCGGCCCCGCCCTCCGGGTCGGCCGCCTCGACGGCGGCGGAGACCTGCACCTTCACCACGGGCAGCCCGGCGGCCCGCAGACGTTCCAGTGCCTCGGCCGGTTCCTCCCAGGCGCAGGCCAGGTGGGCCAGGTCGACGCAGACGCCCAGCCGCTCGGTGTCCATCCCGGACAGCAGCTCGGCGGCCTGACCGGTGCTCTCCACGACGCAGCCGGGCTCCGGTTCGAACGCCACCCGCACGACCCGGCCGGTGTCCTGCTCGACTGCGGCCAGGCCGGCGGCCAACTGGTCCAGTCGGTGTCGGGCGGCGTCGGCCCGACCGGTGTCCCACGGCTGCCGCCAGGCCAGCGGCAGCGTGGAGATCGAACCCCGGGCCGCGTCGTCGGGCAGCAGGTCGGCAAGCACCCGGGCCAGGTCCAGCGTGTACGTCAGACGCTGCTCGGTGGTCCAGTCCGGGTGGTACACATCCTGCTTGACCACCGGCGCCTGGAAGGCCGCGTACGGGAAGCCGTTGAGGGTGACCACCTCCAGACCACGCGCGTTCAACTCGGTGCGCAACCGGCGGCGTAGCGTCGGGTCGGCGGCCAGCTCGGCGGCGACCGGGGCGGCCAGCCACAGGCCGAGCCCGAGCAGGTCACTGCCGAGCGCCTCGCGGACCGGCACCGCGTAGGTGTCCAGTTGACCGAGGATGCCGGCGAGATCCTCGGCGGGGTGCACGTTGGTGCAGTAGCCGAGGTGGACGGTGTCGCCACCGGCATGTCGCAGCCGCATCAGCTGCCGCCGCGCAGGATCGAGTTGCCGGTCTGCGGGTCCACGGCGGCGGCGACGTCCAGGTCGCTGAGGTCGAGCCGCCCCGACTGCCCGTAGAACTCCACCGGGTTTCGCCACAGCACCTTGTCGACGTCGTCGTCGCTGAAGCCGGCCAGCAGCATCGCCTCGCCGGTGGCCCGGGTCAGCAGTGGGTCGGAGCGTCCCCAGTCGGCTGCCGAGTTGACCAGCATCCGTTCCGTGCCGTACTCCCGCAGCAGGTCCACCATCCGCTGCGGGGTCATCTTGGTGTCCGGGTAGATGGAGAAGCCCAGCCAGCAACCGCTGTCTCGGACCAGCTTGACGGTCACCTCGTTGAGGTGGTCGACCACCACGCGACCCGCGTCGATGCCGGATTCGGCGACCACGGCGAGGGTCCGCTCGCATCCGCGCGCCTTGTCCCGGTGCGGGGTGTGCACCAGCGCCGGCAGGTCGTACGCCACGGCCAGCGCCAACTGCGCCGCGAACGCCTCGTCCTCCTCGGGCGTCATCGAGTCGTACCCGATCTCGCCGACCGCCACGACGGCGTCCTTGTCCAGGTAGCGAGGCAGCAGGTCGAGGACGGGACGACAGCGTGGGTCGTTGGCCTCCTTGGGGTTCAGCGCCACGGTGGCGAAGTGGCGCACCCCGAACTGCCCGGCCCGGAACGGCTCCCAGCCGATCAGCGAGTCGAAGTAGTCGGTGAACGAGGCGGCGCTGGTGCGCGGCTGGCCCAGCCAGAACGCCGGCTCCACCACCGCGCGTACTCCGGCGGCGGCCATCCGTTCGTAGTCGTCGGTGGTGCGTGAGGTCATGTGGATGTGGGGGTCGAAGATGCGCATTCACGCCTCCCGGGGCAGTGCGGCGGTGAGCCGGTCGAGCAGGTCGGTGGCGTCGGCGGGCAACTCCCGGCCGGCGGCGTGCCGTTCGGCGGCCAGTGCGGCCAGCATCGCCGCCAACTCCCCGTCCGCCCGGGTTTCCAGGTCGGCCACCGTGGCGAGGGCGACACCGCTGAACACACACTTGAGCACCGCCTGCCGCCAGGCGGCCGGGTCGAGGTGCCGGGCGTAGGGGCCGAGCGCGGCGGCGACCAGTCGGGTGTCGTTGGTCCGGATCGCGTCGTGCAGCAGCGGCACACCGGCGGCGCCGATCGGCAGCAGCGGCAGGGCCCGCAGCACCGCCCGGCGCTCCGCCGCGTCGCCGTGCTGGTAGAGGCGCTCGGCGTACGCCGAGTGGTCGCCGGGCAGGCTGGTGAGCAGCAGCACCCGGGCCGCGTCGTCGGCGGTCCAGCCGGGGGCGTCGGGCAGCGCGGCCCGACCGCAACGCCGGCCGGCGGCGGGGAAGAGTCGGGTGATCGCGGTGGGCTCGACCGTGACCCGGCGCAGCGCCGCATCCAGCCAATCGGGATCGGGTACGCCTCGCAGGGCGGCCCGTAGTGAATCCGGTGTCATCCCGTCTCCTTCCCTTGCTGCTACGCAGGCACCCCAGGTATGTGTGCGGGCACCTCGTCCTCCGTGCGGCCGGCCAGTGCGGCGGCGCGGAGAAACTCGATCGACCGGGCGGCCACAGCGGGTGCGGCGTGCGAGTCGCGGGGCAACTCCACCGCGACCAGCCCGCGGTAGCCGGCTGCCGCCAGGGCCGCCAGCACCGGCGGGAAGTCGATCTCCCCGACACCGAACTCCAGGTGCTCGTGCACACCCCGGCGCATGTCGTCGATCTGCACGTTGACCAGGTGCCCGGCCACCTCGGCGACGCACTGCGGCACCGGCCACGGCTCCAGGCACCGGCAGTGGCCGATGTCAAGGGTGATGCCGAACCGGGCCGGGTCACCGAGCGCGGCGTGCAGCCGGCGCCAGTCGGCGATGTCCTGCACCAGCATCCCCGGCTCCGGTTCGAAGCCGAGGGTGACGCCGGAGGCGTCGGCCACGTCGACCACGCTGGCGCAACCGGCCACCAGCCGGTCCCAGGCGCA
Organism: Micromonospora luteifusca; assembly: GCF_016907275.1. Taxonomy (NCBI): domain Bacteria; kingdom Bacillati; phylum Actinomycetota; class Actinomycetes; order Micromonosporales; family Micromonosporaceae; genus Micromonospora; species Micromonospora luteifusca. The sequence continues at coordinate 1,700,932 of NZ_JAFBBP010000001.1, forward strand.
CTGCGGCGACACCGCCTCGGGCCGGACACCGGCCCAGAACGAGACCGCCTCCGCGCCCAGGTCGGCGCCGATCCGGACTGCCCGGCGCAGAAACTCGATCCGCCGGGTCGGGTCGTCGTGCAGCAACGTCGGGGCGTGCTTGTGCCACGGGTCGAGCAGGTAGCGGGCACCGGTTTCGATCACCACCGCCAGACCCAGCTCGTTCAACCGGCGGCCGACGGCGGCGACCCGGCGCGTGAGCCCGGGCGCGAACGGGTCCAGGTGGTCGTGGTCCAGGGTGAGCGCCACCCCGTCGTACCCGAGGTCGGCGAGGACGGCGAGCGCGTCGTCGAGACGGTGGTTGGCGAAGCCGTTCGTGCCGTACCCGAGGCGCAACGTGGTGGCGTCGACGGCCGGCCGCGGCGCGGGGACGCTCATGTCGGGGAGACCTTCCGGGCCAGCAGTCGACCCAGCGGCGCGGCCGCCGCGACGGCCACCCCGAGCAGACCTGCTCCACCTCGCGCGGTCAGGGCTCCCTGGAGGGCGGGCAACCCGGTGATCCCGGCGCCGACGGCGGCACGAACCCGCCCGGCCGACGGGTCCCGGACGACCTCGGCCTGAGCCGCGCCATAGCGGGCGGCGTACCACCCGGCCAGCACGGCGGGCAGCGCGGCGACCCGCCGGGGGGCGACGACGGCGGCACTGGCGGCGACCACCGCGGTGCCGGCGAGGGTGCGCATCGGCAGGGTGGCATCGGCGCCGCTGACCTCCCGGCGGGACAGCGCGGTGACCGTCCAGGTGTGCGCGGCGACGGTCGCCGCGGCCGGCAACGCCCTGGTCACGCGGCCACCTGACGCGCCGAGCAGCACGTCCAGCCCCCGGCAGGCGGCCATCACGGCCGGACCTGCGGCGGTGTTCTTGGCCAGCAGGTCGTACCCCCAGATGGTGGCGGCCAACGGCACGGCGAGCGCGACGGCGCGGCGACCGCCCACGGCGGCGGCCAGGCCCACGCCGGCGGCCGTGAGGCCAGCCGCGAGACCGACCGCGACGGCCGGGGTGACCCGCCCGCTGGGGATCGGCCGCTCGGGCCGCTCCACCGCGTCCAGACGTCGGTCGGCCCAGTCGTTGGCGGCCATGCCGGCCCAGTAGAGCAGCACCGAGGCGCCGGCCAGGGCGGGGGTACGCGGGCCCAGCGCGCCGGCCGCAGCCGCTCCGGCGACCACGTCACCGGGCACCGAGAGCGCAGCCGGCGCCCGGACCAGCTCGGCGAGGTCAGCCAGCGTGGTCATGGCCGCTGTCCCCGCCACCGTGCAGAAGCCGCGCGAAGTCGGTCAGCCGGGCCCACTGCTCGCCCAGCGAGTGGGTGGGTGTGCCGAGCGGGTCCTTGAAGAAGAAGCCCAGCTCGGTCAGCGGCCCCACCTGCCCGGCGGCGTGTGCGGCGGCGGTGAGCCGGGCGAGGTCGAGCACCAGCGGCGCGGCCAGCGCGGAGTCGCAGCCGTGCCAGGTGAACTCCATCCGCATGCCGGTGCCGAGGAAGCCCGCGAAGGTGATCAGATCCCAGGCGGTCTTGAAGTCGCCCAGCTCCTCGACGAACTCGATGCGCGTACCGCCCTGCGGGACGTAGCCCAGCGTCTCGCCGAGCACCCGTTGCTTGCTCTGCACCTTCGCCGCGTTCGCGGCCGGGTCGGCGAGGGTGGCGCCGTCGCCACCGCCGAGCAGGTTGAACCCGGACCAGGAACGCACGTCCAGGTTGCGCATCGCGAACATCGGCGCGAGCACCGACTTGACCAGGGTCTCCCCGGTCTTGCCGTCATGCCCGGCGTACGGCAGCCGGGCCTCTTCGGCCAGCGCGGTCAGCGCCGGCAGCCGCAGCCCGGTGGACGGGGTGAAGTCGACGTACGGGCAGCCGGCCAGCACCGCCGCGTACCCGTAGAGGGAGCTGGGCGGCAGCACCTCGTCCGGTCCGGCGAGAGCGGCACGCAGCGCGGCCGGGTCGGCGTGCCCGGGGTGTGGACGAGGGGCCGGCTCGGTGGCGGAGACGTTGACCACCACCACCCGGTCCAGCTCGTGCCGCTCGCGGAAGGCGGTCAGGTCGCGGACCACGGCGGCGGCCCGGTCCGCCTGGGTGGCACCGACCGGTGCGGGGCGCAGTTCCTGCTCGACCGCGCCCAGTTGGTCCCGGACCGCGGCGACCAGCCGCCAGGGGATGACACCGCTGTCGGCCAGTGCCTCCGCGCGCTTGCACAGCGGGGTGCTGGCCAGGTCGTGCCCACCGAAGACGAGGTCGGCGAAGGCCGGCAGGGCGGGGCCGCGCAGCTCGGGCAGCTCGGTCACACAGCCGGTGGGCCCGGCCAGGCCGGCTCGCAGCGCGAGCCCTCCGACGATGCTGGTGGTCGCGACGGAACCGCGCGCCCCTACCAGCCAGACACCTGTTCGCATGGTGCTCCTTCCCATCCAGGAGGAACCGTCGGTACCGCTAAATATAGGAATATCAGAATATGTTTCGGAAAGATACAGCCGTGGTGGATGGGCCCCGCCCGCCCGCCCCGCAACGGGACGGCACCGGTTCCGGCGTCGGCGTCGGCGGCACCGACGCCGGACCGGTTCCCGGTACGGTTCGAGCAGACGGGGCTGGTAGGCAGGGTCGGGTCGGCGTCTCGACCCTGCCTCCCCCGCATCCGACCGGTCGGGGCGTTGGCATGCCCCGACCGGGCGTCTCAGGCCGCCGTGCCCACCACAGGACCGACCCGAGCACGACCCGCGAAAGGCCGGCGTGGGGCGCGGTACGGGTGGGGGCAACAGCGGACGGTGCCATCAGGTCCTCCGGATCTCCACCGGTGGTGGCGGTCCTCCGGTGCGGCCGGGGAATCCCGGTCCGGTCGCACCGGACGACCGTCCTGCTCGTGCGCCACCGGGCCGTACGGCCCGGCTGCACACTCTCCGATGCCGACCTCGTCCCGACCACGGGGCGCAATCCGCGGCCGGTCCCTCGCCGGTCGGCTTCGGAAAGCCGGTCGGGCGACAGCGGTACGAACACCGCCGTCGCGGATGGTCAATGGTCAGACAGCCGCCGCGGTCAGCGCCGGTGCCACCTCGGTCCACGAGGAGCCGAGCTCCGCCGAGCGGGCCACCGCGTCCAGCACCAACTGGACCTGCAACGCGTCGGCGAAGGAGGGAGTCGGGTCGACACCGGTGGCGACCGCCTCGATGAAGTCGCGCATCTCGTGCGTGAACGAGTGCTCGTAGCCGATGATGTGGCCCGGCGGCCACCACGCCGACATGTACGGGTGCTCGCCCTCGGTCACCAGGATGCGGTTGAAGCCCTGCTCCACCGTGGGACGGGTGGCGTCGTAGAACTCCAGCTCGTTGAGGCGTTCCAGGTCGAAGACCACGCTGCCCAGCGAGCCGTTGATCTCGACACGCAGGGCGTTCTTGCGGCCGGTGGCGAACCTGCTCGCCTCGTACGTGGCCAGAGCGCCACCGTCGAGTCGGGCCACGAAGACCGCGGCGTCGTCGACGGTGACCGGCCCGGTGCCATTGCCGTCGGCGGAGCTGCCGCCGTCCACCGTGGCCGCCAACCCGCTCGACCCGGCCGGCAACGGCCGCTCCTTGATGAAGGTCTCGGTGACCGCGCTGACTCCGCTGATCCGCTGACCGGTGACGAACTGGGTCAGATCGATGATGTGCGCACCGATGTCACCGAGCGCGCCGGAGCCCGCCCTGTCCTTCTGCAACCGCCAGACCAGCGGGAATTGCGGGTCCACGATCCAGTCCTGTAGGTACACCGCACGAACGTGTCGAATCACCCCGAGTCGTCCGTCGGCGACCATCTGGCGCATCATCGTGACCGCGGGGACCCGGCGGTAGTTGAACCCGCACATCGACCGCACTCCGGTGGCCCGGGCGGCGTCCGCCGCGGCGGTCATCGCCCGGGCCTCGGCCACCGTGTTGGCCAACGGCTTCTCGCACAGGACGTGCTTGCCGGCGGCCAACGCGGCGAGGGCGATCTCGGCGTGGCTGTCGCCCGGGGTGCAGATGTCGACCACGTCGATGTCATCGGAGTTGATCAGGTCACGCCAGTCCGTGGTGTACGCGTCCCAGCCGAGCCGGTCGGCGGCGTCGGCCACCTTCGCTGTGTCTCGGCCGCAGATCAACGCCATCCGGGCCCGCGCCGGCAGGTCGTACACGCGGTTCACTGTGCGCCACGCCTGTGAGTGCGCGGCGCCCATGAACGCGTAGCCGACCATGCCGACCCGCAGTTCGTTGTGTTTCGTGGACAAGGTGGGTCTCCCCCCGTGTGTCAGAACCCGAGCTTGTCGTAGCTGCTCGCGTTCTCCTTGGTGATCGTCTCGGAGGCGAGGGTCACTTCCTTGGGAACCTGCAGCTCCGTCAGGTCGCCCAGGCCCCGGCCCTGCGCGATGAGCCGCGCGAGGGAAATTGCCGACGAGGCCATCGACGGGTTGTAGGTGACCGTCGCCTTGAGCACGCTGTTGTCGGCCTTGATCGCGTCGATCGCGAGCTTCGAACCCGCGCCGCCGACCATGAAGAACTCCGACCGGTTGGCCTGCTTGATGGCGGCGAGCACACCAATGCCCTGGTCGTCGTCGTGGTTCCAGATCGCGTCGATCTTCGGCAGCGCCTGGAGCAGCTGGGACGCCTCGCGCTGACCGCTGTCCGAGGTGAACTCGGCCGAGCGACGGTTGTTCACCTTGAACCCGTAGGTCGCCAGTGCTGCCGCGAAGCCGGCGCTGCGCTCGACGGTCAGCGGGATCTCCAGACCGGCGATCTCGCCGATGATCGGGTTGCTGACGCCCTTGTCCTTGAGCTGCTTGCCGATGAAGTGACCGGCCGAGACGCCCATGCCGTAGTTGTCGCCCTTGATGACCAGGCGCGAGGCCAGCGCGTCGGGGAACGCCCGGTCGAGGTTCACGATCGGGATGCCCGCCTGCATCGCCTGAAGGGCAACAGCGTTGACCTCCTTGCCGTCGTGCGGCAGCACGACGATGATGTCCGGCTTCTGGGCGATCAGCGTGCCGAGCGTGGAGCGCTGGGCCTCGGAGTTCGACCCACCGTCGACCTCCTTGAACTCCACGTCCGAGTAGGCCGCGGCCTGCGCCTTGGCGTTGGCGTGGATCGCGCCCATCCAGCCGTGGTCGGCGGCCGGGGCGGAGAAGCCGATGACGACCTTCTTGCCCGGGGCGTTGTTGCCGGCACCGTCACCGGCGGCCTTGGTCTGGGTGCTGGCCGCCGGGGTCTCGTTGCTGGTGCAGGCGGTGAGCAGGGTGGCGGCGCCGACTGCGGCTCCACCGAAGAGCAACCGGCGGCGCGACACGTCGCGACTGTGCTGGGTCATGAACGACCTCCTGGGAGCGGGATTTGAGTGAGTGAGGGTGTGCGAGGCCCGGCCACTGTCGAATTCTCGACGTCGCCAGGGACAACGGTGCGGTGCGTCAGGTTGCGGTGGTGACCCTGTTCCGCGCGAGGAGCCGAGTAACGGACTTGAACTGGAACTGCTGGACCAGGACGGCGGCGACGATGATGCCGCCCTTGACCATGTTCTGCGCCTCGATGGAGAGGCCGTTGATGGCGAAGAGGTTCGTGATCGTGGCGAAGATGATGACGCCGAGCAGCGAGCCGACGATCGTGCCCCGGCCACCGCTGAGCAGCGTCCCGCCGATGATCGCGGCGGCGATCGCGTCCAGCTCGTAGAGGTTGGCCATCGCCGCCTGCGCCGAGGTGGCCTGCGAGGTGAGCATGATGGCGGCGATGCCGCAGCACAGACCGGACAGCGCGTAGAGCAGCATGGTGTGCCGGCGGACGTTGATGCCGGCCAGCCGCGCCGCCTCCGGGTTACCGCCGACGGCGATGGTTCGCCGGCCGAAGGTCGTGCGGTTGAGCAGGATCCACCCGGCCACCACCACCGCGCCCAGGATGTAGACGAGGATCGGAACCCCGAGAACCTTGCGCGCCGCGATGTCGTTGATGAAGGTGCTGCTCGACACCTGGGTCTGCTTGTTCGAGATCGACGCCGCGAGCCCGCGAGCCGCCACCAGCATCGCGAGCGTCGCGATGAAGGGGACCAGCTTCCCGTACGAGATGAGTACGCCGTTGACCAGGCCGACGCAGATGCCGACCACGATGGCGGTGAAGATCATGCCGCCGGCGCCGAAGTTCTGGGTGGCGACCGTGGTGCACCAGACCCCGGCCAACGCGACGATCGCCCCGACCGACAGGTCGATGCCGCCGCCGATGATCACGAAGGTCATCCCGACCGTGACCACGCCAACGACCGAGGCGAGCTGCAGGATGGCGAGCACGTTGTTCCAGACCCAGGTCGGGTCACCGTAGAGCTCCGGTTTGGTGACCGCGCCGACCACGATGAGCGCGGCCAGCACCCCGATCAGACCGAGGTTGCGCTTGGCGCCGTCGCCGCCGTCACCCCGCCACCACGAGAGTCGGCCCGTGGACCCTGCCTTACCGCTGGCCACCGCCGTCTCCGCCGGATCCACCGGCGGCGACTGCGCCGGAAGCTGCGGGCGCTCCGGTGTCGCGGTGGGAGTGGGAGTCGCGTCGCTCATGCCGGTGCGCCTTCCATCAAGGACCCCGCCATCACGAGGTCGAGCACGGTGTTCTCGTCGAGTTCGCCGGCCGCGGCCTCGCGGACGACCCGCCCTTCCCGCATCACCAGCACCCGGTCGGCCAGACCGAGCACCTCGGGCACCTCGCTGGAGACCAGCAGCACCCCGACGCCCTGGGCGGCCAACGCCCGGATGACCTGGTAGAGCTCAGCCCGGGCGCCCACGTCCACGCCCCGGGTCGGCTCGTCGAGCAGCAACAGCTTGGTGCCGCCGAGCAGCCACCGCCCGACCACGACCTTCTGTTGGTTGCCGCCGGAAAGCGTGCGCACCGGCCGGTCGACGTCCCGGGGCCGCAGCTCCAGGCTCTCGGCGATCCGGTCCGCCTCGGCTCGTTCCCTGGCGGCGTCGGTGAAGCCCAACCGCGCGTACCGCCCGAAGGTGGCCAACGTGACGTTGCGGTAGATGGGCTCGCCGAGCAGCAGCGCCTGACTCTTGCGTTCCTCCGGGGCCATCCCCATTCCGGCCCGCACCGCCGCGCCCACGCCGGGACGCAGCACCCGCCCGTCCATCCGGACCGAACCGGCCTCCGCGAGTCGGGCACCGTAGATGGTTTCCAGCAGCTCGGAGCGGCCGGAACCGACCAGCCCCGCGATGCCGACGATCTCCCCGGCGCGAACGCTCAGCGAGACGTCGGCGAACTCACCGGCGCGGGTCAACCCCTCCACCTGGAGCAACTCCGCACCGGCGGGGTCTTCGGCCGGCCGATCCGGGAAGACGTACTCGATGGTGCGGCCGGTCATCCGGCTGACCAGGTCGCGGGTCGGGGTGTCGCGCGCCGGCAGGTTCGCCGCCGTGGTCCGGCCGTCCTTGAGTACGGTGACCCGGTCGCCGATCTCGCGGATCTCCTCCAGCCGGTGCGAGATGTAGATGACGGCGATGCCCTGCGCGGTCAACTCCCGGATGATCCGGAACAGGTTGCCGACCTCGTCGTGGGCCAGCACCGCGCTCGGCTCGTCCATGATGATCAGTCGCGCCTCGTGCGACAGCGCCCGGGCCATGCTGACGATCTGCTTACCAGCGGCCGGCAGCGACCGGACCATCCGCCCGGGCGGGATCTCACCGTGGCCGAGTCGACTGAGGATCTGCCGAGTGTGCCGGGCCATCGTGCCGCGGCGGACGAACCCGAAGCTGCGGTGTTCGTGACCGAGGAAGGCGTTCTCCGCCACCGACAGGTCCTCGACGAGGTCGAGCTCCTGGTAGATCGTGGCGATGCCGGCCTTCATCGCGGCCTGCGGGTTGGCGAAACTCGCCGGCTCGCCGCGCCACTCCACCTGCCCGGAATCGGGCTGGTGCACCCCGGAGAGCACCTTGATCAGGGTGGACTTGCCGGCGCCGTTCTGCCCGAGCAGGCAGTGCACCTCGCCGGCACGTACCTCCAGCTGCACACCGTCCAGCGCGCGTACGCCGGGGAAGGTCTTGACCAGATCGGTGAGGCGCAGGACCACCTCGCCCGCGACGGTGTCGGCGGGAGCCTCGACCAGCGGTGCCTCGGCGACGGCCTCGGCCGACGCGGTGGCGGGGTCATCCTCGGGCAGGGCCACAGTCTCCTCCTCGCTCACGACGGAATTCGCTCGTTTTCATGCGGCTTCACCGAAGGCGACGTCGCTGGCGAGCACCGCCGCGCCGGTCACGCCGGCCCGACCACCGAGCTCGGACAGCACGACGGGCAGGTTGCCGGTGGCCAGTGGCAGCGAACGGCGGTAGACCACGCTGCGGATCTCGGCCAGCAGGATGTGCCCAAGCTGGGCCAGCCCGCCGCCGATCACGATCATCGACGGGTTGGTGAAGCTGACCAGGCCGGCGAGCACTCCGCCGACCCGCCGTCCGCCGTCACGGATCAGCTGGATGCAGGCCACGTCACCCTCGACGGCGCCCTCGGCGACGTCCAGGGCGGTCACCACATTCCGCAGGGCCATCCGCTCGGCCAGCGCCGGCGACAATCCGCTGCGGGCGGCGACGGTGGCCTCCTTGGCCAGTGCGGCGCCGCTGAACAGCGCTTCCAGGCAGCCGACGTTGCCGCAGGAACACATCGGACCGTGCGAGTCCACCTGGATGTGGCCGATGTCGCCGGCGCAGCCGTCGGTGCCCCGGTAGACCTCGCCGGTGAGGTAGATGCCGCACCCGATGCCGGTGCCGATCTTCACGAAGAGGAAGTCGTCCACCGAGTGCGCGACCCCACCGTGACGCTCACCGATCGCCATGATGTTGACGTCGTTGTCGACCACCGCCGGGCAGCCGTGCTCCCGGCTGAGCAACTCACGCACCGGGAACCGGTCCCAGCCCGGCATGATCGGCGGCGAGACCGGGACGCCGTCGCGGAAGCTGACCGGCCCGGGTACGCCGATGCCGACCGCGTCCAAGCGCTCGTACGCGCCGTCGACCCGGGCCTTGTGCAGCAGTTCGTTGACCCGTTGCAGGGTCACCTTCGGCCCGTTGCGGATGTCGGCGGCCTCGCCGTAGTGGGCGACCGGTTCGAGGCGGCCGTTGACCACCTCGATGTCCATCGAGCTCGCGCCGAGGTCGACGGCGGCGAAGCGCAGCTGCGGGTTCAGCTCGACCAGGGTCGAGCGACGCCCGCCCCGGGAGGCGGCGAGCCCCGCCTCGGCGACGTAACCCAGCGCGACCAGGCGATCCAGCTCGGCCAGCATGCGCGGGCGCGGCATCTGAAGTCGGTCGCCCAGCTCGGCCCGGGACACGGCTCCCTCGTCGCGGAGCAACCGCAACAGTCGCACGTGCAACGGGTCGACGGTCCGCACCGGGGGTCACCTCTTCATTGGCATCGTTCACATCGACGCAATGGCGACGTGTTGTGTCCGACACAGTAAGAGCGTTCCGTACCGCCTGTCCAGAGCTTCAACCGTTCCGAGATGAACTTTTGTCCGAAAGAACAAAAGCTACTAGTCGATCAAGAAAAGGATCACGGGCCGCCCACGTCCGGTCGCCCCCAGTTCCATCGATGGACACGAAACCGCCCCGCCAGCCGGTCGTCGGTGGCGGGGCGGTCTGCGCGGGGCGGCCTCCGTGCGGGGCGGCCTCCGTGCGGGGCGGCCTCCGCGCGGGGCGGCCTCCGTGCGGGGCGGTCCCGTGCGGGACGAGCGGCCGCTGCGGGGGCGTCAGCGGCCGCCGGCGGAGTTCCGCTTCTTCCGGAGCTTGCGGTCGTCGCGCAGTTCGACGTACGGCTCGTCGTCGACGTCGTGACCGGCGGAGATGGCGCGGCCCCGCTCCAACTCCGCGTCGAACTCGGCACCGAGCAGGATCGCGATATTGCTCAGCCAGAGCCAGACCAGAAAGATGATCACGCCGGCCAGCGCCCCGTACGTCTTGTTGTACGAGCCGAAGTTGCTCACGTAGAGGGCGAAGAGGCCGGAGATCACCAGCCAGATCACCACGGCCACCACCCCGCCCGGGCTGACCCAGCGGAACCCGCCGTGCCGCGCGTTCGGCGACGCCCAGTAGAGGATCGCGAACATCAGGCTGACCAGGATCAGCAGCACCGGCCACTTGGCGATGTCCCACACCGTGACCGCCGTCGAGCCGAGGCCGACCGCATCCCCGACCGACTCGGCGAGGCGGCCCGTGAAGACCACGATCACCGCGCTGGCCAGCAACAGCACCCCGATCACCGCGGTCACGCCGAGCCGGATCGGCAACGTCTTCCAGATCGGGCGGCCTTCCGGCACGTCGTAGATGGTGTTCGAGGCGCGCATGAACGCGCCGATGTAGCCGGACGCGGACCAGAACGCCGCCAGCAGACCGATGATCGCCGCGAGGCTGGCCAGCCCGCCGCTGCCCTGCGCCTGCGTGATCGCATCCTCGATGATCTTCTGGATGCTGTCGTTGGGCACCGCCTGGTTGACGGTGTCCTTGACCCCCTCGGTGGTGCCCCTGCCGAGCAGGCCGAGGATGGAGATCAGCACCAGCAGCCCCGGGAAGATGGACAGCACCCCGTAGTAGGTCAGCGCCGCCGCCCAGTCGGTCAGGCTGTCGTCCTGGAATTCGGTGACCGTGCGCCGCAGTGCCGCCTTCCAGCCGCTGCCGGGCAGATCGGTGGGGCTGTCCGGCCCCGCATCGGGCCCGACCGGATCACGCTGCTGCCCCCGGTGGCCGGAAGACTCGTCCGAGGCCATCGCCCCTCCTGTTCGTCGGCGGTGTCACCTCCGGACATGCCCGCCGACGGGCACGGATAACCCCTACTGGTAGAGCAACCTGCCCATCCGGCGCGAGGCCACCAGGAGCCCGACCGCCACCATCGCCAGCAGGTAGAGCACGTCGAGCAGCCAGACCCCGCCACCGCCGCCCAGCGCGACCCCGCGGATCAGATGCACCGACCGGTACAGCGGGGTGATCTCGATCAGCCAGTGCAGCAGGGTCGGATAGGCCTGCGCCGGCACGAACGTGCCGGAGAAGAGGAAAAGGGTGAACTGGGCGGAGCCCATCAGGTCGAAATCCTGCCAGCTGCGCATGAACGTGGAGACCGCCATGCCGAGCGCCCCGAACGCGAACCCGACCAGCACCGCGGCCGGCAGAGCGGTCAACGCGCGGGTGACGCTGGTCAGATCCAGCACGACCATCACCCCGAGGAACGCGGCCGAGTAGGCGCTGCCCCGCAACATCGCCCAACCCAGCTCACCGAGAGCGATCTCGAACGGCCGTACCGGGGTGGCGATCACTCCGTCGTACAGCTTCATGTACTTCATCTTGCCGAAGAAGTTGAAGGTGGTCTCCGCGAGCGCCCCGGTCATCGCCGAGGAGGCGAGCATCGCCGGAGCCACGAACTCGGCGTACGAGACCAGCCGCCCGTCGGGCAACGGCAGGTCGCCGACCAGCGCACCGACGCCCACCCCGATGGAGAGCAGATAGAGCAGCGGCTCGACGAAGCCGGAGAGCAGCAACAGCCAGTAGACCGACTTCAGCGCGGCGACGTTGCGCTCGGCCACCGACGCCGATCGCCGGGTCGCGGCGGAGACATCGATCAGCCGGGGCAGGATCAGCGTGACCACGACAGCCTCTCTGCTTACCTCTTCAGGCGACGAGCTTGCTCTCTTCGGACGACGAGCCTGCTCTCTAGACGACGAGCCTGCGACGGAACGCGCGCAGCGCCAGCAGGCAGCCGGCGACCGCCCAGACCGCCAGGTACAGCAGGTGCCCGACGATCGACCACTGTGGGGCGACGCCGAGCGTGGCGGCGCGACAGAGGTCGACGGCGTGCCACAACGGCGTCACGTACGCCAGCCACCGCAGCGCCTCGGGGAGCGACTCGACCGGGAAGAACACCCCGGCGAAGAGTGTCATCGGGATGACCGCGAACCGGAACAGCATCGCGAGCCAACTGTCGCTGGACACCGACGCGGTGTACGCGAAGACCGGCGCGGCAACGGCCAGCCCGAGCAACGCCACCACCGGCAGCACCGCCACCGCCCACGGCGACCGCAACGCCCCGAACAAGCCGGTGACCAGCAGGAACGCCGCAATCGTGGTGAGCACCCGGAACAGCACGAAGGCCAGGTGGCCCGCCACGATGTCGCCGACCCGCAGCGGTGACGCGCTCTGCGCGAAGTAGGTCTTGACCCACCGGAAGTTGCTGAACACCGGCCAGGTCGAGTCACCGACGGTCACCTGGAGTGCGGTCGAGGCGATCAGCCCGGGGACCAGCCAATCGAGGTAACGCACCCCGCCGACGCCCTGGTCGATGTAGGCACCGACGCCCAGCCCGAAGCCGAGCACGGTGAGCACCGGCAGCAGGAACGAGGAGAACACCCCGGCCCGCCAGGTGCGTCGCAGACCCACCAGGTAGTGCTCGAACACGGCGTACGCCGGCACCCACGGGAAACGTGCCTGCCCCACCACACTCACCACGACCACCCCCGTCCCGACCTGTCTACCCCGGGGGTACGACAGGGCCGCCGGTCACCCTACGGCGACCCCGGCAGCGTGTCGCCCGGGTTTCCGGCGGCGGCGCGTCAGGCTCGCAGCGCGTCAGGCTCGCGGCGCGTCAGGCTCGCGGCGCGTCAGGGCGATGATCCACTCCACATCGGCGATGTGGCGGCATTCCGCCGCCCGGACACCCCCGCATCGCCGACCTGGAGCCGATCACGCCGCCCGGACGGCGTCCGACCCGACGAACCTGCACCAGATGCGCGGTCCGTCGGCCCGAGGGTGCGTGCGGATCAAGCCGGGCGGTACGCGCGGATCAACGCCTGCACGGCGTAACCGAGCAGCAGCACTCCCGCACCGGTGCCGATCACCAGACCGGCGGACACCGTCGAGGCGAGGCCGGTGACGAGCCCCGCCGCCGCCACCAGGCACATCGCGACACCGAGCGGCTTGAGCAGTGGATCCCGCAGCAGCGGGGCGAGCGGGAAGAAGTGCAGGCCGACCACCAGGCAGACCAGCACCGGGACGTACTCGGACCAGCCTGCGGCGGCCAACACGGCGGCGCCCAGACCGGCGGCGGCGAACTCGGCGACGACGATGAGCAGGTACGGGCGGTCGGTTGCCCGGTCCCGGGGGCTGCCGGCCCCCCGGAGGCGGGACGACAGCACGCCGCCCACCACGGCGGTGAGCAGTGCGACGAGGCTGCCCACCAGGAGCAGGGCACGCAGCGGTTGCTCCGCGGCCGGCACACTGAACCAGACCATCGAGAAGATGCCCAGATAGAGGGCGGTCAGCCCGGCCTGACGTCGGTTGGCGGTCAGCAGATCGGACATGAAACCTCCGTGCGCGGAAGCCGGTTCGGTGAGCTCGACCGGGCCGGCCGATGGTAACGCCCAAGATCAAAAGCGGCTGCGACCGGGCTCACGCGCGGCTTCCCAGCCAGAGCCGTTGAACGGTGATCGTTGGCAGCTCAGCAGGTCGACACGTCGGGAAAGACTGTGGCTGAGCTGCCAACGATCGCAAAGGTCGATCAGTCGACCAGGGTGCGGCCGGTCAGGTGCAGGAAGACGTCCTCCAGGCCACTGCGTCGCACCAGCACGTTGGCGGGGTTGAGCCCCAACGCCGAGACCTCGGTGACCGCCGCGTCGCCGTCGGGCACGTAGAGCAGGACCCGGTCGGGCAGCACCTCGACCCGCTCCCCCACGCCGTCGAGCTTGCCGGCGAACGGCTCCTGTGACTCGGCGGCGAAGCGCAACTCGACCACCTCGCGAGTGGAGTGTTGCGCGATCAGCGCCCGGGGTGAGCCCTCGGCGACGATTCGCCCGCCGTCCATCACGACCAGTCGGTCGCAGAGCTGCTCGGCCTCGTCCATGTAGTGGGTGGTGAGCACCAACGTGACGCCCTGCTGCTTGAGCCGGAACAGCCGCTCCCACACCAGATGCCGGGCCTGCGGGTCGAGCCCGGTGGTCGGCTCGTCGAGCAGCACGATCTCCGGATCGTTGACCAGCGCGCGGGCGATGGTCAGCCGACGCTTCATCCCACCGGACAGCGGCTCGACCTTGCTGTCGGCCCGCTCGGTGAGCTGGACGAAGTCGAGCAGCTCGTCGGCCCGTTCCCGGGCCGCCCGCCGGGAGATGCCGAAGTAGCGGGCGTAGACGGTCAGATTCTCCCGGACGGTCAGCTCCGGGTCGAGATTGTCCAACTGCGGGCAGACACCGAGCCGGGCCCGGATCGCCGGCCCGTCACCGACCGGGTCCATGTCGAGGATGCGCAGCTCGCCCCCGCTGGGTGGGGAGGTGCAGCCGACCATCCGCATGGTGGAGGACTTGCCGGCGCCGTTCGGCCCGAGGAAGCCGAAAGCCTCACCCGAGCGCACCTCGACGTCGATGCCGGCCACGGCGGTGAAGTCACCGAACCGCTTCACCAGCCCTCGAGCCTGAATGAGTGGTCGCCCCGCAGTCACCGCCCGACCCTAACCGCCGAGTCCGACAACCCTCCACGCAAATACGCGCCAACGACGGACCGGCCGACCCTCGCCCGTATCACCGGCGGCGAAACGCCGATCGATGCACCGCCGCGTCGTCCGATCGACGTGTATCGTCCCCTCGTGTCGCCCATCAGCTCGCCCGATGGTTCGTCGCCACCCGCCCGACCTGCCAACTCCCCCGCCGGTGTGCCCGCAGCGGGCGCCGGCGGCAGGCCACCCCGGCCGCGACCGACAGTCGACCCCGCCGAGGCCGACAGTCGACCCCACCTGACCTCGCTCGCCCCCGACCCGACCGAGCCCGTCGACGACGACCGCTCCGCCGCCGAGCGGGCCACCCGGGACCTGGCCGCCCAATTCGAGGACGAGAGACCGGGGCGGGTGCTGACCGGGCCGGCGGGGCTGCTCCTCACCGCGGCGGCGCTGGCGGTCGCCGCTCTCGCCCTCTGGCAGGTGTTCCGCCCACTGTCGCAGGGCAGCAAGTATTACCTCATCATCTTCCTGGCCGGCGTACTCCCGTTGGTCTTCCTGGCCTACCCGGCCGACCTGCGGCTGCGGGCCCGACTGCGCGCCCGTCGACGCCGCGCCAAAGACGCCGACCCCACCGAAGACGCCGACGGGCCGCCGCCGGCGCGTTCGACGTCGGCACGACCCACCGCGACGGACTGGGTACTGGTCGCCCTGGCGGTGGCCGCCTGCCTCTACCCCGTCCTGCCGATTCCCGTCGGCGCGGGCGGGGGTGGCTACAACGCCTTCCTCGACCGGCAGGGTCTGCTGGCGCCGATGGACCTGGTGCTGGGCACCGTGCTCCTGCTCCTGCTGCTCGAAGCGTGCCGCCGGGCCACCGGTTGGATCCTGCCCGCGGTCTGCCTGCTGTTCCTCGGCTACGGCTACTACGGCGGGCTGCTGCCGCAGTCCTGGCCGGTCGCCCACGCCGGGCTCGACTTCAGTCAACTGGTCGACGCGTTCTACAACTCCGACAGCGGCTTCTACGGCACACCACTGGACGTCGCGGCCTCCTACATCGTGCTGTTCACGATCTACGGAGCGGTGCTGGAGTTGTCCGGGGCGGGGCGGTTCTTCGTCGACCTGTCGGCCGCGGCGTTCCGCCGCTCGCGGACCGCCGCCGGTCGTACCGCGGTGGCCTCCGGCTTCCTGCTCGGCACCGTCTCCGGGTCCGGCGCGGCGACGACGGTGAGCATCGGCGCGGTCACCTGGCCACTGCTGCGTCGCGCCGGCTATCCCCCGGAGCGGGCCGGCGGCATGCTGGCCGCGGCCGGAGTGGGTGCGATCCTCTCGCCGCCCACCCTGGGCGCGGCGGCGTTCATCATCGCGGAGTACCTGGGCGTGTCGTACCTGCAGGTGCTGGGTTGGGCCACGGTGCCGACAGTCCTCTACTACCTCGGCATCCTCCTCTCCGTGGAGATCGACGCCCGCCGGTCCGGCGTACGCCCCGTGGTGATCGACGTCGGGTCGCCCTGGCGTCTGCTGGCCCGCTTCGGCTACCACTTCGCGTCACTGATCGCGATCGTCGTGCTCCTCGCCGTGGGCGTGTCCGCGACGAGAGCCGTCGTCTTCGCCACCCTCCTGGCGGTCGCGCTCTCCTTCCTGGACCGTGCGCACCGGCTCACCCCGGCCAGGCTGGTGGCCGCGCTCGTCACCGGCGTACGCGGCGTGCTCGCGGTGACCGCCGTCTGCGCCGCCGCCGGCATCATCACGGCGACCACCACGAAGACCGGCCTCGGGCCGCAGGCGGCGGCGCTGCTGATCAGCGGGGCGAAGGCGGCCACCTCGGACCCGACGCTGGTGCTGGTGCTCACCGCGCTGCTCGCGGCCGTCGCACTCAGCCTGCTGGGCCTGGCCGTGCCGGTCACCGCCTCGTTCGTGATCGGTTGGGTGATCGTCGGGCCGGCCCTCATCGACCTCGGTGTGTCGGCGCCCGCCGTGGCGATGTTCGTCTTCTACTTCGCGGTCCTGTCCGAGGTTTCCCCGCCGACCGCGCTCGCCGCGGTGGCGGCCGCGGCGGTGACCGGGGGCCGGTTGGTGCCGACCATGTGGCAGACCCTGCGCTACGCGCTGCCGGCGTACCTGACGCCGATCGCCTTCGTCATCACGCCGGCTGGGCTCGGGTTGCTCGGCATCGGTGGCGCACAGCGGATCGCCGTCGCCGCCGTGGTGATCGCGCTCAGCGTGGCGGTGCTCGCCGTCGCCGCCGGTGGCTGGTTGCCCGGGGTGGGTCCGGCCGGCGCACCGGAGCGCGTACTCGGTGCCGTCGCCGGCGTCACCCTGCTCTGGCTCGAACCCGTCGCGATCACGGTCGGCTTCGCGCTGGCCGCAGTCGCGGCGGCGGGTGTCTTCGTACGACGGCAATCCGCCGGCCGGGCCGGTCGGCCACGAGCCGGATCGTCAGCCAACCTCCGGGAGGAGAAACCGTGAGACGAATCGACGTACGGGTCGCAGCGGGTCTGAGCGTGCTCGCCCTCGTCACGGCCGGTGCTGCGGGCTGCGGAGGCCAGCAGGGCGGCGCGGCCAAGGACGACGCGGCCAGTGAGGTCACCTGCGAGGTGGGCCAGGAGACCCGTGTCGGCATCGCCACCGGCAACGCGACAGGCGTCTACTACGTCGTCGGCAACGCCCTGGCCGGCCAGTTGTCCGGGGCTACCGGCGGCAAGCTCAGCGGCACCGCCGCCGAGACCGGTGCCTCGGTGCAGAACGTCGAACAGTTGGTCGGTGGCCAGTACGACGTGGCGTTCTCCCTGTTCGACACGGCGGTCAACGCGGTCCAGGGCAAGGGCAGCTTCACCGCGCCGCAGCCGGTCGAGGCGCTCGCGCGCATCTACGACAACTACACGCAGGTGGTGGTGCGCAACGACTCCGGGATCAACTCGGTGGCCGACATGCGTGGCAAGCGGATCTCCACCGGTTCTCCGAAGTCCGGCACGGAGGTGATCGCCAACCGCCTGCTGGAAGCCGCCGGCCTGGACCCGGCAAAGGACGTCCGGGCGCAGCGGCTCGACCTCACGAAGACGGTCGAGGGTGTCAAGGACGGCAGCATCGACGGGTTCTTCTGGTCCGGTGGCCTGCCCACCGGTGGTCTGACCGACCTGTTCACCACCGCCGGTGACCGGGTGAAGTTCGTCGACATCGCGGCCCTGCTGCCGAAGATGACCGAGTTGAGCCCCGCCTACCAGGCCGGGACGATCGGCCGGGACGCGTACCGGACGGCGGCGGACACCCCGACCATCGTCGTGCCGAACGTGCTGCTGGTCCGCAAGGATCTGGACGCCAACGTCGCCTGTGCGATCACCCGGACGGTGTTCGACAAGCGGGACGCGCTGGCTCAGGCGAACCCGGCGGCCAAGGGGATCTCGCTGGATACCGCCCGGAAGACCGAGCCCGTCCCCCTGCACCGGGGCGCCGACAAGGCGCTGAAGGATCTCGGCGCCAACTGACAGCTGGTCAGCCGTCGACCGGTGCGGTGGCGGCGCGGGCCACGGTGACCAGACGATCGGTCTCGGCGAGCAGGGCCTCGTCGTCCGCCGGGGTGCCGGGGTCGAGTCGGACCGTCCAGGTGAGACCGTCGACTCCGGCTTCGCGGCGGGCCGCGACCCGCGCGGCACCGCCGGGCACCGGCTGATGCTCGGTGTACGCGACCGAGCGGGTGACCCGCGCCCGCACCTGGTGCGGCAGCTCACCCGGGTCGAGCAGGAGGTACGTCTCGGCGGGGCCGTCGGCGACCAGCGTGTAGCCGTCGCGTTCGACGACGAGCTCGGCGGGTGTGACGGTCAACTCGCGGCCGGACCAGACCGCCTTGAGGATGGTGTGCCAGCCGAGCCGGTGCCCCCGACCGGGCAGCCACAACCCGAGGTTGCTGGCGACCACCACCCCGTCACCCTCGCCGTTGCCGGCGGCGGCCCACGCCAGCACCCGTTCGTCGGCGGTCAGCGGCGGCCGGGAGGCCGGTGGCAGCTTCGGCTTGCGGCTGAACAGTCCCATCTAGAGGCCTCCCGCGGCCTGCTCGCGCAGCGCCCGGGCGTGCTGCTCCAGTGACAGCAGCTCACCGAAGGCGGCGAAGTACTCGTCCTTGTTGTTGACCGGGTTGATCCGTTGGATGCGCGACTTGATGTCCCGGATCCGGGAGGTCACCGACCCGAACTGCACCCGCGCCATCGTGATCGACACATAGCGGGGGTCCGGTTCGCCGTCGATCCGCAGCGGCTCCACCGCCAACTCGCCGACCAGCGCCGCCGATGCCAGGTCGTCGCAGGCGTCACGGACCGACTCGATCCAGACCGCGCCGCCGGTGGCCGACACGGCGCCACCGGCCGCCGCGATGGCAGTACGCACCGCAACGTGCATCGGGTGGCGGTATTCGGTGGCCTCGACCGCGTCGAACATGGGCCCGGCAAGGACGGGCTGCTGCAGGGCGAGCTTCAGCGCCTCCCGTTCGACCATCGACTGCGGGCTGTCCGATGCCGGCTCGGCGCGGGCCGGAGAGGGCCGGGCGGCGGGTGCCGCGTCGCGGGTGCCCGGCGGCGGGGTGTTGGCGGCGGCGAGCACTGCCCGTTGCACCGGCTCGATCTCCATGCCGAGATCCATGGCGAGCTTGCGGACGTACTCCGGGCGCTTCTCCCGGTCCTTGAGTCGCGCGACCAGCGGTGCGGCGTGGCGCATCGCCTCGACCCGGCCGTCGACGGTGTCCAGGTCGAAGCGGCTGATCACGTGCCGCAGCGCGAAGTCGACAAGCGGCTCGCGGCGGGCGACCAGGTCACGTACCGCCAGGTCACCCTTGGCCAGCCGCAGGTCGCACGGGTCCATGTTGTCCGGGGAGACCGCGATGAACGTCCGCCCGACGAACCGCTGATCGTCTTCGAAGGCGCGCAGGGCGGCCTTCTGGCCGGCGGCGTCACCGTCGAAGGTGAAGATGATCTCGCCGGCCACCTCGTCGCTGTCGAACAGGAGCCGACGCAGGACGGAGATGTGGTCCGCGGCGAATGCGGTGCCGCAGGTCGCCACCGCCGTGGTCACCCCGGCGAGGTGGCAGGCCATCACATCGGTGTAACCCTCGACGATCACCGCCCGGCCCTGCTTGGCGATCTCCCGCTTGGCCTGGTCGATGCCGTAGAGCACGTGCGACTTCTTGTAGATCGGCGTCTCGGGGGTGTTCAGGTATTTCGGGCCGTCGTCGTCGTCGAAGAGCTTGCGCGCGCCGAAGCCGATCACGTCGCCGGCGAGGTCGCGGATCGGCCAGAGCAGCCGACGGCGGAACCGGTCGATCAGGGTGCCGGAGCGGGACTCCCGGGACAGCCCGGCCGTGACCAACTCCTGGTGGGTGAAACCCTGCTGGCGCAGGTGCTTGGTGAGCAGGTCCCAACCCTCCGGCGCGAAACCGCAGCCGTAGCGTTCCGCGGCGGCCCGGTCGAAGCCCCGCTTGGCCAGGAACTCGCGGGCCGGTCGGGCACCCGCGGTGCTGAGCTGCGCCCGGTAGAACTCCACCGCGGCGGCGTGCGCGGCCACCAGGCGCTGGCGCTGGCCCTGCTGCGGGCGGGGGCGGGGGGTGCCCTTGTCGTCCTCGATGTAGCGCAGTTGGATGCCGGCGCGGCCGGCCAGCCGCTCGACGGACTCCACGAAGCTGAGGTGGTCGGCGTCCATCAGGAACTTGATCGCGTCGCCACCGGCCCCGCAGCCGAAGCAGTACCAGACGTTGCGGGCCGGCGAGACGTTGAACGACGGGCTCTTCTCGTCGTGGAACGGGCACAGACCCTTGAGGTTGCCGCCACCGGCGGACTTCAGGGTGACCGTCTCGGAGATCACATCCCCGATCGAGGTGCGTTCCCGGACCAGTGCGATGTCCTCGTCTCGGATCCGCCCAGCCATGCGCCACCCCCTCGGCGTACATCCTGCCCTGCCGGACCGACGACGCGCCGGCCGGGGGACGCCGGTGTGGCGGCCACCGCTGCCGGCTCGCCGGTTTCCACCCGGCAGCCGGGCCCGCGCGGGGACCATGACCAGATGCGCAGGGTACGGGCCGACGGTGTCCAGGGGGCCGGTTGGCTGGCCGGCCGGTTGGGACTACGCGGACAGGCCCCGCGGACGGACGAGGCCGGCCACCGTCATGCCACCTGGCTGGAGCTCTTCCTCGACATCATCTTCGTGTACGCGTTGGCGGCGGTGGTGGCCCGGCTGGGCAACGACCCGACCCCGTCGCCGCGCGCCGTGCTGGCCGTGATCGGGCTCTTCGTGGTGGTCCAGTGGGCCTGGGTGGGGCAGGTCTACTACGACACCCGGTTCGACCCGGACGACGCGCTGCACCGACTGCTGGTGCTGGGCGCGTTGGTCGGCGCGGGCACGATGACGCTCGGTGTCGACGAGGTGCCGGAGAGCGTGCTCCTGACGGTCGGGTACCTGATCGTGCGGGGCGTGCTGCTCCTGCTGTACCTACGGGCCCGGCCGACGAGCCCGATGGCCCGCACGGTGACCTCGGTCTACCTGATCGGCTTCGGGGCGGGCTGGTTGATCTGGCTGGCCTCGCTGGTCGTGCCCACCGCGCTGCGACCGGTCCTGTGGATCATCGCGATGAGCATCGAACTGGCCACGCCGTGGGTCGGCAAGCGCCACCTCAACCGGTGGCCCGTGGACAACCGCCACCTGCCCGAGCGAATCGGGCAGTTCACCATCATCGTGCTGGGCAGCGCGCTGGCCAGCCTGCTCTTCGCGGTGCCGGACCACCCCCGGCCACACATGATCGTCGCCGCCGGGATGGCCTTCGTGGTGCCGGCTGCCGTCTGGTGGGTCTACACCACCTTCGTCACCACCCGCTTGGCGCAGCGTCGCCTGCGTGGAGGGCAGGCGTACGGCTACCTGCACATCCCGCTCGGTGGTTCGCTGCTGCTGCTCGGCTGGGCTCTCGGGCAGGTGGTCCGGCTGATCGACGACAACGTGAACCGGCTGCCGTTGGAGCTGCGGCTTCTGCTGGCCGCCTCGGTCGTGATCTGGACGATGTGTGGGCTGGCCCTGTACTGGCTCTGGTCGCGGCCGAGCGTCGCCCGACTGGCGATCACCGCCTACGGGGTGATCTCGGTCAGCGTGATCACCGCGACGGTGCGCGAGCCGAGGTTGATGCTGCTCCTGCTGTCCGCGGCGATCGTCGGGTACGCCGTGCTGCTCACCCGGCGACTCGCCTCGGCCCGCCAGGAGTCGGAGAACGAGCCCGAGCGTTGAGCGACGCTCAGACGGTACCGGCGGCGGTGGCTTCCTCGGCGGTCACCTGGCTGTTCCAGGCGGCCTTGGTGGAACGCCAGCCCTCGTCGTCCATGCCGCGCCGCCAGTAACCGGAGATGGAGAGTTGATCGAGAGGTACGCCCCGCTCGGCCCGCAACAGCCGGCGCAACTCCCGGACGACGGCGGCCTCACCGTGGACGAAGGCGTGCACCTGGCCGGCCGGGAACTCCAACTTCCGCACCGCCGCGACCAGCGCCTCGCCCACCGGGCGTTCACCGCGGTGCAGCCACGTCAGCTCGACCGCACCGGGGCTGAGCAGCTTCTGCTCCTCCACCGGGTCGGCGATCTCCACGAAGACATGGGCCGGGGCGTCCAGTGGCAGCCGCTCCAGGGCCGCCGCGATCGCCGGCAGGGCGCTCTCGTCGCCGACCAGCAGGTGCCAGTCCGCGTCCGGGCTGGGGGCGTACGCGCCACCGGGGCCGACGAAGTGCACGGGGTCACCGGGGCGCAACGCGGCGGCCCACGGACCGGCCAGCCCTTCGTCGCCGTGGTACACCACGTCCACGGTCAGCTCCTCGGCCAACGGGTCCCAGCGTCGCACCGTGTACGCGCGCAACCGGGGCCACTGCTCCCGGGGCAGGTCCCGACGGATCGCGGCGAGATCCAACGGCTGCGGGTACGCGACGCCGGGCTGCGGAAACACCACCTTGATGTAGTGGTCGGTGAACTCGCCCACCGGCAGGTCGGCCAGCTCGTCCCCACCGAGGACGAGCCGGATCAGGTGCGGGGTGGGCCGCTCGGTGCGCAGCACGTGGACCGAGGTGACGTTCCTGGGGCGCTCCGTCATGCCACTTAGGCTAACCTAATCTGCCCTGGGGTCAGCCGGCGGTGCACTCCCATCGACCAGGCGGGTGTGCCACGTCACGGCCGCCGGATCGGTGAGGGAGGCGACCTGGTCGATCACCACGCGCAGTCGGGCGGCGTCGTCCGGCGCGGCCCGCCACAGCGGGGCGAAGATCGGGTCGAGCCCGTCCGGCGCGCGCCGGACCAACGCGGCGACCACCTCGGCCAGCATCGTCCGCTGCCGCTCGTAGCGACCCCGGAAGCCGGCTCGACGCATCACATACCGCAGCGCAATGCCCTTGAGCAGGGCACACTGCGCCCGGACCAGACGGGGCACCATCAGGTCAGCTTCGTAGCGGCGGTGCGGGCCGGGACCGAAGCGCTCCTCCGTGGCAGCCACCGCCGCGGACACGAACCGCCCGGTCACCCCGCTGGTGGTGGCCTTCAACGCGACCTGGGCGCGGTGGCTGCCGTCGTACCCGGCGAGCGGCGCGAGCAGCGGATCCGCCAACAGCTCGACCAGCACCTCCGCCAGGTCGGCCGCGGTCTCGTCGGAGTAGGCGGCGGCCACGTCGGCACAGAGCGCGGCCCGCTCGTCGGAGTCGGCGAGCAACGGGCGCAGCGTGACGTACCCGCCGTGGATGCCGTCCTCCACGTCGTGCACCGAGTACGCGACGTCGTCGGCCCAGTCCATCACCTGCGCCTCAAGACAGCGCCGGTCGCCGGGCGCACCGGCCCGGATCCACTCGAAGACCGCGGCGTCGTCGGCGTACACCCCGAACTTGCGCTCCCCGGGGCGGCGCGGCCACGGGTACTTGCCGATCGCGTCGAGCGACGCCCGGGTCAGGTTCAACCCGGCGGACGAGCCGTCCGGGGCGAGCACCTTCGCCTCCAGTCGGGTCAGCACCCGCAGGGTCTGCGCGTTGCCCTCGAAGCCGCCGCACGGCGTGGCGAGCAGGTCCAGAGCGGACTCGCCGTTGTGGCCGAACGGCGGATGCCCGAGGTCATGGGCGAGCCCGGCGACGTCCACCACGTCCGGGTCGCAACCCAACCGGGCACCCATCTCCCGCGCGATCTGCGCAACCTCCAGCGAGTGCGTCAGCCGCGTACGCAGGAAGTCGTCCGTCCCCGCGGTGTGCACCTGGGTCTTCGTGGCCAGTCGGCGGAACGCGGCGGAGTGCAGCACGCGTGCACGGTCGCGCTCGTACGGCGACCGGCGGTGCCCGGTGTCCTTGGGTGGCTCCTCGACCAGCCGGGCGTCCGCCGCGGCCGACGGTGGTGCGGTCAACCGGTCACCCGGCTCACCCGGCTCACTCCTCGCGCTCACGGAGAACGCAGAACTCGTTGCCCTCCGGGTCGGCCAACACCGTCCAATCGACGTCGCCCTGGCCGATGTCGACGTGCCGGGCGCCCATGTCGACCAGGCGCTCGACCTCGGCTTCCTGGTTGGCGGGGCGCAGGTCGAGGTGCAGCCGGTTCTTGCGGTCCTTGCCCTCGGTCACCGGACCGAAGAACAGGGCGGGGTGCTGGTCGGCGGACTGACGGATCTCCACGCCGTCCGGCTTCTCGGCGACGATCTGATAGCCGAGCGCTTCGGCCCACCAGCGGGCCAGTCGGGCCGGATCGCGGGCATCGATGGTCAGGCTCTCCCAGACGCTGGTCATGCAATCACCCTTCCCGTTCGACGGCGTACGCAATCGGCCGTGTGCGAGCGAGCCAAGATTACGCCCGGCACAGCTACTCAACTGACCCCCGACGCGTCGGCGGAGGGTCCACAACCGCCGATCGGCCCGGAGTTGTCAACCGATCGCCATGGGTTACGGGCTCGCGGGCGTAAGTCGCCAGCGGTAGCGTTCCCAGCGCGGAACGTGACCAACCGACCGACGCGCAGATCCCGCACGGGTAAGGGAGCAGTTCGTGGACGCAGACACGGTGGTGGGAACGGAACTACGCGGGTTACGCCGACGCCGGCCCGAGGTCGCCGGAGCGGTGCTGGCCGGCACCGACGGGCTGCTCATCTCCAGCGACCTGCCCAGCACCGACGCCACCCATCTCGCCGCGCTGGCCGCAGCCAGTTTTGGGCTCGGCCACCGGGTTGCCGACACCGCCCGGCGGGGTGAGTTCCGGGAGTCGGTGGTCTGCACGACGGCTGGCTGCGTGGTGACCTACCCGGCGGGGCGCACCGCCCTGCTGACCCTGGTCACCGTGTCGCCGGCGGAGGATCTGGAGGCGCTGCACGAGGAGGCGCGGGCGGTGGCCCGCCGGGCCGGTTCGGTGTTGGACACGCGCGGCGGCGTCATCGGCGCCACCTCAGTTCCGGACGCGCACGCGCCGCTTGCCGTGCGTACCCCGATGGCGACCCTGCCGACGCAGTTGCACCGCCCGGCCCGGCCGACCTGGCGTCGCCCGCCGATCTGAGCGTCGGCGGACCCCCCACCCGCTGCCGACCCGAGCGCTGGCGCCGGCGGCGGCCCGGTCGCCCGGTCCGCCGCCGGCCCCGCGTCAGCGGCTGTCCGACCCGCCGGTCTCCACGACCGCCCGGCCGGCCTCCAGCCGGGCCACCGGCACCCGGAACGGCGAACAGGAGACGTAGTCCAGACCGACCTCGTGGAAGAAGTGCACCGAGTCGGGGTCGCCGCCGTGCTCACCGCAGATACCGAGCTTCAGCCCGGGCCGGGCGGCCCGGCCCTCCTCGGCGGCGATCCGCACCAGCCGGCCGACGCCGTCGCGGTCCATCGACTCGAACGGCGAGATGCCGAAGATGCCCAACTCCAGGTAGCGCCAGAAGAACGCGCCCTCCACGTCGTCGCGGGAGAAGCCCCAGGCCATCTGAGTGAGGTCGTTGGTGCCGAAGGAGAAGAACTCCGCCGCCTCGGCGATCTGCCCGGCGGTCAGCGCCGCTCGGGGCACCTCGATCATGGTGCCGATCAGCACCTCGACCCCGCTGTCTCCGACCACCTCGGCGATGATCTTTTCGGCCTCGGCGCGGACCGTCTCCAACTCCTGCACGGCCCCGACCAACGGCACCATGATCTCCGGCTTGGCCACCCCGCCGCCCCGGGCGCAGCTGACGGCCGCCTCGGCGATGGCCCGGACCTGCATCGCGAACAGGCCGGGGATGACCAGGCCGAGGCGAACGCCCCGCAACCCGAGCATCGGGTTCTCCTCGTGCATCCGCCGAACGGCGGCGAGCAGCGCCTCTTCCTTGGCGACGTCCTCGCCGCGCTCCTGCGCGACCGCGACGTTGACCGCGAGCTGCTCCAAAGGCGGCAGGAACTCGTGCAGCGGCGGGTCGATCAGCCGGACGGTGACCGGCAGACCGTCCATCTCGCGGAAGATCTCCTCGAAGTCGGCCCGCTGCAACGGCAGCAACGCCGCCAGGGCCGCCTCCCGCTCACCCTCGGCCCGGGCCAGGATCAGCCGCTCGACCAACTCGCGCCGATCACCGAGGAACATGTGCTCGGTGCGGCACAGCCCGATGCCCTCGGCGCCGAAGCGCCGGGCCCGGGCGGCGTCCGCGCCGGTGTCGGCGTTCGTGCGGACCGCGAGCCGCCGCTTCCCGTCGGCGTGCGTCATGATCCGGTGTACGGCCCGGACCAGCGCGTTGTCGATGTGCTCGGGGTCGAGGCTGCCCTCGAAGTACTGCACCACCTCCGAGGGCATGACCGGCACCTCACCCAGGTAGACCTTGCCGGTGGTGCCGTCGATGGACACGACGTCGCCCTCGTTGACGGTCTGCCCGGCGACGGTGAACCGCTTCGCCGGCACGTTGACCTCGATCTCGTCGGCGCCGGAGACGCAGGTCTTGCCCATGCCCCGGGCCACCACGGCGGCGTGGCTGGTCTTACCGCCCCGAGAGGTGAGGATGCCCTTCGCGGCGATCATGCCGTTCAGGTCGTCGGGGTTGGTCTCCCGGCGGACCAGGATCACCGACTTACCCTCGGCGGCCAGCTCGACGGCCCGCGCTGAGGTGAAGACCACCGTGCCGGACGCCGCGCCGGGTGAGGCGCCGATGCCCTTGGCGACCGGCTGGAACTCGTGGTCGAGCTGGAACCGGGGGAACATCAGCTGGGCCAGTTGCGCACCGTTGACCCGGTGCAGCGCCTCGTCCAGGTCGATCAGGCCCTCGTCGACGAGTTGCCCGGCGATGACGAACGCGGCGGCGGCGGTGCGTTTGCCGACCCGGGTCTGCAGCATCCACAGCTTGCCGCGCTCGATGGTGAACTCGATGTCGCAGAGGTCCTTGTAGTGCTCCTCCAACCGGGCCATGATGCCGAGCAGCTCGTCGTAGGAGGTCTTGTCGAGCTGCTCCAACTCCTGCAGGGGCACGGTGTTGCGGATGCCGGCGACCACGTCCTCACCCTGGGCGTTGGCCAGGTAGTCGCCGTAGATGCCCTGCGCGCCACTGGCCGGGTCACGGGTGAACGCGACGCCGGTGCCGGAATCCGGGCCGAGGTTGCCGAAGACCATGGTCACCACGTTGACCGCGGTGCCGAGGTCGGCCGGGATGCGCTCCTGGCGACGGTAGAGCACCGCGCGCTCGGCGTTCCACGACTCGAAGACGGCCCGGATGGCGAGGTCGAGCTGTTCGCGCGGCTGCTGCGGGAACTCCCGACCGGTGTGCTTGAGGAAGATCTTCTTGTACGCGCCGACCAGCCCGCGCAGGTCGTCCGCGTCGAGGTCGAGGTCGTTCTGCGTACCCTTGGCGCGTTTGGCGTCGTCGAGCGCGTGCTCGAACTCCTCGCCGGGCACCTCGCAGACGGTCTTGCCGAACATCTGGATGAGCCGCCGGTAGGAGTCCCAGGCGAACCTGTCATTGCCCCCCGCCTGTGCGGAGAGGCCGACCACGCTCTGGTCGTTGAGACCGACGTTGAGGACGGTCTCCATCATGCCGGGCATGGAGAACTTGGCCCCGGAACGGACGGAGACCAGCAGGGGGTCCTGCGGGTCGCCGAGTCGCTTGCCCATCGCGCGCTCCAGCGACTCCAGGTGCGCCTCGATCTGACCGGCGAGGCCGTCGGGCTCCCGTCCCGTCGCGAGGTACGCCTGGCAGGCCTCGGTGGTGATGGTGAAGCCGGGCGGGACGGGCAGACCGAGGTTGTTCATCTCGGCGAGGTTCGCCCCCTTGCCGCCGAGCAGGTCCTTGAGATCCTTGTTGCCTTCCGAGAAGTCGTAGACGTACTTCTGATCGACGGTCTCTTGCGCTGCCACCAGAGCCTCCACACACGCGCCGGATTGACACTTAACGAAGGTTCAGTTTTTTCTTCCCCCGGACGGACCGCCGGTAATCCCGGAGTCGACGCCGATCGGTGGGCGAAGGTTAAGCGAACATCGGGTGACCTGGGACCGTTCGGTGACAATAGGCACAGCTATCACGACTATCCGTGTTCGTACCGGTTTTTGGGAACGCTTCCACGCGCATTAACACGCATGCCGGCCGGGAGTCGTACGCTTGACGGCACGCCAGCCAGCGAACTTCACTTTTGCCATAACCGACGCGAATACACCCCCCGGAGTCGCCGCCGTGTCGACAATCCCCTCCTTCGACCCCGCCACCGATCCCGCGGCGGCCACGCCCACCACCGGAGTGCCGCTGCCGGCCGGGGAACCCGACGCGGCCACGCTTGCCCGGGCGGCCGAGCGGACCGCCGCCGAGTTGCTCGCCCCACCAGCCCCGCACCGGCTGACCGACGTCGTGCCCGCTCCCCAACAGGTCCAGCCGGACCCGACCGAAGACTGGGTGCTGCCAGCCGAAGCGGTCATCGTGGCCACCGCCGACCCCGCCGCGCTGGCGGTCGCCGCGCACCTCGCCGAGCTGCTCCGACCGGCCACCGGGTACCCGCTGCCGGTCGCCGACACCACCACCCCCGACCCCGCTGACGGCATCGCGCTGGTGCTGGACGAGACCGACGACCTCGGAGCCGAGGGCTACCGGCTCGACATCACCACCAACGGGGTACGCGTCACCGCCGGCACCGCCACCGGCCTCTTCTACGGCGTGCAAACCCTGCGCCAACTGCTGCCACCGGCCATCGAGAGCCCGGTCCCGGTCAGCGAACACTGGGCGCTGCCCGGCGGGTCCATCACCGACGCGCCCCGCTTCCCGTACCGGGGCGCGATGCTCGACGTCGCGCGGCACTTCTTCGCCGTCGAGGACGTGCTGCGGGTGATCGAGCACCTGGCCCGCTACAAGCTCAACCACCTGCACCTGCACCTCACCGACGACCAGGGCTGGCGGATCGCCGTCGACTCCTGGCCGAAGTTGACAGGCGTCGGCGCGACGACCGAGGTCGGCGGGGGCCCCGGCGGGCACTACACGAAGGCCGACTACCGGCGGATCGTCTCCTACGCGGCCGCTCGCCACATCACCGTCGTCCCGGAGATCGACCTCCCCGGGCACACCAACTCGGCGCTGGTCGCGTACCCGGAGTTGGCACCGGACAAGATCGCCCCACCGCCGTACACCGGCACCGAGGTCGGCTTCAGCTATGTCGACCCGGCCGACGAGCGGACGTACGACTTCATCGCCGACGTGTTGGGCGAGGTGGCCGCGCTCACCCCGGGCCCGTGGCTGCACATCGGCGGCGACGAGGCGTTCAAGGTGAAGGGCGAGGTCTACACCGGTTTCGTCGAACGGGCCCAGCGCATCGTTGCCGGCCTCGGCAAGACCGTCGTCGGCTGGCACCAGCTCGCACCTGCCGGGCACCTCGACGGGCGGGTGCTGCAATGGTGGGGCACGAACGGCGAAGACCCCACCACTGCCGACGCCGTACGCCGGGGCGCCCGACTGATCCTCTCCCCCGGCAACCACGCCTACCTGGACATGAAGTACGCCCCGGACACCCCGATCGGGCACGACTGGGCTGGCCTGATCGACGTGCGAAAGGCGTACGACTGGGACCCGGGCACGCACCTCGCGGACGTTCCCGCCGAGGCGGTGCTCGGCGTGGAGGCGCCGCTCTGGACCGAATCGGTCACCTCGCTGGCCGACATCGAGCTCCTGCTCCTCCCCCGGCTCCCCGCCATCGCCGAACTCGGCTGGTCACCTCGGGCAACGCACGACTGGGCCGGCTTCCGCGACCGGCTGGCCGCTCACGGCCCACGCTGGGCGAGAGCCGGCACAACCTTCCACCGCGCGCCCGAGATCCCCTGGCCGGCCACCCCGACCATCCCAGAGCAGCGCCAGCCAAACCCGGCCGACACCAAGACATCCTGAGCCCAGCCCAGCCCAGACCCGGTCTGGCCAGGCCCAGTCCAGGCCGGGTCTGCCCACGTCAGGCCCGCCCACGCCAAGCCGGACCAGACCGGGCCAAACCGGGCCGGGCCGGGCCGGGCAGGGCCTAGGCCGGGCCAGGCGGGGCCTAGGCCGGGCCAGGCGGGGCCTAGGCCGGGCCAGGCGGGGCCTAGGCCGGGCCAGGCGGGGCCTAGGCGGGGCCTAGGCGGGCCGGGCCGGGCCGGGCCGGGCCGGGCCGGGCCGGGCCGGGCACCAAAATGATCCACTCAACATCGCCGACATGGCGCTATCCCCGACACGGGATACCCCCATGTCGGGGACCCAGTGTGGATCACGGCCAGACGATCACCGCAGGACGGGCGTGATCGACTCCATGTCGCCGATGTGGCGGTATCTCCTCGGCCGGATACCGCCATGTCGCCGACATGGAGTCGATCACCGCCCGCCGCCCGTTGCGCGGGGTCGGCCTGCGTTCGGTTTGTTCCGTGTGGGGGGTTTCGTCCGGTGGGTGGGGTCACCGTGGCGGTGGAATCGGGGGCCGGCCCGGGTCGTTATACCTGGCATGCCGCCGTAGCCCCCGGGCGTCAGCGTGCGGCAGCCCCCGGGGAACACCCGTCGGGCCGCCCCGGTTACATCCCCCTGTAGCCGCCGAGCTTTAGGTGCGGCACCACCCGCCGAGCTTCGGTGTGCGGGCAGCCCCGGGAACACCCACCGGGCCGCCACGGTTACATCCCCAGTACCCGCCGAGCTAGGTGCGGCAACACCCGCTTCGGCGTGTGGCAGGCTCCGGGAACACCCGCCGGGCCGGCCCGGTTACACACCCCGGCCACCGAAGTAGCAAGGCCACCCCCGGGCAGGCCGGCGGAAATAACCCCGCCGTCCCGGACCGTTACACCCGTCTTGAGAGACCCGATGCCGGCCCCCTGTTCGGGCTGCCGGGTGAACCCCCGCAACGACTTTCACGCCGCGCATCCACCCCCTTGGGTGCGCATCGCGTACCCCCATCGCAGAGGAGCACGCCATCATGCGTACCGATCTGATCCGTAAGACCGCTCTCACCGCCGCTGGGCTCGCCTTCACCGGAGGCGCCATCGCCGGCCCCATCACCGCCGCCTACGCCGCGGACGCCCACACCCAGGGCGACCGTAAGCCCACCAGCGAGCGGGAACTCAACGTGCGCTACCAGGCGCAGCCGAACTTCTACGACTGCGGCCCCGCCGCGACCCGTAACGCCCTGTCCGTGCAGGGCAAGGACATCAACATCGACGACATGGCCAAGGAAATGGGCACCACCGAGGCCGGCACCAACTCGATCAACGACATCACCCCGGTGCTGAACAAGGAAACCGGCAAGACCGACGCCTACCACAGTGTCGAGATCAGCAACCCCAACGCTGATGACAAGCAGACCGACCGTCTGCGCGCCGACGTGGTCAAGACCGTCGACAACGGCCGCGCCGTCGTCGCCAACATCGCCGGCACCAGCACCGACACAGGCGGCAACACGCACTCCTACGAAGGCGGGCACTACATCAGCGTCGTCGGCTACCACAACAACGGCAACACCGTCACCATCGCCGACTCCGCCGACCCCAACACCGCCGCCTACCAGATCAGCATCGAGCACCTCGCCGACTGGATCGCCACCCGCGGCTACGCCACCAGCTGACCAAACCAACACGCAAAGAAGCTGACACCGAAGGGCCGGACCCCCACCAAGGGCCCGGCCCTTCGGCATCGCTCAGCCCCGTACCGACCGAAGGGCCGGACCCCACCAGGGGCCCGGCCCTTCGTCGTCGTCAGTGCGCGGCCGTCCCGGGGCGATTCGTCTACAGCATCAGCTCCAGAGCGTGCCGGTCCTCTACGCCCAGCCGGTACTCACGGCCGGACGGAGCCCGCCCGCACTCGTGCCGCACATTCACGCCCTGCATTCGCACTCCGCACCTGCGCGCCGATGCCGGAGGCTCAGCGATCAGCCGCCGGAGTCATCCATCTCGGCGCCCTCGGGGACGGCGTCGTCGTCGCGGCTGGCCAGCCAGCCGTCCGGTAGGAAGACCTTCCCCGGCGAGTTGGTGCGCCCGCGCGGCTGGCCCAGTGCGGTCAGCGGGAACGGCTCCGTCGGGTCGAGCTTTCCGAGCAGGTCGTCGAGTTGGGCCAAAGTTTCGATCATCGCCAGCGAACGGCGCAGCTCGCCGCCGACCGGGAAGCCCTTGAGGTACCAGGCGACGTGCTTGCGGAAGTCGGCGCAGCCGTCCCGCTCACCCCGGGCCGGGTTGCTGGCACCGGTAACGAACTGGTCGACCAGCAGCTCGGCGTGCCGGCGCATGGTCACCGCCACCTCGCCGAGGGTCGGCAACCGCCGCTCCGAGCGGCCGTTGAAGGCGGCCTCCAGGTCGGCGAAGAGCCACGGTCGACCCAGGCAGCCACGCCCCACGACCACGCCGTCGACGCCAGTGTGCGCGACCATCCGCAGCGCGTCGTCGGCTTCCCAGATGTCGCCGTTGCCGAGCACCGGCACATCGAGGGCCTGCTTCAACGTGGCGATCGCGTCCCAGTCGGCCGTGCCCGAGTAACGCTGCGCGGCGGTCCGCCCGTGCAGGGCCACCGCGGCCACGCCGGCGTCCTGGGCGGCGAGCCCGGCTTCGACGTACGTCAGGTGGTCGTCGTCGATGCCCTTGCGCATCTTCACCGTGACCGGCACCCCGGCCGGCGCGGCGGCAGCCACCGCGGCCTGCACCAGCCGGGCGAAGAGCCGACGCCGCCACGGCAACGCCGCGCCGCCCCCACGCCGGGTGACCTTGGGGACGGGGCAGCCGAAGTTGAGGTCGATGTGGTCGGCGAGGTTGCGTTCGACGACGATCCGCACGGCGGCAGCGGTGATCTCCGGATCGGTGCCGTAGAGCTGGAGGCTGCGGGGCTTCTCGTCGTCGCCGAACGTGATCATGCGCAGCGTCTTCGGGTTCCGCTCGACCAGCGCCCGGGTGGTGATCATCTCGCAGACGTAGATGCCGCCGCCCTGCTCCCGGCAGAGCTGGCGGAACCCGACGTTGGTGATCCCGGCCATCGGCGCGAGCACCACCGGCGGCCACACCTGGTGCTGCCCGAGAGTCAACGAGCGCAGCGCGGGCATGGTCGAGGCGGTCACCGGACAAGTGTACGGGGCCCCGACCGGCGCTCATCGCGTCGGCCGAGGCCCCGTGCGCAGTGTCTCAGCAGCCGGGGAGTCGCTCGATCAGGTAGCGCTCGACCTGGTCCAGGGAGACCCGCTCCTGGGCCATGGTGTCCCGGTTGCGCACCGTCACGGCGTTGTCGTCCAGCGTGTCGAAGTCGACCGTCACGCAGAACGGGGTGCCGATCTCGTCCTGCCGGCGGTAGCGGCGACCGATCGCCTGCGAATCGTCGAACTCCACCACCCAGCGCTTGCGCAGCAGCGTCGCGAGGTCCTTGGCCTTCGGCGACAGCGCCTCGTTGCGCGACAGCGGCAGCACCGCCACCTTGACCGGAGCGAGCCGCGGATCGAAGCGCATGACGGTGCGCTTGTCCACGCCACCCTTGGTGTTCGGTGCCTCGTCCTCGTCGTACGCCTCCAGCAGGAAGGCGAGCACCGCGCGGGTCAGACCCGCGGCCGGCTCGATGACGTACGGCATCCAGCGCTCACTCTTGGCCTGGTCGAAGTAGGACAGGTCGACGCCGGAGTGCTTGCTGTGCGTGGAGAGGTCGAAGTCGGTGCGGTTGGCGACGCCCTCCAGCTCGGAGAACTCGGTGCCACCGAACTGGAAGCGGTATTCGATGTCGACCGTCCGCTTGGAGTAGTGCGAGAGCTTCTCCGCCGGGTGCTCGTAGAGCCGGAGGTTGTCCGCGGACAGGCCGAGGTCGAGGTACCAGTTCCAGCGCTCCTGGAGCCAGTACTCGTGCCACTGCTCGTCGGTGCCCGGCTCGACGAAGAACTCCATCTCCATCTGCTCGAACTCACGGGTCCGGAAAATGAAGTTGCCCGGGGTGATCTCGTTGCGGAACGACTTGCCGGTCTGCGCGATGCCGAACGGCGGCTTCTTGCGGGCGACCGTCTCGACGTTCTTGTAGTTGACGAAGATGCCCTGCGCGGTCTCCGGGCGCAGGTAGTGCATGCCCTCTTCGCTCTCCACCGGGCCCAGGTAGGTCTTCATCAGGCCGTTGAACATCTTCGGCTCGGTGAAGGTGCCCTTGTTGCCGCAGTTGGGGCAGTTGAGCTCAGCGAGCGAGGCCAGCGGCTTGCCGTGCTTGGCCTCGTATGCCTCTTCGAGGTGGTCCGCCCGGAATCGCTTGTGGCAGAACTGGCACTCGGTGAGCGGGTCGACGAACTCGGCGATATGGCCGGACGCCTCCCACACCTTGCGGGCCAGGATCACCGCCGAGTCGAGGCCGACGACGTCGTCGCGCTGCTGGACCATGGTCTTCCACCACTGCCGGCGGACGTTCTCCTTGAGCTCCACGCCGAGCGGGCCGTAGTCCCACGCCGATCGGGTGCCTCCGTAGATTTCGCTGGAGGGGAAGACGAAGCCTCGGCGCTTGGCGAGGCTGACGACGGCGTCGATACGGTCGACTGGCATGTTTCCTCCTACGCCGGCTGGCGGTCGGCGGGGGCGAGATGTGGATGGAACGGTCGGTTCGGGACAACGGTACGACCACCGTCGCCCTGAGCCCAGCAGAATACCGGGGGCGGGTCAGCTGACCCCGCAGACCTCCACGCCGCCGGTCTGACCGTCGTGCCCAAGGATGACCTGCTGCTGCTCCCGGTCGCCGCCGTCGAGCATCACGTCGACCGGCAAGGTCAGGTTGATGGTGTCCACCTCACCCAACCGGAACGCCGTGACCTGCGGCTCGGCGGCGGCCCGCCGTTCGAACTCGGGTCGGGACTCGCGCCGCTGCGCGTCGTCGCAGAGCTGCTCGTACGCCCGCCCGTAGTTCCGCTCGACCAGCGCCTGGTAGTAGTCGCCGGTCACGGTGCGGGCCTGTTCCCGGACCGCCTGCACGCCGGTGACGGCCAGGCCGACGACGGCGCTGCCGCCCCCGCCACAGCAGAGCACCACGGCGAGCGCGCCGACGCCGAGGCCGATCCAGAGCCGGGTCCGGCGGCCCTCGGTGGGCGGCGCGGCGAACGGCGGAGCCACCCCGGGACCGGGTGGCGGGGCGGGTGCGGTCATAGGAGCAGCGTAGTGTCCGGCGGCTCAGCGGTAAGGACCCGCAGCCCGATCACTCTCGGCGACGACCACGGCCCCGCCGGGGGCGGCGGTGGCCAACGCCTCGTACGCGGAGGGCTCGTCGACCGACTCGGCGAGCAGCGGCACGGCGCTGACCTTGACCTCGAAGGCGCCCAGCGCCC
The DNA here is from genome assembly GCF_016907275.1 of Micromonospora luteifusca. NCBI lineage: Bacteria > Bacillati > Actinomycetota > Actinomycetes > Micromonosporales > Micromonosporaceae > Micromonospora > Micromonospora luteifusca. The sequence goes on from NZ_JAFBBP010000001.1 coordinate 1,736,067, forward strand.
GCCGGTACGTGCCGACCGACTCCCATTCGGTGACCAGTGACCAGTACCGGGGGTCGTCGAGCGCCCGGACCAGTTGACCGCGCAGGTAGCCGGGGCGGGCGGCCAGTGCGGTGAGGGCGGCGTGCGCCCGTTCGGTGAAGTCGTCGGCGACATCGACGTCGACCACGAACCGGTTGGTCACCAGCAACGGAGGTCCCTCCTCGTAGAGTCTGTGGGATGCAGCGTACGCAGCGGCCTCTGCTGGCCCGGTTGGCCGGGGCGAACCCGACGTCGGTGTTCCTGCTCACCCTGGTGGTGGTGCTGGTGGCGTTCTTCACGCCCGGGGTGGTCGGGGGGCTGCTGACGCTGGCGCTCGCCGCGGTCCTAATCGCCCTGTTGGCGACGACCTGGGCGGTTCAGGCGCCGCAGACCCGGCTGATTCGACTGGTGATGCTGACCCTGCTGGTGACGGTGGGCCTCGCGAAGCTGCTCTGACATGCAATCATGCGTTTTTGACAATCATTATCGTTGCCACGGACAGTTGACGACATGAGCAACCGCACCACGTTCCGTGTCCTGGCCGCCGCGACCACCCTCCTCGCCCTGGGTGCCGGGGCCGGCTGCTCCACCGGTGGTGCCGCCGGCGCCGATCCCCAACGGGTCGACGTGGTGGCCGCGTTCTACCCCCTCCAGTTCATCGCGGAGCGCGTCGGCGGCGACGCGGTCCGGGTGACGAATCTGGCCAAGCCCGGTGCCGAGCCGCACGATCTGGAGCTCAACCCGAGTCAGGTCGGTCAGGTCAGCGAGGCGGAGCTGATCGTCTACCTCAAGGGTTTCCAGCCCGCGGTCGATGACGCCGTCGCACAGAACGGTGGCGACCGGGCGTTCGACGTGACCAGCGTGCAGCCGCTGCTGGACGCGAGCGCCGGCGGGCACAACCACGAGGGCGAGGAGCACGCTGAGGACAACAGCAGTAAGGACCCGCACGTCTGGCTCGACCCGACCCGCCTCGCCGGCATCGGCGACCAGCTCGCCCAGCGGCTCGGCAAGGCCGACCCGGACCACGGCGCCGACTACACCGCCCGCGCCGCGGCACTACGCGCCGACCTCACGACCCTGGACGACGAGTTCAAGCACGGCCTGGCGACCTGCCAGCGGCGGGAGATCGTGACCAGCCACGCCGCGTTCGGCTACCTCGCCGACCGCTACCAGCTCGACCAGGTCGGCATCACCGGGCTGAGCCCGGACGTCGAGCCTTCGCCGCAGCGGCTCGCCCACGCGATCGAGGAGGCGAAGGAGCACAAAGCCACCACGATCTTCTTCGAGACCCTGGTCAGCCCGAAGGTCGCCGAGACCATCGCCGGTCAGGTCGGCGCGAAGACCGCCGTGCTGGACCCGATCGAAGGACTCGCCGCCGGCAGCAACGGGGACTACCTTTCGGTGATGCGTACGAACCTGCAGACCCTGCAGACGGCCTTGAGCTGCTCGTGACCTCACCTGTCATCACCGTCGAGCACGGGGTGGTCGGCTACGACGGCCGCCCCGTGCTCCGGGACATCTCGCTCACCGTGACCGCCGGCGAGGTGGTCGCGGTGCTCGGTGCCAACGGCTCCGGCAAGTCCACCCTGATCCGCGCCGTGCTCGGGCTGGTGCCCATCAGCGCCGGCTCGGTCACCCTCTTCGACCGGCCGTTGCGCCGCTTCCGGCAATGGGAGCGCATCGGGTACGTCCCGCAGCGCCTGGGCGCCGGCGGCGGCGTACCGGCCACCGTCCGCGAAGTGGTGGCCTCCGGCCGGCTGGCCCGCCGGGGGATCCTCCGCCCGCCGGGCCGAGCCGACCGGGCCGCCGTCGACGCCGCGCTGCTCGCGGTCGGGCTCGCCGACCGGGCCGGCGACCCGGTGTCCACGCTCTCCGGCGGCCAGCAGCAGCGCACCCTGATCGCCCGCGCACTGGCCGGCCAGCCGGAGTTGCTGGTCCTCGACGAGCCCACCGCCGGGGTGGACGCGGCAAGCCAGGAGGCGTTCGCCAACGCGCTGCGCGACTTCGTCGGCGGCGGCGGAACGGTGCTGCTGGTCGCCCACGAACTGGGCCCGCTGCGACCGGTGATCAGCCGGGCGGTCGTCGTACACGAGGGTGGCATCTGTCACGACGGTGCGGTGCCGGACCCGGCCGGCCACCACGCGGAGCCCGACCACGACCACGTGCACCCGCACGGTCCCGACGAGCCCGCCGGGCTGTGGAGCAACTGACGCATGGGACTCTTCCAGTACTCCTACATGCAGCATGCCCTGATCGGCGCGCTGGTGATCGGCCTGGCCGCGCCGGCCCTCGGCATCTACCTGGTGCAGCGCCGGCTGGCGTTGATCGGCGACGGCGTCGGGCACGTGGCGCTGACCGGCGTCGGCGCGGGCCTGCTTCTCAACCGCTCGCCGGTGCTGGTGGCGGTGCTCGTCGCCACCGCGGGTGCGATCGCCATCGAGGTGGTCCGTGCCCGCGGGCGTACGTCCGGCGACCTGGCCCTGGCCCTGCTCTTCTACGGCGGAATCGCGGGCGGCGTGTTGCTGGTCGGCCTCTCCGACGCGACCAGCGCCAACCTCAACGCCTATCTGTTCGGGTCGCTGATCACCACCTCCTTCGCCGACGTGATCACCATCGCGGTGCTCGGCGCGGCGATCCTGGTCACGATGATCGCGTTGCGGCCGGCGCTCTTCGCGGTCAGCCACGACGAGGAGTACGCCCGGGTCTCCGGCCTTCCGGTACGCACGCTGAACCTGCTGATCGCTGTCGCCACCGCGATCACCGTGACCATCGCGATGCGGGCCGTCGGGGTGCTGTTGATCAGCGCGCTGATGGTGGTGCCGGTCGCCACCGCACAGCAGGTCACCCGGGGCTTTCGCAGCACGATGACCGCCGCGATGGTCCTCGGCTTCTTCGCCGCCGGCTCCGGTGTCTGGGTGGCGGCCACGGCGGACACCGCGCCGGGTGCCTCGGTGGTGCTGGTGGCGATCGCCTCCTTCCTGGTGGTGGCCGTGGCCGGCGGGGTCTGGCGGGCGCTGCGCCGCCGGGCGATACCGACCGCCGCGCCAACACCGGAACCGCACGAGGTCGTGCTGGACAGATCCTGATCGGCGGGATGTCGGTGGTATTGGTTACCGTTGCAGGATGACCAGCGCGACGGGCTACGACGGGTTCGACGGGGCCAGCGAGTTGCTCCGCGCGCTGTCCGCGCCCATCCGGCTGGCCATCGTCAGCGAGTTGGCCGGCGGTGAGCGGTGCGTGCACGAGTTGGTGGAAAAGCTCGGCGCCGCGCAACCGCTCGTCTCGCAGCACCTGCGGGTGCTGCGCGGCGCGGGCGTGGTGCGGGGTTCGCGTCGAGGTCGGGAGATCGCCTACAGCCTGGTCGACGAGCACGTCGCGCACATCGTGGCGGACGCGGTCAGCCACGCGGGGGAGGGATCATGAGCGAGAGCAGCGCCGCGGTGCGCAACACCCGGCAGCGCTCCGCAGTGAGCGCGCTGCTGGCCGAGATGGAAGGCTTCCACAGCGCCCAGGACCTGCACGCGATGCTGCGCCAGCGCGGCGATCGGGTCGGCCTGACCACCGTCTACCGCACCCTGCAGGGGCTGGCCGACGCGGGCGAGATCGACGTGATGCGTCCGCCGGGTGGCGAGCACCTCTACCGCCGGTGCAGCGAGGGGCACCACCACCACCTGGTCTGCCGGGCCTGCGGGCGGACGGTCGAGGTGGCCGGGCCGGCCGTGGAGAGCTGGGCCGACCGGGTCGCCGCGCAGCACGGCTACACCGACGTCAGCCACACCATGGAGATCTTCGGCACCTGCCCGGCCTGCTCACGTTGACCGACCTCAGGCACGTGGCAGACCTTCAGTTCAGGCCGGTCCAACCGGTAGGCAGCGAAGCTGCCCTGCTCGCCTGCGTCGCCGTGCCGCGGGCCGGATCGCCCCGGCCGGGCCACTGAACGACGGGTGTCGGGCCGAGGCCGTTCGTGCAACGCTGTCCGGCGTGAAAATCTATGCCGATCGGTTTCCCGCCGCCGCCCGCCAGTTGCTCACCGACCTGCTCGTCGTCGCCTGGGTGTACGTGGCGATCCGCGGCGCGCTCTGGCTGCACGACCTGGTGCAGAAGCTCGCCGTACCCGGGCAGAAGCTGGAAGGTGCCGGCACCGGGCTCGCCGACAACCTGGGCGACGCCGGCCGGAAGGTCGGGCGGGTACCGCTGGTCGGCGACGAGTTGACCGCGCCCTTCCAACGCGCCTCCGATGCCGCCCGGTCGCTCGCCGACGCCGGCCGCGACCAGCAGCACATGGTCGACCAGCTCGCCCTCGCCCTCACCATCGCCGTGCTGATCTTTCCGTTGGGCCTGGTGCTCTTCGGTTGGCTGCCACTGCGGGTCCGGTGGATGCGCCGCGCCGGGTCGGCCGCGAAGCTGGCTGCCGTCCCGGCCGGCCGGGACCTGCTCGCCCTGCGCGCGCTGGTCAGTCAGCCACTGGGCCGGCTGAACCGGATCGCCCCGGACGTCGCCGAGGCGTGGCGGCGCGGCGACGACGAGACGATCGACGCGCTGGCCACGCTGGAGCTGCGTCAACTCGGCGTACGCGGTCGAGGCCGCTAAGGTCTTCGGGTGTTCTACTTCCTGATCGTCATCGCCGTCCTGCTGCTCGGCTACGCCGCCGTCCTGGTCTCCTTCGTGCGCCGGGGCAAGAAGATCCCGCCCGCGGCGTACCTGGGTCTGGCCGCGCTCAACGGCCTGATCCTGGCGGCGGTGCTGGCCTGGGCGGTCGCCCGCTGACACCTGGTGTGCGGCGGTCGATCACGACTTGGGTGGGATGCGGCGGCGGACGTCCTCGGCGGTGGACGGGCCGGGTGACCAGCGGGCCACCCAGGGCAACTCGTCGGACGGGGTGATCACGCCCTCCTCCAGGCCCGCGTAGCGGCCGGCGAGAATCCGCTTCGCGGCGGCGGTGTCGACCGAGTCGGTGTTGTCCCAGAGTGCCGTGAACAGGGCATCCACCCGCACCCGCGCCTGCCGGCAGAACAGGTCGGCCAGCTCGACATTTTCCGGTCGGCTGTCCCGTTCGGCGGAAGCCCGCACGCAGACCGCGGACATCGCGAACAACTCGGCGCCGATGTCCACCACACGGCCGAGGAACGCCTGCTTACGCTCCATCTTTCCCTGCCAGCGGGACATCGCGTAGAACGTCGACCGGGCCAGCTTGCGCGACGACCGCTCCACCTGTCGCAGGTGCCCGGCGAGCGGCCCGAACTCCGCGTACGCCGAAGGGCTCTGCCCCCGACCCACGGCCAGCGTGGGCAGCCACTTCGCGTAGAAGGCGCCGGCTCGGGCACCGGCCCGCGCCTTGCGACCCAGCCCGGCCTCGGGGTCGATGATGTCGCCGGCCACCGACAGGTGGGCGTCGACCGCCTCGCGGGCGATCAGCAGATGCATGATCTCGGTGGAGCCTTCGAAGATCCGATTGATCCGCAGGTCGCGCAGCACCTGCTCGACGTTGGCCGGGCGTTCGCCGCGGGCGGCCAACGAGTCGGCCGTCTCGTAGCCGCGCCCGCCCCGGATCTGGATCAGCTCGTCGGCGATCTTCCAGGCCATCTCGCTGGCGTACAGCTTGACCAGGGCCGCCTCGATCCGGATGTCGTTACGGTCGTCGTCGGCGAGCAGGCAGCAGAGGTCGAGCATGGTCTCCATGCCGTACGTGGTGGCGGCGATGAAGGAGAGCTTCTGCGCGACCGCCTCGTGCTCGCCCACCGGTCGGCCCCACTGGACCCGGTCGGCGGCCCACCCCCGGGCCACGTTCAACGACCACTTGCCGGCGCCCACGCACATCGCCGGGAGCGAGAGCCGGCCGGTGTTCAGCGTGGTCAGGGCGATCTTCAGCCCTTTGCCCTCGCCGCCGATGACGTTCTCGGCGGGCACGAACACGTCGTGGAAGCGGGTGAGGCTGTTTTCCAGGCCACGCAGGCCGACGAACTCGTTGCGCCGCTCGACGGTGATGCCCGCGCTGTCGCCGTCCACCACGAACGCGGTGATTCCACCCCGGCGGCCCTGGGTGGCCGGCACCCGGGCCATCACCACCAGCAGGGTGGCCACGATGCCGTTGGTGGCCCAGAGTTTCACCCCGTTGAGCCGGTAACCGGTGCCGTCCTCGGTCGGCTCGGCGATGGTGGCCAGCCGGGCCGGGTCGGAGCCGACGTCCGGCTCGGTGAGCAGGAACGCGGACACCTCGCCGGCGGCGAGTCGGGGCAGGAAGCGCTGCTTCTGCTCGGCGGTGCCGAACATCTTCAGCGGCTGCGGCACCCCGATCGACTGGTGCGCCGAGAGCAGCGCGCCGATGGCCGGGCTGACCGAGCCGGCCAGCATCAGCGCCCGGCAGTAATGCAGGTTGCTCAGCCCGAGCCCGCCGTACTTCCGGTCGATCTTCATGCCGAACGCGCCGAGGTCGGCGAGGCCGTGGAAGACCGAGTCCGGAATGGACGCGTCGCGTTCGATGGCCGCGCCGTCCACCTCGGAGTTGAGGAAGGTGCGGAACCGGCCTAGGAACTCCTCGGCGCGGGCCACGTCGTCCGGGTCGGACTGCGGCCACGGGTCGATCAGGTCCAGCCGGAACCGGCCGAGGAACAACTCTTTGCCGAAGCTGGGTCGGTCCCAGGTGGACTCGCGAGCGGCTTCGGCGACCCGCCGGGCCTCCTTCTCCGACACCTGCCCGGACTCCGCCAGCAACGGTGCCGCGGCGCCGGCGGTGTCGGGGGTGATATCGGAATCGGGGCCGTCCGGTGCTGGTCGGCCGTCCTTCGTCGTGGTCACGGCTGCCCCCTCAAACCTTGGTGCGGCTGCTCGGCATGCGCCCTCCACGCAACGCTACCCCCGGGTGTTACCCAGGGGTAGCGTTGCGTGAAGATCTGCTTCCCCCGCTCGCCCCGATCAGTGACCGGCCGTCGCGTCCGGGTCGTCGTCCTCGTCGTCGATGTCGTCCTCACCCCAGTTGCGCCGGGCGAACGGCAGGGCCACCCAGAACGTGAGGAACCAGATTCCGGCCAGGGCGCTGAGCACGAAGGCGATCGGCCGGTCCAGCACGAAGTCGGTGATCAGCAGCACCGCGCTGACCATCGCGATCAGCATGAAGGCGAGGCCGCCGGTGGCCATCCGGTGCGCGAAACGGACCAGCTCCGGCTTGCGCCCCTGCCGGAACAGCGCCCGGTGGAACGCCACCGGCGAAATGATCAGTGCGGTGGCAGCCGCCGCCGCGAGCAACGCCACGATGTAGACATCGCGCTGGAACTCCGTGGTCTCGGTGAACCCGTTACTGAACGGCAGGGTGAGCAGGAAGGCAAAGAGGATCTGCACGCCGGTCTGGGCGACCCGCAACTCCTGCAGCAGGTCGGCGAAGTTGCGCTGCCAGCGCTGCTTCTCGGTCTCCTTGGACACGCGCTACCTCCGGTGCGACGCTACTGCCGGCGGTCCCGCCCGCCGGCAGCAACGCCAATGCCCCACCCGGCCGAGCGCGAAACAGCTTCACGACATCTGCCGTTCATCTCGACGACGCAGGTCGACCGCAGCAGCCCCTGGTCGCCGTCCGGCACCAGCGGAAAGCCCGCCGAGCCGTGGCCGGCGACCGGGAGCACCGCGCCAGCGGGCGTCAGGACCCGCGTCGGATCCGACCCGCGTACCGGGCTTCCAGCTCGTTGTTGTGGGCGTCGCCGTCCGGGATGTTCGCCGACAGGTAGACCGGCGGCCGCTCCCCCGCCGCCAGCAACCGCGCCACCACCTCCACGGTGATCTGCTGAGCCAGCAGCGCGGCGGTGATCGAGGAAACCGCGCCGACCGCGCCACCGCCGGGCAGCGGCAACGTCGCGTCACCGTACGGCGCACCGTTGTCGAGCACCACGTCGGCGAGGTCGCCCAGCTTGCGTCCGGACGGGTGGCGGGAGGTCATCCGGCCGGAGTGCTGCGCCGAGGTGATCGCTACCAGAGCGTGGCCGCGCTCCTTCACCAGCATGGCGAACTCCACCATCGCGCCGTTGACCCCGGAGTTCGAGGCGAGCACGAAGACGTCGGTGGGCCGCACCGGGGCCAGCTCGTAGAGGCGGTGCGCGACCTCCGGGTCCCGTTCCAACATCGGACCGAGCCGCTCGGCCGGTTCGCCACCGATCAGCACCAGGTCGCGGAGCGCGATCCGGTTGGTCGGCACCAGACCGCCCGCCCGGCCGGCGATCTCCATCGCGAGCGCCTCCGAATGCCCGGTGCCGAACGCGTGCACCACGCCGTCGGCGCGCACAGCCTCGGCGATCAGGTCGGCGGCCCGCCCCACCGCCTCCCGCTGACCGGCGGCCACCCGCCCGATCGTCTCGGTCACCACGGCCAGATAGTCCTCGGCACTCACCGTCATGCGTCCTCCGTCGTCCGGTTGCGGGCCAGCCAGCGCACCGCGAAGTCGACCGCCGCCCGCTGGCGCATCAACCTGCCGGTCCCGGCGCCGACCGGTCCGGTGCGAACCGCCCCGGTGGCCTCCAGGTCCCTGCCCAACGCGTCGAAGTCGTCCGCGTCGAGCCGTACGTCCTGCCACCACACCCATTCGCGACCACCGTCGCCGGTACGCGCCGCGGCGCCCACCTGCTCACGGGGCGAACCGGAGCAGCGATATTCGGCCAGGTGCAGCGAGGTGCTCACGGAGTGGTCCACGCCCAGCAGCAACACGTCGGCGTCCAGGTCGTAGAGCCGGGCCAGCGGCGAGCCCTCACCGAGCATGTCGCCCAGGGTGTGCCCGGCCACCACCTGCTCGGCGGCCGGCCCGAGCGCGGCGAACGACACGTGCGGATGCGAACTGCGCATGGCGCCGGGCCAGCCGCGAACCGTCTCGGCGAGCACCCCCATGAACCGGCTCGGCGTGACCACCGGGTCGAAGCCTGGCATCTCGGCGCGGATCAGCGGCCACCAGTCCGCCGGCACCGGCGGGTTGCGCCACCCCGCGGGGTCGCTGTTGTCCGGCGTGTGGGTGGGCACCACGATCGTGCCGTCGGGGCCGAGCGCGTCGCGCAGGGCGAGCACCACCGCGTGCGGCCCGCCGCAGACGAATCCCAGCGGACGCAGCGCGGCGTGCACCAGCAGCGTCGCGCCGGGGCGTACGCCCAGCACCCGCAGCTGCGCGGCGACCGAACGCCGAGTGCCCGGCCTGCCGGCGTCCGCCGTCACGATGGCCCTCCCTCGCTGACCGGCACGGCTCAGGCCGTTCCGCCGGCTCGGGCCAGGATCGCCTCGGCGAGCGGGCCGGGCGCCGTGTCCGGGATCCAGTGACTCACCCCGGGCAACTGCACGAAGCGGTATTCACCTGTGACGTTCGCCGCGCACGCCTCGGCGGCGGTCCGGCCGATGGCGACGTCCCGATCACTCCAGACGTACGTGGTGGGAATCGCGACCGGGCCGACGCCGGCCAGGTCGGCGCGGGACATCGCCCGGTACCAGTTCAGCGCGGCGGTGAGGGCCCCCGGCTCGCGCATCGGGTCGGCGTAGCGGTCCACCCGGGGCGCGTCGCCCACCCCGCCGAGCAGCTTGCGCAGCGCGGTCGCGTGCCACGCCAGCAGCACCTTCTCGGCCTTGTCCGGTTTACGGAACAGCGCAATGTACGACGAGCGGGCCTTCTGCTGAGTGTCGTTGGCCAGGGCCTGCGCCATGGCCGCCGGATGTGGCACGGACACCGCGGTCAGCGTGCGGACCCGATCCGGGTGCCCGGCGGCGACCGCCCACGCCACGACCGCGCCCCAGTCGTGGCCGACCAGGTGGACGGCGTCCAGCCCGAGAGCGTCGAGCACCGCCACCACGTCGGCGGCCAGCTCGGGGATGCGGTAGTCGGCCACCCCGGTCGGCCGGGCGCCCGGCGAGTAGCCGCGCTGGTCCAGCGCGTACGTGCGCAGCCCGGCCGCGTGCAGCGTCGGCACGACGTCGTCCCATTCGCCGCTGTGCTGCGGGAAGCCGTGCAGCAGCAGAGCGGGTACGCCGTCCGGCGGACCGCCGGCGGTTACCTCGAACGTGAGACCTCGCGCGTCGACCCGCATGATCGGAGCGTACCCAGCCGACGGCGAGCCGGTCGCTCCCCGCAGGTCAGGCGGATGCCCTGCTGGGCTGTCGGCCCAGGTCGGTGTTAGCGTCAGCGAGACAACTTCACATCCGACAGGGGAGCGCACAGCGCTGAGAGTGCGGGCACGCCCGCAGACCCTCGAACCTGATCTGGGTAATGCCAGCGCAGGGAGTTCGGTCGACCTCCAGCCGCGCCGTACGTCCGGTGCCACCGGACGCGCGGCGTGCGTCTTCTCCTGGTTCGCAGTCAGAACTGGGAGCAACACATGAAATCCACCACCGACACCAGCCGCTGGCGGACCATCGACATCGTGGTCGCCTCGGTGATCGCGGTCGCCTTCGGCGTCATCTTCTGGGCGTGGGGCCTGGTCTGGAGCGCCACCGAAGGTGCGTTCGCCTTCTTCCCGCCGGCGCAGACACTGCTCTACGGCGTCTGGCTGATGCCGGCCGTGATCGGCGGTCTGGTCATCCGCAAGCCCGGCGCCGCGCTCTACTGCGAGACGGTGGCCGCGGTCCTCTCCGCACTGCTGGGCAGCCAGTGGGCCGGCACGGTCATCCCGCAGGGCATCGTGCAGGGCATCGGCGCCGAGCTGGCGTTCGCCGCCTTCCGGTACCGGTCGTTCCGCCTGCCGACCGCGATGCTTGCCGGCGCGCTGACGGGCCTCAGCGCCGCGCTGTTCGACTTCTTCGTCTGGAACGTCGACTACGCGCTGACCGACTACCGCATCCCGTACGCGCTGCTCACCATCGTCAGCGCCACCGTGATCGCTGGCGTCGGCGGCTGGCTGCTGACCCGGGCCCTGGCCAACACGGGAGTCCTGGACCGCTTCCCGGTAGCCCAGGACCGCGCACTCATCTGACCACCGCTGTCGACCGCGTTGATCAAGAAGTTTGCGTTCAACGAGACGCGACTTTCTGACGCAAACCTCTTGATCAACAGGTGAAATGTGGGGCGGCCCGAGGCTCGGACGGGAGAGGGGGTGGGGTTGGTGGGCGGGGTTTTGCTGCGGGGGTTTGGGTGGCGGCACGCTGGGCGGCGCGCGTGGGCTCTGCGCGGGGTTGACCTGCGGGTTGAGGCTGGGGAGCGGGTTCTGCTGCTCGGGCCGTCGGGGGCCGGCAAGAGCACCCTGCTCAGCGCGCTGGCCGGGCTGCTGCCCGAGGACTCCGGCGAGCAGGAGGGCCTCGTCGAGATCGACGGGCTCGACCCGCGCAAGGGACGGGAACGGGTCGGCATCGTCTTCCAGGACCCGGAGACCCAACTGGTCATGGCGCGCTGCGGCGACGACGTCGCGTTCGGGCTGGAGAACCGAGGGGTACCGACCGACGAGATCTGGCCCCGCGTGGACGAAGCGCTGCACCGCGTCGGCTTCCCGTACCCCCGCGACCGCAACACCGCCGCGCTCTCCGGCGGCGAACAACAACGCCTCGCCCTGGCCGGCGCGCTGGCCCTGCGCCCCGAGTTGCTGCTGCTCGACGAACCAACCGCCAACCTCGATCCGGCCGGAGCCGACCTGGTCCGACAGGCGGTGGCCCGTGCACTCGACGCCGACACCACGCTGATCCTGGTCGAGCACCGGGTCGCCGAGGCACTGCCGCTGGTCGACCGGGTGGTCGTCCTGGAGCCCGGCGGCGGGGTCCGCGCCGACGGCACGCCCGAGGCCGTCTTCGCCGCACACGGTGCCGCCCTGGCCGCCGAGGGGGTCTGGGTGCCCGGTCACCCCATCGCGCCCCGGCCGGCCACCGCCGCGCCCGGGGACCTCCTGCTCACCGCCGACCGGCTCGGCCTGCCACCCCGGCTGGGCTCCACCGACCTGGCGGTACGCGCCGGCGAGGCACTCGCCGTACGCGGACCCAACGGCGCCGGCAAGTCCACCCTGGCGTTGCTGCTCGGCGGTCTGCTCCGGCCCGGCACCGGGCGGGTCACCGCATCCGCCGAACTGGCCGGCACGGACCACCGCACTCCCCCGCACCGCTGGCGGGCCCCCGCGCTGGCCCGCCGGATCGGGTCGGTCTTCCAGGATCCGGAACACCAGTTCGTCACCAGCACCGTCTTCGACGAGCTGGCGCTGGGCCCACGCCGGACCGGTCAACCCGAGGCGGCCGTCAAGGAAACAGTGGCCGGGCTGCTGGAACGGCTGCGACTGGCCGCGCTCGCCGCCGCCAACCCGTACACCCTCTCCGGTGGTGAGGCGCGGCGGCTGAGCGTGGCGACCGCCCTGGCCACCGCGCCACGTCTGCTGATCTGCGACGAACCCACCTTCGGTCAGGACCGGCGGACCTGGCGGGAGCTGGTCGACCTCTTCGCCGACCTGCGCGACGCCGGGCACGGCGTGGTCGCGGTTACCCATGACGCGGACTTCGTCGCCGCGCTCGCCGACCGCACCGTCACCCTCCAACGGGCCGCGACCAGCGACGGCCCGGCCGACCCGGCAGGTGATCGGGCAGGCCGGCCGGCGATCCAGCCTGGCCGGGACGACATCCGATGATCAGCATCGAGCCGGTCGCGGCGCCCGGTGCGCCGCTGGCCCGCCGCAACCCGGTGGCGAAGGTGGCCGCTGCGCTGGTCTTCTCGTTCACCCTGCTGGCCACCCTGGACCCGGTCGCCCCGGCGATCGCCATCGCGCTCGAACTCGCCGTGCTGCCGCTGTTCGGCATCGGCTACCGGGTGCTGGCCCGGCGGGCCATGCCACTGCTGCTCAGTGCCGCCGGCATCCTGGTCACCCTGGTGCTCTTCGCCGCCGACCGGTCCGGCCGGGTCCTCCTCGACGCCGGCCCGGTGCTGGTGACCACCGGCGTGCTGCTCACCGCGCTCGGCCTGGTGCTGCGGGTCTTCGCGGTGGCCCTGCCCGGTGTGATCGTGTTTGCGACCACCGACCCCACCGACCTGGCCGACGCACTGATTCAGAACGCGAAGGCACCGGCCCGCTTCGCCATCGGGGCGTTGGCCGCGTTCCGGCTGGTGCCGCTGCTCGGCCAGGAGTGGCAGATGATCAGCATGGCCCGACGCGCGCGAGGCGTCGACGCCGGACGCAACCCGTTCGCGAAGCTGCGACTGTTCGCCTCCACCGCGTTCGCACTGCTGGTCGGGGCGATCCGCCGGGGCACCCGCCTCGCCGTCGCGATGGACGCGCGCGGCTTCGACGCCGGCACACCCCGGACCGTCGCCCGCCGCCAGCGCTTCACCCGGGCCGACGCCCTCCTCATCGCCGGGGCGGTCGTGCTGGCCGGTGCCGCCCTGACGACAAGCGTCCTCCTAGGCACCTTCCGCCCCCTAATCAGCTAACCCTCCCGCCCCGACTCCCCGGCCTCTGACCACCGCGCCGGCCCGGTGACCACCGCCCCGGCCCGGAGCCTGATTCCCCGCCCCGGCCCCGGCCCGGCGCCTGACCCTCACCCCTGGGCCTCCGACCCCCGACCCCCGACCCGGCCCGGCGCCTGACCCTCACCCCTGGGCCTCCGACCCCCGACCCCCGGCCCGGCCCGGCCCGGCCCGGCGCCTGACCCTCGCCCCGGACCCCGGACCCCGGACCCGGCCCCGGCCCCGGCCCCGGCGATCTTGCACTTGCTGTCGTCGCATATCCGGCATAGGGCGCGCACGACCTGCGCCGACCGCCGATTCCGCCGCCACGGCGACCTCGCCAGCGCACCGAATCACCCATACGGGACGAATCGACGGCGTGGTGGCTCCGCGCGGTGAGCGTCCGGGCGTGATCGACTCCATGTCGCCGACATTGCGGTATCCGAGAGGCGGGATGCCGCCACATCGGCGACATGGAGTCGATCATGTCCGAGTCCGGTTCGGGCCGCAGGGGTCCCTCCCCCTCTCGCCGAGACAATCGGACGTCGGCGTCAGAAACTGCAAGATCGGCGGGGCAAGGGCGGCAGGGCAGGGGCGGCAGGGCGGGGCGGCGGGGCGGGCAGGGCGGCGGGGCGGGGCGGGGCGGATGGTGGGTGGGTGGGTGGGTGGTGGGTGGGTGGGTGGTGGGTGGGTGGGTGAGTGGGTTGGTTTAGCTGCGGCGGAAGGCGTAGCGGCGCGGCTGACCGGCTCGCTGACTCTTGCCTCCGGCGGAGCGGCCTCCGCCGGTCTGCGGCGGTCCGGCCTTCGGTGCCGCCGGCCGCCCGGCGGTCAACGACGGATCGACCACCGGGGGCACGTCCAACGCTGTCGGCACGTGGATCAGCGGGGGTACGACCAACGCGTCGTCCATCGAGGGCACATCGACCTCCACCGGCACGTCGCTCGTCGGCACGTCGACCGGCAGGGTCGACTCGACCGGACGAGTCGGTAGAGCCGGCACCGGTAGAGCCTGCAGAGCCGAGGCAGCCGGTAGAGCCGATGCAGCCGGCCCCACCGCCAAGGCGGGGAGCGAGCCGCGCTCAATCGTCGGGTCGGTGCCGAGCGGGGTCTTACGGGACTTCTTCGGGTTGCGCCTGGCGGGCATCCGGGCCTCCTTCGGTGCCGACCGTCACGGCCGGTCCCGCGCTCCGGCGGTCGGTCGGATCGGCTGGTGACCGTCGCGGCGCGACGGTCGAACGGGAGAGGATCTGCTCACCGGGGTCGGGCACAGCCAGCACCGCCGAACTGCGGGTGGGATGCGGGACGCCCGGGAGCGCACGGACCGCGACGCGGGGCGGCGGGCCGGCTCGGAGAAGGGGCGTCAGTTGCGCATGTCCGCACACTATCGGCTCGTCGTACGTCTGCGCAGCCGGTTTTTCCTGGCACCATCAGCGGCATGCTGATCGCGTTCTCGGTAACTCCGCTCGGTGTCGGTGAGTCCGTCGGTGACCTGGTCGCCGAGGCGGTGCGGGTGGTCCGCGACTGCGGCCTGCCCAACCGCACCGATGCCATGTTCACCACCATCGAGGGTGAGTGGGACGAGGTGATGGCGGTCGTCAAGCGGGCTGTCGACGTGGTCGCCGCGCAGGCGCCCCGGGTGAGTGTGGTGCTCAAGGCCGACATCCGACCGGGGGTGACCGACGCGCTCACTGCGAAGGTGGCGCACGTGGAGGATCGACTGGCCCAGGGCTGAGCGCCACCGGCCGGTGACCGACAGTCGACGACATGCCCGTACCGCCGCTCACCACGATACGGTCGCAGCACAGCAGCAGCACACCAGCACGACGGCGAAAGGTGGCGGCACGGATGGCTGAACAGGCGACGGCGCAGATCGGTGTGACCGGGTTGGCGGTGATGGGCCGAAACCTGGCCCGCAACCTGGCCCGCAACGGCTTCACGGTGGCAGTGCACAACCGCTCGCCGGAGCGCACTCGCAGTCTGGTCGCCGAGCATGGCGACGAGGGCACGTTCGTGCCGGGCGAGACGATGGCCGAGTTCGTGGCGTCGCTGGAACGGCCCCGCGCGGTGATCGTGATGGTCAAGGCGGGCGCTCCCACCGATGCGGTGATCGACGAGTTGGTGCCGCTGCTGGAGGAGGGCGACATCATCGTCGACTGTGGCAACGCGCATTTCGCCGACACCCGCCGTCGGGAGGAGGCGCTGCGCACGCAGGGGCTGCACTTCAGCGGCACCGGCGTTTCGGGTGGTGAGGAGGGTGCGCTGCTGGGGCCGAGCATCATGCCCGGCGGCTCCACCGAGTCGTACGCGAAGCTCGGGCCGATGTTCGAGAAGATCGCCGCCCAGGTGGACGGTGTGCCGTGCTGCAGGCACATCGGGCCGGACGGCGCCGGGCACTTCGTCAAGATGGTGCACAACGGCATCGAGTACGCCGACATGCAGCTCATCGCCGAGGCGTACGACCTGCTTCGGGCCGGTCTGGGCGCGGATCCAGCGGAGATCGCGGAGATCTTCCGCGACTGGAACAACGGCGAGTTGGAGTCGTTCCTCATCGAGATCACGGCCGACGTGCTCGCGCACACCGACGCGGCGACCGGCCGCTCGTTCGTCGACATCGTGCAGGACCGGGCCGAGCAGAAGGGCACCGGCCGGTGGACCGTGCAGAGTGCACTGGACCTGGGTATTCCGATCACCGGGATCGCCGAGGCGACCTTCGCCCGCTCGCTCTCCGGGCACGTCGACCAGCGGGAGGCCGCGCGGCGGGCGTTCCCGGACGCGGGTGAGAAGTGGCAGGTCGCGGACCGGAACGCCTTCGTCGAGGACGTTCGCCGCGCGCTGCTCGCCTCCAAGATCGTCGCGTACGCGCAGGGTTTCGACCACATTCGCGCCGGCAGCCAGGAGTACGACTGGGACATCGACCTGGGAGGCATGGCGACGATCTGGCGGGGCGGCTGCATCATCCGCGCCCGCTTCCTGGACCGGATCCGCGAGGCGTACGACGAACAGCCCGACCTGCCGACGCTGCTGGTGGCGCCGTACTTCGCCGAGGCGGTCGGCGCTGGCGTGCCGAGCTGGCGGCGGGTGGTGGCCGACGCGGCCCGGGCCGGTGTGCCGACGCCCGCGTTCTCGTCGTCGCTGGCGTACTTTGACGCGCTGCGCGCCGAGCGGCTGCCCGCCGCGCTGATCCAGGGCCTGCGGGACAACTTCGGTGCGCACACCTACCAGCGGGTGGACCGCGAGGGCTCGTTCCACACCACCTGGGCCGGCGACCGCACCGAGTCGCCTGCGTAGCCGGGAACTGGTGCCCCGCGCCGCCGTGATCGTGCCCGACCCTGGATGTAGTGGTCTGCCCCGGCGGGGAGGCCACTACATCCATGTTCGGGCGAGATCACGGCGGCGCCGGGGCCGCTTCTGGCGCGGGTAAGCGTCAGGCGACGGTGGCGTGCATCTCCCAGACGAGGATCTCGGCTGGTTCGTCGGCGGTGACCCGCCGGCCGCCGGTCCTGGTGAGCCGGGCCGCGTCGCCGGTGCCGAGCGGGCCGCTGTCCTCCAGGATCACCGTGCCGTTGGGCACATACAGGTGCACGAAGGGCGCGTCGGGGATGGTGACCTCGTCGCCGGGGGCGAGACGGGCGGCGTGCAGAGTCGCGTACCGGTTGCGGATCCGAATCGCCGACGCCCCGTCGTAGCGGTCCATCCCGGAGGCGATCGGCACCAGGCCGCCACGGAGCAGCTCGTCCTCGATCTCCAGCTGTTCGTAACCGGGGTCGACGCCCTCCTCGTCGGGGAGCACCCACATCTGCACGAAGTGGACCGGGTCGGTGTGCGGCTCCTGGTTGTTGAGCCGCCAGGCGTCGTTCTTCTCGGAGTGCAGAATGCCGGTGCCGGCGCTCATCCGCTGGGCCAGGCCCGGGTAGATCACCCCGGAGTGCCCGGTGGAGTCCTGATGCACCAGGGAGCCGCGCAGCACCCAGGTGATGATCTCCATGTCCTGGTGCGGGTGGGTTTCGAAGCCGGCCCCCGGGTGCACCACGTCGTCGTTGTTGACCAGCAGCAGACCGTGGTGGGTGTTGGCCGGGTCGTAGTGCCGGGAGAACGAGAACGAGTGCTTGGAGTCGAGCCAGGAGATCCGGGTGGCGAAGCGATCCTCACCACGGCGGACGTCGACCGCGGGGGCGGGGGCGGTCACCAGGCACGCTGCCCGGTGTCGGAGGTCGTCGGCGCCCAGGTCAGGGCCGGGTCGCCGGTGGCCAGCTCGGCGATCTCGCCGGTACGCAGCTGCGGTGTGTGACCGAATTCGGCGCAGTGCTGCTCGGCGATCTCGGCACAGATGTCGGCTACCTGCTCGCACATCGGATCACCGAGGTCAGCCGCGTTCAACGCCATGATCATCTTGTACCGAAGGTCCCGCACTTCCACCCCCATCGCCGTCGTCCCACCACCTCCGGACCCTACCCGTCCCCGTCCCGCAGGACCCCAGAACAACCGACCGCGAGGGTGAGCCGGGTCGGGATGAAGCGGGCATGGGCCGGCACCGCCTGCACGGTGTGCGGACGGCGCCGGAAGGTGGGGTCTGGGGGTCAGAAGAGCCGGCGGCGCTTGGCCTTTTGCGGGCGGATCAGGTCCGCACCTCTGGTCAGCATCCGCGTCGCCCCGGAGGGACCACGCCGGGCCTCCAGGGTGTGGCTGAGCCGGCGGGCACCGGCAGCCGCCAGTGGCACCGCTACCGCCATCACCGCCCACTGGGCAATGCGCTTCTGGATCATGTGGGTTCACCTCCGTCAGTGGCTTCTGACATAGGTGATACCCAGAGTGACGTGAGGGTAAGCGCGTCGACTCAGACGACCGGGGCGACCGGGTTGGGCAGCGCTCCGCCGAAGCGTCGGTCCCGCTGCGCGTACAACTCGCACGCATACCAGAGGTGGCGGCGATCGAAGTCGGGCCAGAGCGTGTCCAGGAAGACCAGCTCCGCGTACGCGGCCTGCCAGAGCAGGAAGTTGGAGATCCGTTCCTCCCCGGAGGGGCGCAGGAACAGGTCCACCTCCGGGACCTCCGGGTGGTAGAGGTATTTGGCGACGGTCTTCTCACTGACCTTCGCCGGATCCAGCCGGCCGGCCGCCACGTCGCGGGCGATCGCGGCGGCGGCGTCGCCGATCTCGGCCTGCCCGCCGTAGTTGACGCAGAACTGCAGGGTCAACGTCGAGTTGTCGCGGGACATCTCCTCGGCGGTCTGCAACTCGGAGATGACGCTCTTCCACAACCGCCCGGTCCGACCCGACCAGACCACCCGGACGCCGAGGTCGACCAGTTGGTCGCGGCGGCGACGGATCACGTCCCGGTTGAACCCCATCAGGAACCGGACCTCGTCGGGCGAGCGCCGCCAGTTCTCGGTGGAGAACGCGTACACCGACAGGTACGGGATGCCCATCTCGATGGCACCCTCGATGGTGTCGAAGAGGCTGTGCTCCCCCGCCTCGTGCCCCTTGGTGCGAGCCAGCCCGCGTTCCTTGGCCCAGCGACCGTTGCCGTCCATCACCACCGCCACGTGCTTCGGCACCGCTTCGGTGGGCAGCGCTGGCGGCCGGGCGCCGGACGGATGCGGTGTCGGCGGCGTCGGCTCGCGCCGGCCGGCCTTCTTCGATCGGATCACTCGGTCACTCCCTGCTCGCGCTGTCCGCCCCGGCCTCGATGTCGCCACGTGGCTGGAGCACCACGGCCCCGGTGCCTTCCGGTGACGGGGCCGTGCCGGCCACCGAGGGACCCCGGTCGACCAGCGGCAGCGAGCGTAACGCGCGCTCCAGGTGCCACTGCAGGTGAGCCGCGACCAGCCCACTGCACTCCCGGCGTACGCCGGAGTCGGTGGCGTCGGCGACCACCCAGTCGCCGGTGGTCAGCGCGGACATCAGGTCGATGGTGGCCGGCGCGGGGTGGGCCGCCCCGGGCGGCCGACAATCCGGGCAGACCGCGCCGCCGGCCGGCACGGAGAACGCCCGGTGCCGCCCGGGGGTGCCGCACACCGCGCAGGCGATCAGCGCCGGCGCCCAGCCCGCGAGGGACATCCCGCGCAGCAGGTACGCGTCGAGCACCAGGGTGGTGTCATGTTCGCCCCGGGACAGCGCCTTCAGTGCGCCCACGGTGAGCTGGAACAGCCGTAGCGACGGCTCCCGCTCGACCGGGGTCAGCCGTTCGGCCGTCTCGGCGATCGCGCTGGCCGCCGTGTAGCGGGGGTAATCCCCCAGGAACCGTTTGCCGTACAGCTCGATGCCCTCGACCTGGCTGACGGTGTGCAGTGAGCTGCCGTGGTTGCCCTTCGGGTCGCCAGCGAGTTGGAGGTCGACGTGGCCGAACGGCTCCAGCCGGGCACCGAACTTGCTGGTGGTGCGGCGGATCCCCCGGGCCACCGCGCGCAGCCGGCCGTGCCGGCGGGTGAGCAGGGTGATGATCCGGTCGGACTCGCCGAGTTTCTGCACACGCAGCACCACCGCGTCGTCGCGGTAGAGCTGTCGGCGATACCCGGCCATCGGGCCATTCTCCCTCGGGGTGTGAAATCAGGGTTGGTTCGGGGTGGATGCGCGGATGAACCCCGATGCGCCGGGCTCGCGCTCGGCCGTAGCGTGCTGGCCATGGCACTACACCGGACCACCACCCCGCGCCGTCGTCGCACCGTCGCTCCCGTCGCGCTGGGCCTCGCCGCCACCCTCATCGTGCTCGCCGGGTGCGACAACCTGTCGTTCCGCCGGCTCGACTACGACAACACCGAGGAAGTCCAGATCACCACGATTCGCCTGTCGGGTGGTTCGGGCGACGTGGTGGTCCGCGGCACCGGCCCGGCGTCCCAGGTGCGGATCAAGCGGGTGGTGCGCTACCAGGGCGGTGAACCCGACAACGCCCGGTACGAGATCAAGGGCAGCGAGCTGGTGCTGGACACCAACTGCGGCTCGCGGTGCAGCATCTCGTACGAGGTGACGGTGCCGGAGGGCGTGGCGGTGCAGGGCGAGACCAGCTCCGGCAACATCGAGCTGAGCCGGGTAAGCGCGGTGGACCTACGGGTGAGCTCGGGCGACGTGCGGATCTCCGGTGCGTCGGGCGCGCTCGGGGTGGAGGCCCAATCCGGCAACATCGAGGTGAGCGAGGCCGCTGCCGCGGTACGGCTGCGCGCCTCGTCCGGAGACATCAGCGCACGCCGGCTGAGCGGCACGGTCGACGCGGAGGCCACCTCTGGCAATGTGAACGTCGAGCTGGACAAGCCCGCCTCGGCCCGGGTCCAGGCGTCCAGCGGTGACGTCACGCTGCTGGTGCCGGAGGGCAGCTACCGGGTCCGAGCCAACGCCAACTCCGGCGACAAGACCGTCACCGTCACCGACAACCCGGCGGCGTCCCTGATGCTCGACGGTTCGGCCAGCAGCGGCAATCTCACGATCCGCCAGCGTTGATCTCGACGCTGGCGGTCTCCCCAGCCACCCGCTGCGCCGGTACCACCGCTCGTTCGCCGGTCGCCCCCGCCGTCCCGGCACCGTCCGCCGCTTCGCCGTCAGCCCGGAGCGCAGTGTCGGCCCGGAGCGCAGTGTCGGCCCGGAGCGCAGTGTCGGCCCGGAGCGCCGATTCGGTACCCGCCCGGACCGCCGGCTCGGCGGACTGGATCGGGCCGCCGGGGATCAGCTCCGGCCGGCGACGGGCGGCGACGTCCTCGACCCAGCCGACGGCCAAGGTGACCAGCCCGACCAGCGCGAAGACGAGCAGCACCCGGATGGCCAATCCCACCGGTTGCCGAGGGGACCAACCCACCAGGCCGACCAGCGGAGTGAGCGCCACCACGAACGGCATGTGCCAGAGGTAGATGGTGAGCGCCCGCCGGTTGACCACGGTCACCGCCCGGTCGGCCAGTCGGCTGCGGCCCAGCCAGCTCACCCCGGAGGGTTCCCGACCCAACGCGATCAGGATGAACGCGGCCGACCAGAGGGCGTTGCCCAGGTGGTTGTCGTTCAGGTCGTACCCGCGCGGGCCGGGATGCCCGATGATCCAGGCGCCGCCGCCGACCGCGAGTGCGAGTGCGAGTGGGTAGAGCACCCGGCCGGAGAGCCGGCGCAGCATCCCGGCGTGATGGGCGAAGCCGAGCATCCACGCGCCGAAGTAGAGCCCGAACTCACGCAGCACCGGCGGCGGCGCCGGGTAGATCCCCACCTCGATCGCCACCAGCAGGAGGTACGGGGCCAGCAGGGTGAGCAGTGGAGCACGCCGAAACAGCCAGAACGCGACGGGTGAGGCGAGCACGAACCAGAGGTAGTCGCGCAGGTACCAGATGACGCTCAGCGCCAGGGCACCCCAGTTGTTGGCCGGCGGGTCGGTGATCGGAAACAGCCACAGCAGCACTCGGGGGGTCACCGCCAGACCGCTGAGCAGCATGGCCGGTACGACGATCACGGCGAGCACCCAGAGCGACGGCAGCAGCCGGCGCAGTCGACGCCCGACCGCCGCCGGCCCGGAGCGGGTCAGCGACGCGGCCATCAGCGAGCCGGCCAGCGCGAACATCACCGACATGGCTGGGAAGACGAGGGTGAGGGTCGCGTACCCGGTGACGTGGTAGACGATCACTCGGACGATGGCCAGGAAACGGAGCAGATCGAGATACCTGTTGCGCATCAGCCTGCATCTCGGTCGGGGACGCGGGGCATATCTCCCCTACCC
The DNA here is from genome assembly GCF_016907275.1 of Micromonospora luteifusca. Lineage (NCBI taxonomy): Bacteria > Bacillati > Actinomycetota > Actinomycetes > Micromonosporales > Micromonosporaceae > Micromonospora > Micromonospora luteifusca. The sequence continues at coordinate 1,758,127 of NZ_JAFBBP010000001.1, forward strand.
TGCGCGGCTCCCGCACCAAACGGGCGCGGCCCCCACCCGAACGTGAACTTCCCCATCTGCCCGACCGAAGATGATCATGTCGTCGGCCGGGCATCCGCCTCGACGAGGTAGGTCAGAAACCCAGCTTGCGCAACTGCCTCGGGTCACGCTGCCAGTCCTTCGCGACCCGCACGTGCAGGTCGAGATAGACGCGGCCACCCAGCAACTCCTCGATCTGCCGGCGGGCGTTGGTGCCGACCTCCTTGAGGCGGCTCGCCTTGTGGCCGAGCACGATGGCCTTCTGGCTGGGCCGTTCCACGTACAGGTCGGCGTAGATCTTCATGACCTGACCCTCGGGGATCATTTCCTCCACCACCACGGCGATGGAGTGCGGCAGCTCGTCGCGGACCCCCTCCAGGGCAGCCTCCCGGATCAGCTCCGCGACCAGCACCTGCTCGGGATCGTCGGTCAGCATGTCGTCCGGGTAGAGCTGCGGCGACTGCGGCAGGTACTTGGTCATCACGTCGACCAGGGTGTTGACCTGGTGCCCGGAGACCGCGCTCACCGGCACGATCTCGGCGAACTCCCCCATCTCGCTGACGGCGAGCAACTGCTCCGCCAGGCGGCGCTTGTCCACCAGGTCGGTCTTGGTGACCACCGCCAACACGGTCGCCTTCAACTCGGCCAGCTCACCGCTGATGAACCGGTCGCCACGCCCGACCGGCTCGTCGGCCGGGATGCACAGGCCGATCACGTCGACCTCCGTCCAGGTGGACCGGACCAGGTCGTTGAGGCGCTCGCCGAGCAGGGTACGGGGGCGGTGCAGGCCCGGGGTGTCGACCAGGACCAGCTGCGATTCCGGACGGTGCAGCACGGCCCGGATGACGTGCCGGGTGGTCTGCGGCTTGTTCGAGGTGATCGCGATCTTGGTGCCGACGATGGCGTTGGTCAGCGTCGACTTGCCAGCGTTGGGCCGGCCGACGAAGCAACCGAACCCAGCCCGGTAGGGCCGGCCCTGCGGGTCCTGCACGGGGCTCACTGAGTCACCGTGCCGAGGACCGTGCCGTCCGGCGCGGCCAGGTGGATCGGGGCGTCCACCGCGAGGTCACGCACCGCCGCATGCCCGGCGCCATCCAGGGTCGATGCCTCGGTCACCACCACTGCGGCCTCCAACCGGCTTGCTCCTGCCGCCACGGCCGACGCGACCGCCAACTGCAACGCGGTGAGGGTCAGCGAGGGCAACGCGACACTTGCCGCGGCGTACGTCCGGCCGTCCTGATCCCGGACCGCGGCGCCCTCTACGGCGCCGACCCGTCCGCGTGCTCCCCGGGCCAGGACGACGAGTTTGCCGTCCTCGGCGCTCAACGCGCCCGACGCGGTGGGGGTGGGCCGGGCGGCAGGCGCGGCGGATGTGTCAGGCATCGGCGGATTGCCTCTCGTCGTCTCGATAGTTGTTCGTGTCGTGCCCGGGGCCGGCGTGTTCGCCGCGCCCCGCGGTGTCCTGCTCATGGCCCGACTCCACCCGGCTGACCAGGACGGTGTCGATCCGGTTGCGCCGGCCGGTGGTGCCCTCGGCGACCAGCCGGAGACCGGCGACCTCGACCTCCGCGCCGGGGATCGGCACGCGTCCCAGCGACTGGGCCAGCAGGCCACCGACCGTCTCCACCTCGTCGGTGGGCAGATCGGTGTCGAACATCTCGCCCAGAGTCTCCACCGGCAGGCGGGCGGTCACCCGCACCGAGGAGTCCGTCAGACGTTCGACCGGCGGGCGTTCGACATCGTACTCGTCGGTGATCTCACCGACGATCTCCTCCAGGATGTCCTCGATGGTGACCAGGCCGCCGGTGCCGCCGTACTCGTCGACCACGATGACCAGGTGGTTGCGGGCCGCCTGCATCTCCGACAGCAGGTCGTCGACCGGCTTGGACTCCGGTACGAAGGTCGCCGGGCGCATCAGCTCCGCCACCGGCAGCTGCTCGGCCTCCGGGTCTCCGCCGCGGGAGCGCCGGATCAGATCCTTGAGGTAGAGCACACCGAGCACGTCGTCGACGCTCTCGCCGATCACCGGGATGCGGGAGAAGCCGGAACGCAGGAAGAGCACCAACGCCTGCGCGAGCGTCTTGCCCTCCTCGATCCACACCATTTCGGTACGCGGCACCATCACCTCTCGGGCGATGGTGTCCCCGAGCGCGAACACCGAGTGGATCATCTGACGCTCGCCGTGCTCGACCACCCCGCGCTGCTCGGCCAGGTCGACCAGCTCACGCAACTCGACCTGGCTGGCGAACGGCCCCTCCCGGAAGCCACGCCCCGGCGTGACCGCGTTGCCGATCAGGATCAGCAACGACGCGAGCGGGTTGAGCGCCCGGCCCAGCCAGCGGACCAGCGGCGCCACCGCTCGACCCACGGCGTACGCGTGCTGCCGGCCGATGGTGCGCGGAGCGACGCCGACCACCACGAAGCTGACCACGGTCATCGCGCCGGCGGTCACCAGCGCGGCCCGCCAGCCGGCGCCGAAGCTGTCCACCGCGACCAGCGCCACCAGTGTGGTGGCGGTCAGCTCGGCGAGCAGCCGCAACAGCAGGAGCAGGTTGAGGTGCCGGACGACGTCGCCGGCGACGACCTGGAGGGTGCGGGCGCCACGCACGCCGTCGCGGGCCAGCTCGGCGGCCCGGGCTGGCGAGACCGCGGCGAGCGCCGCCTCGGTCATCGCGATCAGACCGGCCAACACCACCAGGCCGGCCGCGAAGACGATCAGCTGCAGGTCGGGAAGGCCGGCGGTGGCGCCGGCCGCCAGTAACGGAGGAGTGGACATCACTGGGTGCGGGTCGACCGCCAGCTCGTGAGCAGGCGGGCCTGGAGGGCGAACATCTCCCGCTCCTCCTCCGGCTCGGCGTGGTCATAGCCGAGCAGGTGCAGCACCCCGTGCACGGTGAGCAGGTGCAGCTCGTCGGCCGGTGCGTGCCCGGCGGTCGCCGCCTGCTTGGCCGCGACCTCCGGGCAGAGCACGATGTCGCCGAGCAGAGCTGGCTCGCCGCCGGCCGGCGCGGACTCACCCGGGCCGTGGTCGACGCTGCCCTCGTCCATGGGGAAGGCGAGCACGTCGGTCGGGCCGTCGCCACCCATCCAGCGGTGGTTCAGCTCGGTCATGTAGTCGATGTCGACCAGCAGCACGGACAACTCGGCGAGGGGGTTGACCCCCATCTCGTCGAGGGCGTGCCGGGCGACGGCGAGCACGGCGTCGGTGTCGACCTCGACACCGGACTCGTTGGCGATCTCGATGGACAACTGCTTTCCTCTGCTTTAGCGGCGGCGGCCGGATCGGCCGCCCTGGGCGGGTCGCCCGGGCACGGCGTGAACGCCCTGCGCCTGCTGATTCTCCCGCTCGGCGTCCCAGCGGGCGTACGCGTCGACGATCTCCCCGACCAGCCGGTGGCGAACCACGTCGGAACTGGACAACTGGGCGAAGTGCACGTCGTCGACGTTTTCCAGGATCTCCCGGACGACCCGCAGGCCGCTGCTCGTCCCGCCGGGAAGGTCCACCTGGGTGATGTCACCGGTCACGACGATCTTGGAGTTGAAGCCGAGCCGGGTGAGGAACATCTTCATCTGCTCGGGCGTCGTGTTCTGTGCTTCGTCCAGGATGATGAACGCGTCGCTGAGGGTCCTACCGCGCATGTAGGCGAGTGGCGCGACCTCGATCGTCCCCTGGGCCATCAGCTTCGGGATCGTCTCCGGGTCGAGCATCTCGTGCAACGCGTCGTAGAGCGGGCGCAGGTACGGGTCGATCTTCTCGTTGAGCGTGCCGGGCAGGAAGCCCAGTCGCTCGCCCGCCTCCACCGCCGGCCGGGTCAGGATGATCCGGTTGACCTGCTTGGCCTGCAACGCCTGGACGGCCTTCGCCATCGCCAGGTAGGTCTTTCCGGTGCCGGCCGGGCCGATGCCGAAGACGATGGTGTGGGTGTCGATCGCGTCGACGTACCGCTTCTGCCCGAGGGTCTTGGGGCGGATGGTGCGCCCGCGACGGGAGAGGATGTTGAGCGTCAGAACCTCGGCGGGCCGCTCGGCACTGCCCTGCTCGAGCATGCCGACGGTACGCCGGACGGCGTCAGTGGTCAGGGTCTCGCCTTTCTCGATGAGTTCGAGCAGCTCACTGAAGACCCGCTCGGCGAGGGCGTTGTCCGCGGGGTCACCGGTGATGGTGATCTCGTTGCCGCGGACGTGCACGTCACTGTTGACCGAGCGTTCGACGAGTCGAAGGATCTCGTCGCCTGCGCCGAGCAGATTGACCATGATCTTCGAGTCGGGCACGGTGATCTTGGTCTGCACCCGGGGCGGGCCGGGAGGTGGGGTGCCGGTCATAGGTCGGGCCGAAGGGCCCTGCGCCACCTGCTCTCGATCTCGAAGCCGGCTCTGCTGGCACGGCCTGCGGACGTTACACCCATCGTATCGGGTCAACGCGGGGCGCATCGCGCCCATTTCCGCTGGCCGCGATCAACTCCCGGCCCGGAAGTCGTACCGGTCGAAGGTCTCCTGGTGGCGGGTGAACCGGTACGTCGCCCAGTGCATCCGGACCACCGCGCCAGCCTCGTCCCGGGTCAGCCGCAGCAGCTCACCGGCCTCCCGACCGGAGACCGTCCGGAACACGTCCGGCTGGTCCGGCAGGGGGGTGAAGATCGCCGGTGGACGCCCCGCCGGGTCACCGGCCCCCCGCGCCCGCAGGGCGCCGTCGTGCCAGGAGAAGACGTACTCGAAGCCCTCGCCCCACCAACGGCCGAGCACTCCCCGCAGAGCCGTCGGCGCGGGTGCACCAGGCCGCCAGGGCTCGATCTCGGCCGGGTCGTGCTCGACCGCCGCCGCGAGCAGCCGGTGCGGTAGATCGAACACCTCGGCCGCCGTGCCGGACGAGCCGAGCACCGCAGCGCCCATCGCGCCGGCCGTGCCGTCGCCTCCTCGCCGGCCGTACGCCGCGGCGAGGAAACCGGGCATCGCCCCGTCGTGCCCCACGTGCACCACCCGATCCCCCTGCGGAACCAGGATCAGCCCGAGCCCGAAGCCCGCGCCCCAGAGCGTCTCGTCGGTGGTGGTCAGCGGCCAGCGCATCTCGTCCAGCGTCGCGGGGGCGAGGACCACACCGGCCGGGTCCAGTGCGGCCGGGTCGGCGAGGAACGCCGCCCAGCGGGCCAGGTCGGTCGCGGTGCTCCAGAGCTGGGCGGCCGGGCCGACCGCGCCGAAATCGGTCGGCGGCTCCGGGTGTGCCTCGTCGGAGTACGCGTCGACCAGGAACCCGGTGGCCGCCGTCGGCCGAGGGGTCACGGTGGTGTCGGTCAACCCCAGCGGCGTCAGAACCCGCTCGGTGAGCGACTGCGCCCAACTCTCGCCGCGCAACCGGGCGACGAGTTGGCCCAGCACGGCCAGACCCAGGTTGGAGTAGTGGAACCGGCGGCCCGTCGGCAGCACCCGCTCGGCCCGGTCCAGCTCAGCCAGCAACTGCTCGGCGTCCGGCGCGCGCAGGCTGTCCCAGACGTCGCCGAACGGCTCGCGTTGCAGGCCACCGGTGTGCGACAGCAACCGGCGGACGGTCAACTCGCCGTGCGCGGGGAGATCCAGGTGCCGGCCGATCGGGTCGTCCAGGCCCAGCAGCCCGTCGTCGCGGCACTGGAGGACGAGCACCGCGGTGAAGGTCTTGGTGATCGAGCCGATCCGGAACTGGGTGCCCGGCCCCAGCGGGTTGTCGGTGCCGGTCGCGCCGATGGTGCAGCTCCAGAGCGGTCGGTCGGCCCGGTGCAGCGCCGCCGACACCGCCGGCACCCGGGCGTCGGCCTGCACCCGCCGGACCAGCCGGCCAAGGCGCTCGTCCACTCGGGATTCCGGCGCCGGACCGGCGCTCACGCCGCCGCTCCGCTTCGCTGCGCGCCGGCGCGAGGCGCCAGGCTGCTGGTTCGCTCGCTGCGCTCGCTCATGTCAGGTCCCGAGCGAGCATCGGGCCGAGCGGTGCGCCACCGAGCAGGTGTGCGTGCGCGTGGAACACTTCCTGCCCGCCGTACGCGCCGGTGTTGAACATCAGCCGGAAACCGTCGCCGAGCAGGCCCTCGTCCTCGGCCACCGCCGCGGACGTCGCCAGCACGTCCGCGGTCAACGCCGGGTCACCCTGGGCGAGCGTGGCGATGTCCGCGTAATGCTCCTTCGGAATGACCAGGACGTGCACCGGCGCCTTCGGGTCGATGTCACGGAAGGCGAGCGTGGTGTCGGTCTCCCGGACCACGGTGGCCGGGATCTCCCCGGCGACGATGCGGCAGAACAGGCAATCGGATCCCATCGGGGCAGTGTAAGTAGGGGCGCGACGGCTCAGGCAGGATGGCCGGCATGACAGATCGAGCGGTACTCGTGACCGGTGCCTCACGCGGGATCGGCCGCGCGGTGGCGACGGCGTTCGCGACCAGTGGTGATCGGGTGGCGATCCACCACCGCGACTCCGGCGACGCGGCCGAGGAACTGCGCGCGCAGTTGCCCGGCACCGGGCACGTGGTGGTCCGTGCCGACCTCACCGACCCGGACGCGGTCCGGGCCATGGTGGACCGGGCCGCCGAGCTGCTCGGCGGTCTGGACGTGCTGGTCAACAACGCCGGGATGTACGGCGACCGGGACGACCCGCACCCCGTCTTCGGCGCCTCCTACGAGCAGTGGCAGAAGCGCTGGCGGCAGGTGCTGGAGACCAATCTGACCGGGGCGGGCAACGTCACCTGGTGCGCTGCCCAGCACATGCGGGAACGCGGCGGCCGGATCGTCAACGTCTCGTCCCGAGGTGCGTTCCGCGGCGAGCCGGACCAGCCGGCGTACGGCGCCAGCAAGGCGGGGCTGAACGCACTGGGCCAGTCCCTCGCCGTGGCGCTCGCGCCGTACGGCATCACGGTCGCCACCGTCGCGCCGGGCTTCGTGGCGACCGACATGACCACCGAGCACCTGCGCGGGGAGCAGGGCGCGGCCATCCGGGCGCAGAGCCCGTTCGGTCGGGTGGCCCGACCGGAGGAGATCGCCGCCGCCGTGCACTGGCTGGCCTCGCCGGAGGCCGAATGGACCTCCGGCACGATCGTCGACCTCAACGGAGCTTCCTACCTGCGTAGCTGAACCACGAGCGGCAGGGTTGGGACTACCAGCGGCCGAGCCGGGCGGCGAGCACGCTGAGCGCCGCCACGCCGGCGGTGGAGGTACGCAGCACGGCCGGCCCGAGCCGCACCGGCCGGCCGCCGGCCTCCTGGAAAGCCGTCAGCTCGGCCGGGGCGATGCCACCTTCCGGCCCCACCACCAGGACGATCTCACCGGAGGACGGCAGCTCGGCGGTGGTCAGCCGCTCCTGGGCCTCCTCGTGCAGCACGAACCCGGCGGCGGCACCGGCGATCCGGCGGGCCACCGTCGCGGTGGACTCGTCGGGCGCACCGGCCACCACCGGCAGCCAGGGGCGGCGCGCCTGCTTGGCCGCCTCCCGGGCGGTGGCCACCCACTTGTCCCGGGCGCGTACGCCACGGTCGCCGCGCCACTGCGTCACCGAGCGGGACGCCGCCCAGGGCACGATCTCGTCGACCCCGACCTCGGTCATCGCCTGCACGGCCAGCTCACCCCGGTCGCCCTTGGCGATGCCCTGCACGGTCACCAGCCGGGGTACGGGCGCGTCCGCGTACCCCCGCGAGGTGATGGTGACCTCCAGGCTGCCCCGGCCGACCGCGGTGACCACCGCGGTGGCCGTGCCGCCCCGACCGTCGGCGAGCAGCAACTCCTCGCCGACGCGCAGCCGCTGCACGGTCGCGGCGTGGTGCCCCTCCGGGCCGTCCAGGGTGAATGCGTCGCCGGTGGGCAGCGCCTCGACCAGGAACAGCGGCGCGGACACCTCAGGCGTGCCCGTTGAACGCGTCGCGCATCCGGGAGAAGAAGCCGCCCTGCTTGGACAACTCGGCGACCTCCTCACCGCGGGTCTTGGCGAAGTCGCGCAGCATCTTCTCCTGGTCCGGGTCGAGCTTTGTCGGCGTCCGGACGTCCAGGTGCACGTAGAGGTCGCCGCGGCCGGTGCCGCGCAGGTGTGGCACACCCCGGGCGCGCAGCCGCAGCGTGCTGGCCGGCTGGGTGCCGGCCTTGACGTCGACCGTCTCCTCGCTGTCCAGGGTCTTGATGGTCAGGCGGGTGCCGAGCGCCGCCGCGGTCATCGGCACGGTGACGCGGCAGTGCAGGTCGTCGCCCTTGCGGGAGTACACGTCGTGCGGCCGCTCGTGGATCTCCACGTAGAGGTCACCGGCCGTGCCGCCACCCGGGCCCACCTCGCCCTGCTGGGCCAGCCGGATCCGCATGCCGTCCTCGACGCCGGCCGGGATCTTGACGGTCAGCGAGCGGCGGGTGCGCACCCGTCCGTCGCCGGCGCAGGTGGGGCAGGGGTGCGGGATGGTGGTGCCGTAGCCCTGGCACACGGTGCACGGCCGGGCGGAAACCACCTGGCCGAGGAAGGTGCGCTGCACCGACTGCACCTCACCCCGCCCGGCGCACGCCTCGCAGGTCGCCAGGTGGGTGCCGGCGGCCGTGCCCGCTCCGGAGCAGGTGGTGCAGAGCACGGCGGTGTCGACGGTGATCGGCGCCTCGACGCCGAACGCCGTCTCGTGCAGGTCCAACTCGAGTCGCAGGATCGCGTCGGCACCCGGGCGGGTACGCGGACGCGGGCCACGGGCGCCACCGGCCGCGCCACCGAAGAACGCGTCCATGATGTCCTGGAAACCGACGAACGGGCCGGCACCACCCGGACCACCCGGGCCGCCAGCGCCGCCCCCGCCACCCGGGGCGAGCGGGTCGCCACCCAGGTCGACGATCTGCCGCTTCCGGTCGTCCGAGAGGACCTCGTACGCGGCGTTGATGTCCTTGAACTTCTCCTGAGCCTCCGGGTCCGGATTGACGTCCGGGTGGAACTGGCGCGCCAACTTGCGGTAGGCGCGCTTGATCTCGTCATCGGAGGCTTCCCGGCTCACACCGAGAATGCCGTAGTAGTCCCTGGCCACTGCGTTCCGTGTCCTCATGTTCGTCTCGCGTTGCGCCGATCCGGCGGCAGCCGGCCGTCGGCCCTGACTGTCAGTTCTGGGCCAGCAACTCGCCCACGTAGCGTGCCACGGCGCGCACCGTGGCGATATTGCCGGGGTAGTCCATCCGGGTGGGCCCCAGCACCCCCAGGCCGCCGACGATCGTGGCGCCGGGGCCGTACCCGGTGCTGACCACGGAGGCGGCGCGCAGGTTGTCGAACTCGTTCTCGTCGCCGATCAGCACCCGGGTCGTGCTCGGCTCGGTCTCGCCGATGAGCTTGAGGAGCACGACCTCCTCCTCCAGCGCCTCGAGGATCGGCCGCAGCGAACCCTGGAAGTCGAGCAGGCCGCCCCGGGTGAGGTTGGCGGTGCCGGCCAGGGCGATGCGTTCCTCGTGGCGCTCGACCAGCGTCTCCAGGAGCACCGTGGCGAGGGTGGTCATCGTCGGACGCAGCTCGGCCGGCGCCTCTTCGACAAGCGCCTGCACCAACGGCGGGGTGTCGGACAGCCGGGCACCGGCGAGCTTTTCGTTGACCAACCGACGCAGGTCGGTGACGTTGTCGGCGGGCACCGGCCCGGGCAGCTCCACCAGCCGCTGCTCCACGCGCCCGGTGTCGGCGATCATGACGAGCATCAGCCGGGTGGTGGAGATCGGCACCAGCTCCAGGTGACGAACCGAGGAACGAGCCAGGCTCGGGTACTGCACGACGGCCACCTGCCGGGTCAGCTGAGCGAGCAGCCGCACCGTGCGGTGCACCACGTCGTCGAGGTCGACCGCGCCGACCAGGAAGCGCTCGATGGCCCGGCGCTCGGCCGGGGTGAGCGGCTTGACCCGGGACAACCGGTCGACGAAGAGGCGGTAGCCGCGATCGGTGGGCACCCGGCCGGCGCTGGTGTGCGGCTGCCGGATGTAGCCCTCTTCCTCCAGCACGGCCATGTCGTTGCGGACCGTGGCCGGGGAGACGCCGAGCTGGTGCCGCTCGACCAGCGCCTTGCTGCCGACCGGCTCCTGGGTGGAGACGTAGTCCTCGACGATCGCGCGGAGCACGGCGAGCTTCCGGTCGTCGAGACCCATTCTCCGCACCTCCTGTCGCACGTCGGCCGCCGGCGCCATGGGCCGGCCGAGCCGTCCTGGCACTCGACTGTAACGAGTGCCAGTCTACGTCGGCGTACCCGCCGGCGCGATGATCAACGGCGGCTCATCGCTGCGGCCCGCGCCACCCCGCTGGGCCGATCGGCCCAGACTGCCGGGCGGAGTCGCTCTGGTGCGGCGTTGCCACGGGCCTCTACCGTGACATCCATGACTGAACCTCCTCGCCCTCCCGGAGCGGGTGAGCCCGGCGACTACCCGCCGGAGCCGACCTCCCCGAGTTCTTTCCCGTCGGCCGAGCCGCCCACCGCACCACTGTCCGGGGCACCCGGCCCGGGCGGCTATCCCCCGGCCGGTGGCTATCCGCCGCCCACCGGTGACCAACCGCCGTCAGGTGGCTACCCTCCGGCGGGTGGCTATCCGCCGCCCGGCGGTTACCCCCCGCCCGGCGGTTACCCCGCTGGCGGCTACCCGACCGGTGGCGCCTACGGCGGCCCCGGCGGCGGCTATGCCAACAACGAGGACAAGACCTGGGCGTTGGTCGCGCACTTCGGCGGCGCCGCCGGCATGATCATCAGCGGCGGCGTGCTCGGCTGGATCGCCCCGCTGGTGGCGATGCTGGCACGCGGCAACCAGTCCCCGACGGTGCGGGCGCACGCTGTGGCAGCGCTCAACTTCCAGCTCATCTGGTCGATCGTCGGTCTGGTCGGCTGGGTGCTGTCCTGCATCCTGATCGGCTTCATCGGGGTCGGGGCGGCCATCATCCTCGGTGCCGTGTTCGGCATCATCGCTGGCATCAAAGCCAACGAGGGCCAGCTCTACCGCTACCCGCTCTCTGCGAGCTTCATCAAGTGAACCGGTCCGGCCGCTCCCCCGGCCGGCCCGCAGCACCCGCTGCCCCGCTCCGGGGCAGCGGGAGCCCACTCAGGGCAGCAGGTCGCGCACGACCGCGTCGGCGAGCAACCGCCCGCGCAGGGTGAGCACCGCCCGACCGGCCCCGTACTCATCGGCGTCCAGCAGGCCGTCGGCCAGCGCCCGCTCCGCACCGGCCCGGCCGGTGCCGTCGAGCACCGCCAGCGGCAGGCCACTGGCGAGTCGCAGCCGGAGCATCACGTCCTCCATGTGCGCCTCGTCGACCGTGAGCACCTCCCGGGCCAGGCCGGGAGACGCACCCGCGGCCAACCGCTGGGCGTACGCCGAGGGGTGTTTGACGTTCCACCAGCGCACCCCGCCGACGTGGCTGTGCGCCCCCGGCCCCAGCCCCCACCAGTCCGCGCCGGTCCAGTAGAGCAGGTTGTGCCTGCAACGCGCCTCGTCGGTGCGGGCCCAGTTGGAGACCTCGTACCAGGAGAGCCCGGCCGCGTCGAGCGCGGCCTCCGCGGCGAGGTAACGGTCCGCGGCCACGTCGTCACTGGGGTACGCCAGCTCGCCGCGTTTCATCCGGGCGGCGAGCCGGGTGCCGTCCTCGACGATCAGGGCGTACGCGCTGACGTGGTCCACCCCGGCCGCCACGACCTGGTCCAGTGAGGCGGCGAAGTCCTCGGCCCGCTCCCCCGGTGTCCCGTAGATCAGATCCAGGTTGACGTGCTCGAACCCGGCGTCCCGCGCCTCCAGGGCGGCGGCGGTGGCCCGGCCTGCGCTGTGTTTGCGGTCCAGGATCGCCAGCACTCCCGGTGCGGCGGACTGCATGCCCAGCGAGATCCGGGTGTAGCCGGCGGCCCGCAGCAGCTTCAACGATTCCGGGGTGACCGATTCCGGGTTCGCCTCGGTGGTGACCTCGGCGTCGGCGGCCAGCCCCCAGGTGCGGTCGATGCCGTCGAGGATGCGGGCCAGGTCGTCGGCGGGGAGCAGGGTGGGCGTGCCGCCGCCGACGAAGACGGTGTCGACCCGGGGCGGCGGGCTGTCGCCGAGCACCCGGGCCGCCAGTGCCAGCTCGGCCAGGACGGTGTCGGCGTACCCCTCGCGGCTGGCCCCACCACCCAGCTCGGCCGCCGTGTAGGTGTTGAAGTCGCAGTAGCCGCAGCGACTGGCGCAGAACGGGACGTGCACGTACACGCCGAAGCCGCGCGCGCCGACCGCCGTGGTGGCGGTGGCGGGCAGCGATCCGTCTACGGGGACGGTCTCACCATCTGGAAGGACGCCGGGCATGGCCACTAGTGTGCCCGGCATGACCTCTCCCGACGTCCTCGTGCGGGTCGCCACGGCCCGTGGGGTGACCACCCTCACCCTGGACAGCCCGCACAACCGCAACGCGCTCTCCACCGGGCTGATGACCCAACTGCTGGCCGGGCTGGCGGACGCGGTCGCCGACGACGCGGTCCGAGTGATCGTGCTCGACCACACCGGCCCGGTCTTCTGCTCGGGAGCTGACCTGAAGGAGACCGCCGCGGCGTACGCCAGTGGGACGGTGCCCGCCGGGATGCTGGGCGACGTGCTCGCCGCGCTCTGGGAGTGCCCGAAGCCGGTGCTGGCCCGGGTCGCCGGGCCGGCGCGAGCCGGTGGGCTGGGCCTGATCGCCGCCGCCGATCTGGCGGTCTGCGCCGATCAGGCGACGTTCGCGTTCACCGAGGTGCGGATCGGGGTGATCCCGGCGGTGATCTCGGCGACCGTGCTGCCTCGGCTGCACCCGCGCGCCGCCGCCGAGCTGTACCTGACCGGGGACACCTTCGACGGGCGACGGGCCGCCGAGATCGGCCTGGTCACGGCCTCCGTGCCGGCGGACGACCTGGACGCGGCGGTGCGGCGTTTCTGCGACTCGCTGGTACGCGGCGCGCCCGGCGCGTTGGCCGGCGCGAAGGAGCTGCTGCGCCGGCCGGGCAACGCCGAGCTGCGTGGCGACCTGGCCCGGCTGGCTGCTCTCTCGACCGGCTATTTCCTCTCCGACGAGGGGCGCGAGGGGGTCACCGCCTTCCGGGAGAAGAGATTGACTCGATGGGTGGCCGCTCTGGACGGTGGTTCCGGCGATCAGGCCGAGTAAGGCCGGGGACGGGTAGGGCCGGGGCCGGCGGGGACGCCACCTGCGAGGGGTGGTGCCCCCGGCCGTCCGGGTCGGGTCACCAGGCGGTCGCGCCGCCGTCGACCGGGTAGTTCGCCCCGGTGATGTACGACGCCCGGTCCGATGCGAGGAACACCACCAACTCGGCGACCTCCTCGGGGCGGGCAAACCGCTTGAGGAGGGTCTTGCTGGTGATCGCGTCCCGGGCTTCCTGGTTGTCGCCCAGGTCGCGCTCACTGGCCGGGGTGAGGATCGGCCCGGGGCTGACGGCGACCGCCCGGATCCCGTGCGGGGCGCCTTCGAGCGCCAACTGTCGCGTCAAACCGATGACGCCGGCGTTCGCCGCGGTGTGGCCGACCATCGGGGGGACCTGACCGGCGATCATGCCGGCCATGGAGGCGGCGTTGATGATGACGCCCCCGCCCCGCTGGACCAGGTGCGGCCAGGCGAACTTCGACACGAAGTAGGGAATGTCGAGCTCGCCGGTGATGGTGTACCTCCAGTCCTCGACGGAGAAGTCCGGCATCGGGCCGAAGCGGAGCGCGGCTGCATTGTTGTAGACCACGTCGAGCCCGCCATAGGCCGCGGCGGCGTCCTCGACGAGCTTCCGCACCTGCTCGGCGTCGGTGAGGTCGACCGGCGCGATGCCGGTCATCTCACCGCCGGCGATCCGGACGAGTTCGACAGTCTCTTCGTTGCCGGCCACCTGGATGTCGGCTCCGACGACCTTCGCGCCCTCTCGCGCGAACGTCAGCGCCGCGACGCGTCCCAGACCGCCGCCGGTACCGGTGACGAGTACAACCTTGCCGTCGAGCGTTCCCATGGAATTCCTCCTTGCTCCGTGGCCGGTCCGGCCGCCCGTGTGTCCGATCGGCAGGCCCAACGATTGACATGTCAACCGGGATAAGTCCTTGACCGGTCAATCGCTTCCCCACAGGGTCGAGGCGGTGACGCGCACAACAGTTCAGGCCGCCGGAACGCAGGGTGCTTGCCACCCGACCAGCCGGACCTGGCACCAGATGCCTCGATTGTCGCCGGGCCGTGGCGTCGGAGAGGGCATACGGGGAGGTGAGACCACGCCTGAAGCGGGAATGCCTCGATCGGAACGCGTCGGCGGAGCCGACCCCGAACCGGGCGGAGCTGCCGAGCCGACCCCGAACCGCTCGGACGACCCGAACGGGGCGGCGGGGACGTACGCTTGGCAGACTTGTCGATCTGGGGGTGTGGGTGCGAACTCGGGCAGCCGTGGCGGGTGGAGTGGTGCTCATCCTCGTCGCCGTGATCGCGATCTGGCTCGTCGTACGGCAGGTCGGAGACCGCCTTCAACTGCCGGTGCTGGCACGAAAGTGCACCGTGCAGGCTGACGGCCGGGTCGCACTGGATGCCGACCAGATGGCGAACGCGGCGACCATCGCGGCGATCGGCGCGAAGCGCGGCATGCCCGAGCGGGCCGTGGTCGTCGCGCTGGCCACCGCGTACCAGGAGTCCGGGCTGCGCAACCTCGCCGACGGCGACCGTGACTCGGTCGGCCTGTTCCAGCAGCGACCCAGCCAGGGCTGGGGCACCCCGGCGCAGATCCGCGACCCGCGCTACGCGGCCAACCGGTTCTACGCCGCGCTGAAGAAGGTGCGCGGCTGGGAGAAGATGCGCGTCACCGACGCCGCCCAGCGGGTGCAGCGATCGGCCTTCCCGGAGGCCTACCAGAAATGGGCCGACGACTCCGAGGTGCTCAGCAGGGCACTGATGGGTGACGCCACCGGCGCGGTCGCCTGCACGGTAGGGCGTACCCCGGTGATGCACGGCGCGGCGGCGGCCGCGCAGCTGACCCGCAACCTGGTGCTGGACTGGGGGTTGAAGGGCCTCGACCCGACCGACCCGACCGGGCTGGCGGTGACTCCGGGCGACCAGCGTGACGGCTGGCGGTACGCGCACTGGCTGGTTTCGCACGCCCAGGACCACGGGGTGAAGCGCGTCCGCTTCGGCGACCTGGAATGGACCGCCCGCGACGGCACCTGGGGTCGGGTGACCGGCCAGCAGAACCCTGCCGGCCAGGTGGTGGCCGAGGTGTTCAACGAGGGCTGACGGGTCCGGATCTCTTAACCGGCAGTCACCGCACAATCGGACAAAATTGTCGGATCCCCTCAACTGATCACGGAATTCTCACGCTGCGCAGTCCTTCCGCTGCGCGGGGTCCCACTGGCGGCATACTCGCGCGACACGACTCCCCGATGTCCTGGCCATCGCGTTACGATCGGCGGCCTGTGCCAGAAATGGTTTCACCTCATGGGGAGGGGTACGACGCGGTGTTCGATTACGGCGACCGGACCGGCTACGAACCGATCAGCGACACTGACCGCAAGGAGTTCCACGAGCAGGGCTTCCTCCTGCTGCGCAACGTCCTGACGGAGGACCACCGGGCGGCGCTGGAGGCGGCGGTCGACCGCGTCTACGCGGAGGAGCAGGCAAAGGGCACCACCAAGAAGGACGGCACCCTGCACCTGCTGGGCTTCCTGGAGCGCGACGAGCTCTTCGGCGAGTTGCTCACCCACCCGATCGCCTTCCCGTACATGTGGGGGCTGGCCGGCTGGAACATCTACACCCACCACAACCACCTGGACGTCACCCCGCCGGCCGCCGAGCCGGAGAAGCCCTACTGGGGTTGGCACCAGGACGGGTACCGGCAGAACTCCGACCCGGAGACGATGGACCCGAACCTGCCTCGGCCGATGTTCTCGCTGAAGGTCGCGTACGTGCTGTCGGACCTCTCCGAGACCGGCCGCGGCGCCACCAAGGTCATCCCGGGCAGCCACCTGAAGAACTCGCTGCCCCGGCCGGCGGACCTCACCGTGCAGAACCCCGACCCGGAGGGCACGGTGGAGATCACCGCCAACCCGGGCGACGCCTTCATCTTCGACCGCCGGCAGTGGCACTCGCGGTCGACGAACCTGTCGACCATCACCCGCAAGATGCTCTTCGTCGGCTACACCTACCGGTGGATCCGCCCCCTTGACGAGCTGCACCCGGACGTGAACGGCGAGTGGTACCGCAACCGCACCCCGGTGCAGCGCCAGCTGATCGGTGAGGGCACCCACACCGCGAACTACTGGGGCATCAACTGGGACGGGTACGTCGACGACGAGATCCCGCTGCGCAAGGAGCTCAAGGAGCGCGGCCTGCTGGACCGCAACATCCCCTGGCTCCGCTGATCTCCTGCTGCTCGTGGAACGGCCCTCTGCCAGTGGCAGGGGGCCGTTCCCGTTCCGCTGACCGCGCCCGGGACGAGCCCGTTCCGCGGCACCCGGCGCCACACTGTCGGTAGCGTGGCGGGTGCGCGGCGTCGGGGCGCAGCGCCCCCGCCCAAGGCGCGGGGTGGCACAGGAGGCAGTCGCAGTGACGTCCGCTCCGCTTCCCCGGATCCTCCGCCGCCGCGGCGAGCCGGAGTATCCGACCTTCCTGGAGCTCTTCTTCGACCTGGTCTACATCTTCATGTTCTCCCGGCTCGCTGCCAGCCTGGCCGACAACCTCACCCTCCGGGGTGCGGCCCAGACCGCCGTCCTGCTGCTGGCCGCCTGGTGGGTCTGGGTGCTGACCGCGTGGCTCACCGACCTGTTCAACCCCCGACTGCCGATCATCCAGGCGACGGTCCTGCTGGTCATGCTCGGCACCCTGCTGATGGCCATCGCGACCCCGTACGCCTTCGGCCGGTACGGGTGGCTCTTCGTCGCGGCGTACTTCGGCATCCACCTCGTCCGTGACGTCGTTCTGATCCCCGGCACCCGAGTGAACCGTCCGATCCAGGCCAGGAGCATCCGGGTGTTCTTCTGGTTCGGCATCACCGTGGCGCCCTGGGTGGCCGGAGTGTTCGTGGACGAGACGGCGCGGCTGGTGCTCTGGTCGCTCGCGGTGGCCGTCGACCTCGGGTCGGCCCGGATCGGCTGGCCGACGCCGCGGCTGGGGCGGACCGAGCTCGCCAGCCAGATCTTCACCGGGGTGCACCTGTCCGAGCGGCACCGGGCGATCTTCATCGTCGCGCTCGGCGAGCTGATCCTCAACATCGGCATAAGGCTGGCTGGCAGCGGATTCACGGCCGGTCCGGTGGCCACCTGCGCGGTCGCGTTCGTCAGCGCGGTCCTCCTGTTCCAGCTCTACTTCCAGCGGGTCCAGCGGATCCTGGCCCCGCCGGGTGTCGCAACCGTGGAACGGGTCCGCTCCGGCACCTCCACCTCGTACACCCATCTGGTCATGGTGGCCGGGGTGGTGCTGGTCTCGACGAGCACCTCGATGGTCATCGACAGTCCGTTCGGTCGCGCCCCGGTCGAGCTGGTGGCCGTCATCCTCGGTGGACCCGGCCTGTTCCTGCTCGGCAGCGTCCTGTTCGACGCCGTGGTGACCGCCCGGATCCTCTGGTCCCGGGTGCTGGCGATCGTGGCGCTCGTGGTCGTGGCGCTGTGCGCCCTGGTGGGGCCCGACACGCTCCTGCGCACGCCCCTGACCATCCTGGTGGTGGCGAACCTGATCCTGCTGCTCACCCTGGTCTCCGAAGAGCTTGCCGCGCATCGCCGACCGGTCGCGGCCACCGCACCGGCACGATGAGAGGCTGCCTCGTCGCATCGGGCAGTCACCGCAGCATCGGCGGTGCCGGCGTACGCGCGTGTAGGCGGGTGCTCGCCAGGTTCGCCACGGCGATCAGGGCCAGCACGGTCATGGCGAGCAGGGCGACCAGGACCGGCGGCAGCAGGGGCGCAGCCGGCGCCACGCACGCCAGCAGCACCAGCCCGACCAGCCGGGACCGCGAGATCCGCCCGAACACGGTGAAGTCGAGTACGCCCCGACCGACCAGGTACAACGCGGGGCCGCCGAGGATGACCGCTGCCCACGACGGCGGCGTCTCGCCCAACGGGCGGCCCACCACCAGGTGGCTGGTGACCGCGGCGCCGACGATTCCGGCCACCATGATCAGATGGGTGACCGCGGCGGACTGGGTGAGCAGCGCCGGGTCGGTCGACCGGGCGATCGCCTCGGTCAGCAGCTCACCGGCACGGTAGATGTAGATCCGCCACATCAGCACCACGGTGCCGAACACCACCACCAGTGCCCAGGCACGTTCCATCGTGTAGTCGCTCGTGCTGAAGGTCGTTCCGGTCACGAAGAGCGAGACACCGAGCGCGACGATGACGAACTGCCGGTAACGCTCGGCCACCCGCCCGCCGACCCACCCCCAGTCACGCGCTCGTGAGCGGCCGATCCGGGGCACCGGCCAGCCGAACGCGCCTGCGGAGTACTCG
This sequence comes from Micromonospora luteifusca, assembly GCF_016907275.1. Classification (NCBI taxonomy): domain Bacteria; kingdom Bacillati; phylum Actinomycetota; class Actinomycetes; order Micromonosporales; family Micromonosporaceae; genus Micromonospora; species Micromonospora luteifusca. Next base: position 1,776,529 of record NZ_JAFBBP010000001.1, read on the forward strand.
ATGACGACCGCCAGCGCCCAGATCGGTAACTGGCCCGAACCGCCGACGAGCGCCCCACCGATCCATGCGACGCCAGCGATGGACTCCCAGGTCTGGATCCGGATGCTGCTGGGAAGCAGGATCCTGTTCGAGACGACCAGGGCGTAGTAGAGGGAGGAGCTGAAGTGGAGGGACACGTACGTGATCGCGAAGAGCAGCCCGTGATCGCCGTACGCATCGGCCGCCGCCGCGGCCAACAGCAGGCTGGCCGCCGCCACCCAGATGAAGAGCCCCTGCCCAGACGGGGAGGCCAGGTCGATGGCGTCCGCTCCCCAGACGGTCAGTGCCCAGATCATCGTGAACGCGAGCAGCAGCACCAGCGTCTTGGCGACGCCGGTCCAGGTGAGGTTGTTGGCCAGCACGGTCGCCAAGGTGACCAGCGCGAAGACGTAGACGAGGTCGAAGAAGAGTTCCAGGAAGGCCGGACGCTCCAGATCCGAACTGGCTGGTGTCCGCGCCGCAGCGCCACCGTCCGTTGCCATCGACATCGCGCTCCACCCGGTCGCCCGCCGCACGCCCTCGGTGGGGACATTACGGGCAGGCCCCTCGGTCGGACCCGTCATCGGGTTCTTCGAGCCGATCCGGTGGGCTGCCCGCCGTTATCCCAACCTGGACCTGAAGGCCGGGTGTCGTCGCGGCGCCGTGGTCAGCCCTGGGCGGCCAGGCGACGACGAGCCTTCTCGCGGATCTTGTCCGGCAGATCCTCCGCGTCGAGCAGTCGGGGCAGCAGCTCCGGCTCCAGGCTGGTCGCCCGGAACACCTCGCCGATGGTCACCCCGTGCGCGGGCCGCTCCACCACCTCGACCGGGTCGCCCGGGCCCACCTCCCCCTCGCGAAGCACCCGCAGGTACGCCCCGGGCAGTGCCCGGGCGGTGAACCGCTTGATCAGATCCGGGACGCCCCAGAAGCCGGCGAAGGTGGTGCACGGCGTTCGGGGCTTGGTCACCTGGAGCAGGGCGGACCCGACCTGCCACTGCTCACCGATCACCGCGCCCGTGATGTCGACCGCGTACGTGGTGAGGTTCTCGCCGAAGCCACCGGGCCTGATGTCCCGCCCCAGCTCGGCCGCCCACCAGGCGGCGTCCTCCTCGGCGTAGGCGTAGACCGCCTGGTCCTCGCCGCCGTGGTGGGCTCGCTCGCCGATGAAGTCGCCGACCACTCCGTCGACACGGAACGCCACTGGCGCGTCCACCGGCCGCTTGTCGATGCCGCTGCGACCGCTCGCGTCGCCGGCCCACTCCGCCTCGGTCACCCTGCCGAGGTTCACCGCTGCCACCCTGCCCGTCATGGCGTCAGCCTAACGGCGCGTCCAGGCCCGGAAGCGCCACCTCATTCCCGACGCGGAAAGTACTTTCCTACCGGGCAAGAAGATGCTCTACTTGCCTAACAAGAAAGTTCTTGCCTTCTCCTCAAGGAGCAGCCATGACCGATCCAGGCATCACTCCCGCGTCGGCCGCCGACGCGCTCGCCGAGATCCACGCCCGTCGCGACCAGGCAGTCACCGCCACCCTTGTCCCCCACTGGTACTGGCCTGCGGTGGGCGGGCTCATGGTCGCCTTCACCGCCGCCGTGGAGACCCGCCGGCCGTGGGCGGTGGCGGTCGGGTCGGTGGCGTACGCGATCGGCCTGGCCGCCGTCGTGGGCCGAGTCGTGGTGCGGCACCGGGCCCAGGTCCGCACCAGCCTCATCGGTGTACACGGCGCGGCCGCCATCACCGGTTACGTGCTCGCCCTGGTCGCGCTCAGCCTCGGCACCGGGTTCGCCGCCGAGGCGGCCGGCCTGGCCTGGCCCGCGACGATCGGCGCGGCCACCACCGCCGGCGCGATGACCGCCACCGGGCTGCCGCTGATGCGCTACCTTCGCCGGGTGATGACCAACCGACCGCTTGGCGGCGGCCGGTGAGCACTCCCCGGTTCGACGAGCTGATCCACGCGCCGACCCGGCTGTCCCTGGTGAGCCTGCTCGCGGCCACCGAGTGGGCGGAGTTCCGCTACCTGCGCGAGCAGCTCGGGCTCTCCGACTCGGCGCTGTCCAAGCAGCTCACCACGCTGGAGCAGGCCGGATACGTGGAGATCCGCAAGAGCTTCGTCGGCAAGCGCCCGCGTACCTCGGTGACCCTGAGCAGCGCCGGTCGGGCGGCGTTCGACGGGCACGTGGCGGCGCTACAGGAAATCGTCGCCCGGTCGGGGCTCACCGTCCTGCCCGGCGGTTGACCACCGGCCCCGGCGGTCGTCCACAGCCAGCGGGTCAGCCCTTGACGGCGCCGGCCACCAGGCCGGAGACCATCCGGCGCTGCACCAGCAGGAAGAAGATGATGACCGGCAGGGTGAACAGGGTGGACGCGGCCATCACCGGCCCCCAGTTGGTGTCGTCGCGGCCGAAGAAGAAGGTCATCGCGACCGGCAGCGTGTAGCTCCCCTGATCGTTGATGAACGTCAACGCGAAGATCAGCTCGTTCCACGCCGTGATGAAGGAGAAGATGCTGGTGGCGACCAGGCCGGGCGCGACCAGCGGAAGAAGGATCCGCCGGAACGTCTGGGCCCGGCTGGCGCCGTCGATGGCCGCGGCCTCCTCCAACTCCTTGGGCACCGCGGCGACGAATCCGCGCAGCATCCAGACCGCGAACGGCAGCGAGAAACCGAGGTACGTGAGGATCAGGCTGGGCAGCGTGTTGTAGAGCCCCAACCGCTGGATCATCAGGAAGAGCGGGATGACCAACGCCTCCAGCGGGATCATCTGCACCACCAGCAGCATGATCAGAAAGCTGGTCCGCAGCCGGAAGCGGAACCGGGCCACCGCGGTCGCGGCGAGCAGCGCGACCAGGCCGCTGAGCACCACCGTGGAGATCGCGACCAGCGCGCTGTTGACGAAGAAGTCGAAGAAGCTGACGCCGGGGATCAGGTTGCCGGTCAGGATCTCCCGGTAGTGCGCCAGCGTCGGGTGGGTCGGCACCGGCTGCGGGGTGGCCGAGAAGATCTCGTTGCTCGGCTTCAGCGAAGTCGAGATCATCCAGTAGACCGGGAACGCCGCGAAGAGCGCGACCAGCAGCCCGGCGGCGTTGAGGGCGACCTTCTTCACGACTCGTCCTCCTGCCTGAGCACCATCCGTACGTAGAAGCCGGTGACCACCAGCAGGATCAGCGTGAGGATCACCGCGATGGCCGCGCCGAGTCCGTACTTCGGCGGCGGAGAAAACGCCTCGGCGTACGAGTAGATGGCGAGCATGAACGTCGGCCGGTCCTGGGTGCCGCCGGCCAACACGAACTGCTGGGTGAAGACCTTGAAGTCCCAGATGGTGGAGAGCACGATCAGGATCCCGAAGACCGGGCGCAGCAGCGGGAAGGTGATCTTCCAGAAGACCCGCCACGGGCTGGCGCCGTCCACCCGGGCCGCCTCGTGCAGCTCGCTCGGCACGCTCTTGAGACCGGCGAGCACGCTCACCGCGATGAACGGGAACGAGTGCCAGACCACCACCAGGGTGAGGATGGCGAAGAAGAGCAGTGGCGAGTTGAACCAGCCGTACCCGGTCCAGTCGCTACGACCGAACAGGCCGTTGGAGAGCCCGTCCGGCAGCGCGTTGAACAGCCAGGTGACGAGGCCGCTCGTGTCGTCGAAGATCCACTTCCAGACGATGGTGCCGGTCAGTGCCGGCGTGGCCCACGCGAGCATCACGCAACTGGCCACGAAGGTCGCCATCTTGCGGCCGAGCCGGTTGAGCAGCAGCCCGACCAGCGTGCCGAGGATCATCGTGAGCAGCACGTTGGCCGCGGCGAACAGCACCGTGTTGCGCAACACGGTCAGGAAGAACGGATCGGAGAGGATGTCGGCGTAGTTGCCCAGCCCCACCCACGGCCACTCTCGGTCGCCGCGCAGTTGCCGGACGCTGTTCAGCCGGTAGAAGGACATCGCCACCACCTGGCCGAGCGGCCAGAGCAGCAGCACCCCAATGATCACCAGTGCGGGCAGGAGCAGCAGGTAGGGCAGGCGGTCCACCCGGCGACGCCGCCGCGCGGGGGTCTCCCGCGCGGCGGCCGCCTCCGGCACCTCGGTCAGCGTGGTCACTTGGCGTTGAGGATGCTTTCCATCTCACCGGCCGCATCGGCGGTAGCCTTCTCGACCGTCTTCTGACCCTTCATGACCGAGCTGTTCATCGCCTGGGTCACCGTCTTGGTCCGGCTGACCTCCACCCACTTCGGGGTGAGCGGCGTGAGCTTCGTGTTCTGCATGGTGGTGGCGAACGCCGCCATCACCTTGTCATTGGCGTACGTGTCACCAGCGACCAGATCCTGGTAGACCGGGAAGAAGCCGAGGCTGCTCGCGAAGCTCTGCGCGTTCTTCTTGTTCAGCAGCACCGTCAGGTAGTCCCAGGCCAGGTCCTGGCGCTCGCTGTCCTTCCAGATCGCCACATCCGAGCCGCCGGCGAAACCGGGTGCCGCCTTGCCGTCCGGGCCGGGGATCGGGAACGTACCCCAGACCTTCTCGATCTCGGGGTTGTCCTTCTTGATGGCGGCCTGCTGCCAGCTGCCGGCGAACGCCATCGCCGCCTTGCCGGTGGCGAACTGGGTGCGTGCGTCGATCTCGTTCCAGCCCGCCGCTGCCGGCGGGGCCACCTTGTGGACGGTCACCAGGTCGGTCCAGAACTTGACGGCCCGCTGCGCCTCGGGCGTGGTGTAGCCGGACTTCCAGGTGCCGCCCTGGTTGCTGGCGATCTCGCCGCCGGCACCCCAGAGGAAGGAGTAGAAAGGCAGCTCGGAGTTACCCGGCAGGGCGATGCCGTAGGTGCCCTTCTTCTTCGCCTGCACGGCCTTGGCCACCGTGACCAGATCGTCCCAGGTCTTCGGCGGCTGAACGCCCGCCTCGGCGAACCAGTCCGTGCGGTAGTAGATCGCCCGGACGCCCGCGTACCACGGCACGCCGTACTGCTTGCCGTCGAGCTGCGCGTTGCGCACCAGGTCGGGCAGCAGGTCCTTGCTGTCGGCCCAGCCACCCATCCGCCCGCTCACGTCGGCGAGCGCCTCCTGGGCAGCCCAGCCCTGAGTCTCGGTGTTGCCCAGCTCGGTGACGTCCGGCCCCTCGCCCCCGGCGAGCGCGGCCTGGAACTTCTTGGGCGCCTCGAGCCAGGGAATGTACTGCACGACCACGTCGGTGTCGGGGTGCTTCTGGCGGAACTCGGCCTCGACCCCGTCGAGGAAGGAGTTCTGCGCGTCGCCGCCCTCGCCCATCATCCAGACCGTGAGCTTGCTGTCGTCGGCCGCGTCCTCACCGGAACCCCCGCAACCGGTCAGCACCATCGCGGCCGAGGCCACCATGGCGGTGACCGGGGCCAGCCGCTTCCACCTGTTCACGCCAGTTCTCCCCTCGCGCCGCCTGGAACTAACCTTCTCCGCCGCACCTTAGTACGAAGAATTCCTTTACGACAGTGGGCGGGGCGGGGCGAAATCCTGGCGACCGTACCGCAGAGGCCCGACGAGCGGCGCCATCGCATCGGGCCGAAGTTGGGCACTTCGCACGAAAGAGCGCCCGGCCAGGGCCGGGCGCTCTTTCCAGTAGTGCGGTCTTGCCAGTCCTGCTGTCCCGCAGGTGATGCCAGGTCGTTATCGGGTGATGCTGCGGCGGCGACCCACACCAGCCACCAGCGCGACCGCGATGGCCGCAACGACGACCTGCACCAGCAGCTCGCCCCAGTCCACACCGTTCGTCTCGGTGGCGATACCGATGGCCCGCGCCAGCACGGTGCCCAGCAGAGCCGCGCCGACACCGATCAACAGGTGCAGCCAGATCGGCATGTTCTGCCGGCCCGGGACGACCAGGCGGCCGAGCGCGCCGACGATGAGACCAACAACGATCGCAGTGATGATGCCCCACACGGTGAGCTCCACGGCCACCCTCCTTCAAGAATGTCTGACACACACGATCTGTGTGCTTCCTGTCGTGACCGCTAAATGCCCGCCCCACCGAAAATCCAAACCGACTCCAGCCACCAAACGATCACGACTCGGCCGACAAGAACACGTCCCACCGCCCACCCCGCAGCCCTCGCACCCCCGCAGAGGCAACGACGACCGAGACGACGAGCCACCGAGACAGCAGGAGCGACGGCCCGCCGGCCCAGCGGTGCGATCAGGCCACCGGGCCATGTGATCAACACGAGGTCGCCGATGTTGCGGCATCAGGCCGCAGAGACACCCCCACATCGCCGAAGTTGAGTGGATCACGGTGGGGCGCGCGCCAGGCCGACCTGACGAGGCCCGACCTTGTGACCACTCAGGACGCCGGATCGGGAGATCAACACCAGATCGCCGACATTGCGGCATCACACCCACAAGGACACCCCCAGTTCGCCGAAAGGGAGCGGAGCCGGTCACGGTGATCCGGCGCGCCGGAGGCACCCGACTGGCACCGCGACCGACCACCGCCGGGACAAACGCCGATGGGCGCCCGACCTGCCGGTCGGGCGCCCATCCGGGGTGTTGCGGTGGTACGTGGTAGTGCTCGCTGTTATCGGGTGACGCTGCGGCGGCGACCCACGCCAGCCACCAGCGCGACCGCGATGGCCGCAACGACGACCTGCACCAGCAGTTCGCCCCAGTCCACGCCGTTCGTCTCGGTGGCGATGCCGATGGCCCGCGCCAGCACGGTGCCCAGCAGAGCCGCGCCGATGCCGATGAGCATGTGCAGCCAGATCGGCATGTTCTGTCGGCCGGGGACGACCAGGCGGCCGAGCGCGCCGACGATGAGACCAACAACGATCGCAGTGATGATGCCCCACACGGTGAGCTCCACGGTCGTCCTCCTTCAAAGAATGTCTGACACACACGATGTGTGTGCTTCCTGTCGTGACCGCTAAGTGCCCGGCTCGCCGAAAACCCAAACCGACTCACCTCAGAGGACAGGGCCAGGCATCAATGCCAAACGCGTGCGTCGGTTGGCGCGGGAGCGCGTCCACACAGGTAGGAGCCCATCTCGTCGCCCCTTTTCAGCCCACGACGACGCCCCAAAAAAATCCGCCGCCGCGGTCACGCCACCGCCCTCAGCAGCCAGCCTGCACCCATGACGGGCCGACCGGCCGGCCGAGGCAGACGCGCCGAGGGGACCAGTCGAGGCAGCCCGACCGAAGCAGACCGACCGAGCAAACGGGCGCCGAGGAGACCCGCCGAGAGGGCCGACCACCGGGTGCCGGGCCACACGGACCACCTGACCGCACAGATCGACCGCACGGAAGGCAACGGCACCAACGGACGACACCGAAGGGCGGCCACACCAACAGACGGCCACACCAACAGGGGCGGCCACACACCAACAGACGGCCGCGCCAACGGGGCGACCGCACCAACGGGGCGACCACACCAACAGACGGCCACACCAACAGGGGCGGCCACACACCAACAGACGGCCGCGCCAATGGGACGGCCGCGCCGAAGGGCAGTGGGCGGAGCTACTTCTTCCCGGCGGCCTTGCCGTCACCGGAGTCGGAGGAGAGGGCGGCGATGAAGGCTTCCTGCGGCACCTCGACCCGGCCCACCATCTTCATCCGCTTCTTGCCTTCCTTCTGCTTCTCCAGCAGCTTGCGCTTACGGCTGATGTCGCCGCCGTAGCACTTGGCGAGCACGTCCTTACGGATCGCCCGAATGGTCTCGCGGGCGATGACCCGGCTGCCGATGGCCGCCTGGATCGGCACCTCGAACTGCTGGCGCGGGATCAGGGTACGAAGCTTGGCGGCGATGGTGACGCCGTAGTTGTACGCCTTGTCCTTGTGCACGATGGCGCTGAACGCGTCCACCGGCTCGCCGTGCAGCAGGATGTCCACCTTCACCAGCTCGGACGCCTGCTCGCCGGAGGGCTCGTAGTCGAGTGAGGCGTAGCCCTTGGTACGGCTCTTCAACTGGTCGAAGAAGTCGTAGATGATCTCCGCGAGGGGCAGCGTGTAGCGCAGCTCCACCCGGTCGGCGGAGAGGTAGTCCATGCCCAGGAGGGTGCCGCGCCGGCCCTGGCAGAGTTCCATGACCGCGCCCACGTAATCGTTGGGCGTCAGCACGGTGGCTCGGACCACTGGCTCGTACACCTCGGCGATCTTGCCGGTGGGGTACTCGCTCGGGTTGGTGACGACGATCTCCTCGCCGTCGTCCGTGATCGCCCGGTAGACGACGTTGGGCGCGGTGGAGATCAGGTCGAGGTTGTACTCGCGCTCCAGCCGCTCCCGGATGATTTCCAGGTGGAGCAGGCCGAGGAAGCCGCAGCGGAAGCCGAAGCCGAGCGCACCGGAGGTTTCCGGCTCGTAGTCCAGTGCGGCGTCGTTGAGCTTGAGCTTGTCGAGCGCCTCGCGCAGATTGGGGTAGTCGGACCCGTCGATCGGGTAGAGGCCGGAGTAGACCATCGGCTTCGGGTCCTTGTAGCCACCCAGCGCCTCGGCCGCCGGCCGGCTGTTGATGGTGACCGTGTCGCCGACCCGGGACTGCCGAACGTCCTTCACACCGGTGATCAGGTAGCCGACCTCGCCGACGCCGAGCGCCTCGGCCTTGACCATCTCGGGCGAGATGACGCCGATCTCCAGCAGCTCGTGCACGGCCCCGGTGGACATCATCTTGATCCGGTCCCGGGCGCTGATCCGCCCGTCGATGACCCGGACGTACGTGACGACGCCGCGGTAGACGTCGTACACCGAATCGAAGATCATCGCCCGGGCGGGCGCCTCGGCGTCGCCGACCGGCGGGATGAACTGCCGGACGATCTCGTCGAGCAGGTGCGGTACGCCTTCGCCGGTCTTGCCGGAGACCCGGATGCAGTCGGCGGGGTCGCCGCCGATCAGGTGGGCGAGCTCCTCGGCGTACTTCTCCGGCTGGGCGGCCGGCAGGTCGATCTTGTTGAGCACCGGGATGATGCGCAGGTCGTTCTCAAGGGCCAGGTAGAGGTTGGCCAGGGTCTGCGCCTCGATGCCCTGCGCGGCGTCGACCAGCAGCACGGCCCCCTCGCAGGCGGCCAACGATCGGGACACCTCGTAGGTGAAGTCGACGTGCCCCGGGGTGTCGATCATGTTGAGCACCGCGTGCTCGCCGGTCCGCTCGCCGTCGCGGATCGTCCACGGCATGCGGACGGCCTGACTCTTGATGGTGATGCCGCGCTCGCGCTCGATGTCCATCCGGTCCAGGTACTGGGCGCGCATCTGCCGGGGGTCGACCACGCCGGTGAGCTGCAGCATCCGGTCGGCCAGGGTCGACTTCCCGTGGTCGATGTGGGCGATGATGCCGAAGTTCCGGATGCGACCGGGGTCGGTGGAACCAGGGGCGTTCGCGCCGGGATCGAGCTTCGGTGGCACAGCGGTCCGTTCTGGTCGGCTGACGTGAACAGGCCGGCGCGCCGCCGACCCCCTCTATGTTCCCACGCCGCCGGGGTGCGCCCGCTGCGCGGGCGACGGATCGACCCGCGGCCCTCACTCCACCGGCGGCTCGACGAAGAGCGCGGCGAGTCGCGGCAGCCGACGACGCGCCTCCTCCTCGTCGTCGAAATCCCAGAAGTCGTTGAGGTCCGGCGTGCGCACCGGGTCGCGGTCCGCCGGCAGTTCGGTCGCGGTGGCCTTGCGGTACGCGTCCCAGGGCACCGACAACATCTGCTCGGCGGAGAACTCCTCGCCGCTGAGCGAGGCCGCCCGCACCTGGGGCAACTCGGCCAGGGAGTCCGGTTCCGCGACCGCGCGGGCGAAGACCGCCCGTCCCTGGGTCATCAGCCAGCCCCGGAAGTGCTCGAAGCCGTCGGCCGAGGCGCCACCGTTGATCAGGTACGCCGCACCCCAGAGGTCCGCCTTGTGCGAGGCGGCCAGCACCCGTGTCTGATGACGGGCGTACCCGATGATGTCCTCCGGGTCGCGCTCGGCGAGCAGCGCGACGGCCCGCGCGGCGACCGGGCCGGGCTCACCCCCGCCGCCGGCCCGAGCCTGGTCGATCAGCTGCCAGAAGTCCTCGGTCCTCATGGGTTGGCAGTCTGGCAGTGTCGCCGTGCGTCGCGCACGTACCCCGGGGCAGCATGGTGGGGTGTCTCCTCCCCCGCTGCCGCCGGTGCCCTACCACGCGAGCGCGCTGCGCCCGTCGTGGCCGACGTTGCCGGCGGCGCTGCGGGCCGCGGTCGGCGAACGGCTCGGTGCGCCGGTGGTCACCGCCCGGGTCGCGGGCGCGGGGTTCACCCGGGGGTTCGCCGCCGTGCTCGAGACGGCCGACGGCGGCCGGGCCTTCGTCAAGGCGGCACCCGCCGTCGAGCAACCGCATCTGGTCGACTGGTACGCCCGAGAGGCCGCGATCCTGGACCGGCTGCCGGTGGCCCTGCCGGCGCCCCGCCCCCGGTGGACCCTTTACGAGGCCGGCTGGTTCGTGCTCTGCACCGACGCCGTCGACGGCCACACCCCGCGCCTGCCCTGGGTGGCCGGCGAGTTGGACGCCACCCTCACCGGGTGCGCGGAGGTCGCCGCCGCCCTGGCCGACCCGCCGGCGGAGCTGACCGCGCTGGGTCTGCCGCACCTGGCCGACCTGGCCCGCTCGGACATCCTGTGGTGGGAGGAGGTCGCCGCGGGTCGCGAGCCGACCCCACCGCTGCCGCCACCGGCACTGGGCCGGCTGCCCGAGCTGGTGGCGCTGGAGTCGCGCCTCCCCCGGTACGCCGCCGGGGTGACCGGCCTGATCCACGGCGACCTGCGGGTCGACAACGTGCTGATCGACGCGGACGGCCGAGCCTGGTTCTGCGACTGGACCTGGGTCTGCTCCGGGCCGGCCTGGTTCGATCTGGCCGGCCTGCTGCTCACCGCGTACGCCAGCGGACTGGACGCGGACCGGCTCTTCGCCGCGCACCCGGCGACCGCGGGAGCACCCCCCGACGCGCTGGACGCGACCCTGGCCGCGTTGGCGGGCTACTACCTCACTGGGGCCGCGGCGGCACCGCCGACCGCCTCGCCGCACCTGCCCGCCCACCAGCGCTGGAGCGGTGAGCAGGCACTCGACTGGCTGGCTCGCCGGCAGGGCTGGGGGTAACCGGCGACCACGGCCGGGGGCGTAGTCTGGTCCCCGACGGGCCGGGTCCGTCCGCACGAAGGCCGAGCCGTTTTGGCTCGTCCCGGGCGACCTGGTAACCTGGCTCTTCGCGCAGCGATGACGCATGTTCGTCATCCCGCGCATAAGCTGACCAACCCGAGCTATCAAGACGAGGCTGTCGCGTGGCGAACATCAAGTCCCAGATCAAGCGCAACCGGCAGAACGAGAAGGCCCGGCTGCGCAACAAGTCGGTCAAGTCGTCGCTGAAGACCGCCGTCCGGAAGTTCAACGAGGCTGTTGAGGCCGGTGACGCCGAGAAGGCCACCGCGCTCATGCAGGACGCCTCGCGCAAGCTGGACAAGGCCGTCAGCAAGGGCGTGATCCACTCCAACCAGGCCGCGAACCGCAAGTCCGCGATCGCGAAGCGCGTGGTGGCACTCTCCGCCTGACGATTTCACCGTCAGACTGATTTCGGAAAGCCCCGGACCTCGGTCCGGGGCTTCCGTGTGTCTACAGCCCAGTCGTTTGCCCGTGGTCCCGGTGCTCAGCCGGACGGGTCGGCGCGGCGGGTGGGTGGCGCCGGATCGGCGTTGATCACCACACCGGTGACACTGTGCGAGATCCACTCCACCTGGGCTCGCCCGACCGCCGGCTCCATCTGCCGACGGAAACGGTCGCGTTCCTGCTCGGGCACGAGCGCGGCGGAACGGACCACGATCGCGGCCACCATGTCGTTGAGCTTGACCATCGCCGCCACCACTACCGGCAACACCAGGACCGCCCACCAGGTGACCAACTCGGCAAGGGCGAGCAGCACCGCCAGGGCGATGGTGCCCTCGAAGAAGAGGAAGCACAGCACGCCGCCGGGGTTGACGAACCGCAGACCGAGGAGTCGGGCATAGAGCGGTCGGTACCGCTCCTCGTCGACTGCGATGGTGGCCCACGCTGGGCGGTTCGCTCCCGTCACCTGGTGCTGCCCTGCCGGGCCGCCGCGACCGAGAAGACCGCGCGCTCCAGGGCGTACGCCCGGTCGTCGGAGCCACCCTTGACGGCCGCGTTGCACTCGGCGGCGACCTGCATGGCCCGGACCAGGCCCTCCGGCGTCCAACCCCGCCCCTGCCGCTGCGCCCGCTCGATCTTCCACGCCGGCATCCCCAGGGTGCTGGCGAGCTGGTACGGGCTGCCCCGCCCGGCCGACGCGACCCGGGCCACCGTGCGCACCCCGTCGGCCAGAGCGTCGGCGATGGGCACCGGGTCGACCCCGACGTGCAAGGCCCAGCGCAGCGCTTCCAGAGCCCCCGGCACGTCGCCGACCATGGTGGCGTCCGCCACCGTGAAGCCGGTCACCTCGACCCGACCCCGGTAGTAACGGGCGACGGTGTCGGCGCTGATCCGCCCGTCGGTGTCGGCGATCAACTGGGAGCACGCCGCAGCCAGCTCGCGCAGGTCGTTGCCGACCGCCGCGATGAGCGCCTCGGCGGCGTCGTCGGTGCACTTCCCGCCGGCTCGGCGGATCTCGTCGCGGACGAACGTCACCCGGTCACGGTGCCCCTTGAGCTTGGCCGCCGGCACGACCGTCGCGCCGGCCGCCCGCAGCCCGTCGGCGAACGCCTTGCCCTTGGCCCCGCCCAGGTGCAGCACCAGCAACTGGACGTCCGGGTCGGGGTTCTTCGCGTACGCCAGTAGCGCGGCGACCAGGTCCTTGCGGGCGTCCTGGCCGGAGCGCAGGATGAGCAGCCGCCGCCCCCCGAACAGCGAGGGGCTGAGCATCTCGGCAATCTCGCCGACGGTGAGCGCACTGGCCTGGTATTCGCGGACGTCCACCTCAGCGTCGACGCTACGGACCTTCGCGACAGCTTCGGTGACCGCGCGCGTGGCGAGCAGCTCCTCGTCACCGAGGACGAGCAGAATGGGGGCGAGGCTGGCGGCGTTCACGCCGCCCATATTCGCACGGCCCACCGCGGGATCGTGCCTGCTCATTCGCTGCCTGGTCGGCGCAGCCCGCACTAAGCGCAAAACCAGACATATATCGCGATTCATTGCAAAATCCGCAATCCGGCTATTGAACGCGGCCTGCTGCGGGCTGGCCGACGCCCGTCCGGCCGCCTTCACAAGCCCCGCAATCCCCCGACGATCCCGCAATCCCTGAGCGCCGCGATCCCCGCAAGAGCGCGCCCTCCGAGCCCGCGAGCCCCGCAATCCCCCCGAGCCCCGAAGTCCCGTCGCCCCACCAGGCCCGCAATCCCCCCGAGCCCCGAAGTCCCGTCGCCCCACCAGGCCCGCAATCCCCCCGAGCCCCGAAGTCCCGTCGCCCCACCAGGCCCGCCGTCCCACAAGCCCCGGGGTCCCGTCGCCCCACGAGGCCCGCCGTCCCGCGAGGCCCGCCGTCCCGCGAGGCCCGCAATCCCGCAATCCCGCGAGGCCCGCGCTTGATCCACACAAGGTCGGCGACATGGCGCTATCGAGCGCCGCTGATGCCCCGATATCGGCGATCTGGAGTCGATCAACTGGTGATCCGACAGGGCGGTGTGGGAATCCGCCCTCCTGGACTCGTGCCTACGGGACACAACGGTCGTAGTGGACGTCGAGCCCGGCATCGCGTGACAACGAGGGCGCAACCCCGTCCGGGCGAGGCGGGGAGCTTCACTGATCGGTGGGCCGGCCGCGCCGTGACGCCGGCGACTCAGGATTGTCGGCCCGGTGGGATTCCTCGCCGGACCACGGCCAGGCCATCATCAATCCGGAGCGCCGCCAGGTCGCCGTCGGTGTCGGTGCGCAGCACCCGGGTGCCGCCCCTGCTCAGCCGGGCGAGCAGCCCCGGGTTGGGGTGGCCGTAGGTGTTGCCGCTGCCCACCGGCACGAGCGCCACCGCTGGCCGCACCGCGTCGAGGAAGCTCGGGTCCTGATACGCCGACCCGTGATGCGCGACCTTCAACACGTCCGCCCGTAACTGGTCGGGCGTCGTCCGCGTCAGCAACGCGTGCTGCTCCTCGGTCTCGGCGTCCCCGGGCAGCAGGATCCGCACTCCGGCCACCGTGGCGCGCAACACCAGCGAGTTGTTGTTCGGGTCGGACCTGGTCCCCGCCAGCGGGTACGGCGGACCGAGCACCACCAGGTCGACGCCCCCGATCGGGTGGCGCGCACCGGCCACGGTGGTGAGCAGCGCAGCCCGCCCGGCGGTCGCCGCCGCCCGGACCAGGTCCCGGCCGCTCTCCGGGTCCGTCGAGGACGGCACCAGCACGGAGTCCACCCGTCGCCCCCGGAACACCCCGGCCACTCCACCCACGTGGTCGGCGTGGAAGTGGCTGACCACCAGCAGCGGCACCTCCCGTACGCCGAGCCGGCGCAGGCAGCCGTCCACCGCGCCCGGCTCCGGCCCGGCGTCCACCACCACCGCCCGGCCGGAGCCGACCGGCAGCACCAGGGCGTCGCCCTGGCCCACCGCGCAGGCCACCACCACCCAACCCGGTGGCGGCCAGCCGGCAGCCGCCAACCGAACCGGCAGGGCGCCCAGGACTGCGGCGACGCCGACAACTGCCACCAGTCGGCGCACGAGGGGCCGTCGCACCGCCACCAGGAGGGCGACCGTCAGGACGGTCAGCAGCAGTGCCCCCGGCACCCCGCCGGGCCACGGCAGAGTGCCGCCCGGCAGCCGGGCGCCCTGGCGGGCGATGACCACCAGCCACCAGGCCGGCCAACTCGCCAACCACGCGACGAACTCGGCGCCGGCCGGCCAGATCGGCGACACAATGGCCGCCAGCACGCCCAGCACGGTCGCCGGCGCGATGGCCGGCACCGCCAGCAGGTTGGCCGGCACCGCAACCAGGCTGACCGTGCCGGAGATGCCGGCGACGACCGGCCCGCACGCCAACTGCGCCGCGGCCGGCACGGCCAGCGCCTCCGCCAGGCCGGGCGGTACGCCGCGCCGCCGCAGCCCGTCCCGCCAGCGCGGCGCGAGCAACAACAGGCCGCCGGTGGCCAGCACGGAGAGCGCGAACCCGGGATCTCCGGCCAGCTCGGGATCGACCAGAACCAACACGGTGACGGCGGCGGCCAACGCGGGCAGCGCGGCCCGGGGACGACCGGCGGCAAGCGCGGCGAGCCCGATCGCCCCCATGGTCGCGGCCCGAACGACGCTCGGTGACGGGCGGACCAGGATGACGAAGCCCACCAGCGCCACTCCGCAGAGCCCGACGGCGAGCCACGGACCGGCTCGCGCCCAGCGAGCCAGCAACAACACCGCGCCAACCACAATCGCCACATTGCTCCCCGACACGGCATTGAGATGTGTCATCCCGGTGGCCCGGAAGTCCTCCTCAACGGCGGGTGGCAACCGACTGGTGTCTCCCACGACCAGCCCCGGCAGCAGCCCGCCCGGATCGTCGGGCAGCGGCGCGCAGGCCCGTTGCAGACCGGCACGCAGGGTGCCGGCGAGACGCTGCGCCCAGGACGACTCACCATGCCGCTCCGGCGGGTCGTTGGTGCTGAGCACCGCCGCGGTGAGATCACCACCGCGTGGGACGCCCAGTCGCCCCTCGGTGCTGACGCGCTGCCCGGGCAGCAGCCCACGCCAGGCCGGGTCGGTGGCCAGGACGAGCAGCCGCACCGACGCGTGGATCCGGTGGCCGTCGGGGCCGGTGAGCCGGACCAGCTCGGTCGACACCAGCAGCATCCCCGGCCGCCCGGCTGAACGGATCGGGCGCGGATCGTCCCGGACCACCACCTCAGCGGTGACCGGAACGCGCTGCTCGGCCAGGGCACGGATCGGCGGCGCGTCCCGAACGACGAGCCGGGCCGCCGTGGCCGCCGCACCGCAGACCACGCCGAGGCCGACCGCGACGGCGATCCAGCCGACGCGGCGGACAGCAACTCGGGGGTTGCCGAGACGGCCGAGCAGGTGCAGCGCGCTGACCGTCGTCAGGACGGCCACCGTCCCGGCCAGCAGCAGGATCGCGCGGGCGCCGAGATGCAGGCCGGCCAACGCGGTCAGCCACGCGGCCACCGCCAGCCCGGCCAGCCGCAGATCCGGCGGTGCGGGCTGAGCCTGGACGGCGTTCAAGCCGCCTGGCGGTGTTGTGCCATCGGCGACAGGGCGGGCGCTCACACCGTCACCAGGTCCTTGAGCTGCTCATACCGTGCGTCGCCGATCCCGTCGACCTGACGCAGGTCGCCGACGGCCTTGAACCCGCCGTGCTGGTCCCGGTGGTCGAGGATGCGCTGGGCGAGCACCGGCCCTACCCCGGGCAGCGCGTCGAGCTGCGCCAGTGTGGCGGTGTTGAGATTCAGTGGACCGGTGGCCGAAGCCGCCCCGCCCGCCGCCGGTCCGCCCGGCGGCGGCGTCACCCCGACCACGATCAGCTCGCCGTCGGTGACCTTGCGGGCGGGGTTGAGCAGCGCCACGTCGACCCCGGGGAGCGGGCCGCCGGCCGCCTGTACCGCGTCGGCGAGGCGGGATCCGGCTGGCAGGCGCACCAAACCGGGTTTTCGGACCTTGCCCGCGACTGCCACCACCAACTCGCCGGAGCCGGACGCGCTGGGGTCAGCAAGGGGCGCGGCCGACGCGGTGTCGCTGACCAGCGGGGCGACCGGCTCCGACTGCGGCCGGGCCTGCCAGGCCCAACCTGCCGCACCCACGACCACCACCACGGCGACCACCGCCAACGCCCGCACACCACGCCGCCCGGGGTCGAACGCCCCCGGGCCGGGCAACCGCGTATCGGGCGGGACCGCGAGGGCGTCCGACGACGGCTCCGCGACCGGCGCGGTGGGCCGGGAGGACAGCGCGTCCGCAGGCACGCCGACCAGGGACGACGGGGATACGTCCGCGAGCGGCGCCTCCGGCCGGGGCGGCGGTGCGGCAGCCGCCTCCGTCAGCCGGCGCAGGCGCTGGCGTACCTCTGTCTCCTCGTCGTGCGACACAGCGCGACGTTATGGCGGCGGCCGGGACGGTGGAGGGTGACGGGCGTCGTCCTGTGGACAACCACCGCCACTGTGGACAACGCCCTGATCATGCCTCGGTCTGCTAGGAGGGGGTCGAAGTGCGGCACGTGGCCTGGGCAACCGGTCTGGTCGCGGACGCCCGCAGCGAGCGGACCACCCTCGCTGGTATGCCCGACTCCGCGCGCCCGTGACCTCCTCGAACTTCCCGCGCACGCCTGACCGTCCGCCGGGTACCGCCGTCGCGCACCGGTAAGCGAATTCCAACCGGCCCGTTGGAGAGCGCGAAGTAGAGTGCATATTGTCGATCTTGAAGGTCCGACCACGGAGGTGGCTCAGATGCGGGCTCGGCTACGGCAGATTCACGTCGGCGGGCAGACCTTCACGTGGCGCGCGGCGCTGCACAGCGTGCAGGTCAACGGTTTCTACCACCGGGCCGTCTACGTTCGCGTCTGGGGATCCGGCGGCAAGAACAGCCAAAAACTCGAAGCGGATCTGTTGTCGGCCCCCGGACCGTACATTGTCGACAACGGCTACCCCACACCCGCCGACGTGCGGGTAGTCATCAGCTATGCGCTGGAGCACGGTTGGCAGCCAGAGCAGCGGGGCGGAACGTTCGCGCTGTCCGAGCGCGAGCATGGTGCCCGGTTCTCGCTGCCGGGTTTCCTGCTGGTTGACCCCGTGCGCACGGCCGAGAGCGCGGACCCACGGCGCAGGTGACCCGCGCCTACGAGACTCAGCAGCGAGGCTGACGGCCGGCGGGCTGTAACGCCCAGATGGGATCTCATGGACTGGGCCCCGGCGCTGCTGCCGCCGGGGACCAATCAGATGGATCAACAAGTCATTGCTGGCTACGCGTTCCCGTACGAGGGCGGACCGTACTTCATGTAATTGCCGGCATATTCGCCGACCGACATCCTGACCCGCACGCCCTCCGGCAGGTAGCTCGAGGTGTGCGACTCGCGGCCATTACGCGAAGACGGATCCCTGATGATGATTTCCGGCGACCACACGCCAGGCTCATGCGACACCGAGACCACCACGATGACGCCCATACCAACGGTCACCTTCTCGGAGCCACCGCGGAGCCCACGGCCCAGGTGGCCCGTGCCCACGAGGCTCAGCAGCGAGGCTGACGGCCGACGGGCCTGCTACACGTACGGCCGGGTGATGATCTCGATCGCGTGCCCCGCCGGGTCCATGAAGTAGAAGCCCCGCCCACCGTGCTCGGTGTTGGTCTCCCCCTCCCGCTTCAGCTGCGGGTCGGCCCAGTAGGTGATGCCGCGCCCCTCGACGAACGCCAGGCACCGTACGAACAGCTCGTCGTCGACGAGGAACGCGTAGTGCTGCATCTGGATGTCCACCGGCGGTTCAGCGAACTGGAGCAGCACGCCCTCGTCCAGCAGAACGTTGACGAACGGCCCCCACGACGGCGCCTCCGGCAGCTCGAACAGCTCCCGATAGAACGCGGCCGACGCGTTCCTGTCCTTGCTGGCGATGATGGTGTGGTTGAACGTGACTGTCATGCGTACCGTCTTCCGGTCGATCCGAAGACCCGACCGGAGGCCCAGAGCGTTCACCCAGCCACACCGATGACAAAGCCCCGAAGGCGCCGACGCCCCGGATCCCGCACAAGAGACGCGTGCATCGCGCCGATCTCGGCGTGGTGGCTGAAGTAGCCAGAACCTCCGGGGGGTAGGCCCATCTGGGGCGCGGCACGGAGGCTAACACAGCGACCCAGGCAGGACAGCGCCTGATCAAGATGAGCCCCGATCGCCGCCAGCGCGCTGCGGTCCTCCTGGTACCTCACGCACTCTTCTTCACGATCCAGCACGATCGCCGGGGGTAGTCAGGCTCCAACGAGCCGCGCCGCTCAGCGGGCCTCCGGGTCGAGGCCGAGCACGGCTCGTCCCCCGTCGACCGGCAGGATCACCCCGTTGACGAAGCTCGCCGCCGGTGACAGCAGGTACGCGACGGCCTCCGCCACCTCGTCGGCCCGCCCGATGCGACCCACCGGGTGCAGCCGATTCAGCTCGGCGTCGATCCACTGGGCCTGGTTGGGCTCCTGCGCGGCCAGGAATTCGGTGTGCCGCTCGGTGGCGATCGAGCCGAGCGCGACGGCGTTGGCGCGGATGCCCTGCCTGCCGTACTCGACGGCCAGCGCCCGGGTCAGCCCCTCCACGGCGGCCTTCGCCGTCGCGTACGGCAGGGCGCCGGACACGGGCCGGCGGGCCTGGTGCGACGAGACGTTGACGATCGCGCCGCCGGCGGCGCGGGTCAGGAACCGGCGGACGGCCACCGCGGCGCCCACCACGGCCGGACGCAGGTTCAGCCCGATCAGGTCCAGTACCGTGTCGGCCGACGCGGAGTGCAGCGTGGCGTCGCGGAACACCGCCGCGTTGTTCACCCAGCCGGTC
Source organism: Micromonospora luteifusca (assembly GCF_016907275.1). Taxonomy (NCBI): domain Bacteria; kingdom Bacillati; phylum Actinomycetota; class Actinomycetes; order Micromonosporales; family Micromonosporaceae; genus Micromonospora; species Micromonospora luteifusca. Next base: position 1,795,933 of record NZ_JAFBBP010000001.1, read on the forward strand.
AGGGGCGCGGCACGTTCGGCCAGTTCGGCGGCGTGCTCGGCCACCCGTTCGTCGGCGGCGTCGCCGATCACCGCGACGAGCCGGTCGGCGGCCGGGTGGCTGGCCAGCCAAGCGGTCGCGTCGGCGTCGCGTTCCAACACGACGACGGTGGCACCGGTCGCCACCAGGCGTTCCACCACGGCCCGGCCGACACCGCGACCGCCCCCGGTGACCACACAGGACGGGGGCACTGCTCAGCCCTCCGGTCGGCGGTGGACGACCACGCAGGCCAGGCCCGGGCCGGCGTGCGCGCCGACGACCGCGCCCGCCTCGGAGACGTACGTGTCGTGCAGCCGGTCACCGAGCCGTTCGGTCAGCGCGGCGCGCAGCGCCTCGGCCCGTTGCGGCGCGGCCAGGTGGTGTACCCCGAGATCCACATCGTCGTCGCCGGCGGCCTCGACGGCCAGGTCCACGAGACGGGAGACTCCCCGGCTGGCGGTGCGGACCTTCTCGCGCAGCACGATCGCCCCGTCCGGCATGTGCATGATCGGCTTGACGGACAGGGCGGTGCCGAACAGCGCTTCGGCCGCGTTGATCCGGCCGCCTCGGCGGAGGAACTCCAGCGTGTCGACGTAGAAGAAGACGGTGGTGCGGGCGACCGCGGCGAGCGCCGCGTCGCGTACACCGGCGAGGTCGACGCCGGCCTCGGCGGCGGTGACGGCCGCGATGGCCGGGAAGCCCAGCCCCATGCCGGCCGAGCGGCTGTCCACGACCTCCACGCGGCCGTCCAGGTCGGCGGCAGCCAGGCGGGCGGCCTCGACCGTGCCGGACAGCGCGGCGGACAGGTGCACCGAGACAACCCCGTCGGCACCGGCGTCGAGTAGTTGGCGGTACGTCCGGGCGAACTGCTCGGGCGCCGGGCGGGAGGTGGTCGCCGTGACCCGGCGCGCGCTCAGCGCCAGGGTGGCATCGGCGGGCTGGGTCTCCACCCCCTCCAGCCCCTCCGCGCCGTTGAGCACGACGGTCAACGGGATCACCGTCAGCCGGTGCGCCTGCGACAGCTCGGGCGGAAGGTAGGCGGTGGAATCGATGACGACCGCGACGGGCATGCCCGGCACGCTAGCCGATCGGGGCCCCGAACGCCGAAGCGCGAGCCCTCAGATCGCGTCGGCGACGACCGGGGCGGTGATCCAGCCGACGTTGTGGGCCCGCAGCTGCCAACCCCGGACGTCCTGGGGACGACCGACGGCCGGCGCGCTGGGTGCGCGCCGCAACTCGGTCCAGTGGCAGTTGGCCAGGGAGCCGACGCTGCGCAGCACGGCCTGGTCCCAGCCGAGCAGGTGACCGATGCCCTGCCGGGAGGCACCACCGTGGGTGGCGACCACCACGGTGCCGTCGGGGGCAGCGTCGGCCGCCTCCAGCAGGGCGGCGGCGACCCGTTCGCCGAGGTCGTGCAGCGGTTCCAGATCGACGCCAGGGTCGGGGTCGCCGGCCCGCCAGCGGGCGTACTCGTCGGGGAAACGCTCCGCGACCTCGGTGAGGTGCAGACCCTGCCACTGGCCGAAGTGCCGCTCGCGCAGCCGGGCGTCGGTGCGTACCGGAAGGCCCGTGAGCGCGGCGAGCGCGGCGGCGGTGTCCGCGGCGCGACTCAGGTCGCTGGCCACGATGGCGTCGGGCCGCAGCGCCGCAAGCAATGGCGCGGCGGCGCGGGCCTGGTCACGGCCCAGTTCGTTGAGGGGTACGTCGGTCTGCCCCTGGACACGATTGGCGGCGTTCCAGTCGGTGTTGCCGTGCCGCCAGACGATCAGCCGGGTCATTCGGCGGTGGCGGACCCGGCGTCGGCCTCGACCAGGTCGCGGTCGACGAACGGGATGGTGGGGCAGTCCTTCCAGAGGCGGTCGAGCCCGTAGAACTCGCGCTCCTCGGTGTGCTGGACATGCACCACGATGTCGACGTAGTCGAGCAGCACCCAACGGCCACCACGCTCGCCCTCGCGCCGAACCGGCTTGGCCTTGTCCGGCATCTCCAGCAGGCGCTCCTCGATGGCGTCGACGATGGCAAGCACCTGACGCTCGTTGGGGGCAGCGGCGAGCACGAACGCGTCGGTGATGGCGAGCTGGTCGCCGACGTCGATGATCGCGATGTCCTGCGCCTTCTTGTCGGCAGCAGCCTGGGCGGCCGCGATAGCCAGCTCGTGAGCGCGTTCGGAAACTGTCACCATTCTCCTTCGATCAAGCGTGCGATCCTCCAAGCGTCTCATACCCGGCGACACCCCGACCCTGCAGTTCTGGCCTGCTTCGTGGCTAAACCGGGCGATATCCGGCGCATTCAGCGCTGATAGAGGCTCCGCTTGGCGATGTACTGCACCACACCGTCGGGCACCAGATACCAAACTGGCTCCCCCCGGGCGACCCGAGCGCGGCAGTCGGTCGACGAGATGGACATCGCGGGGACCTGGATCAGGCTGACGGTGTCCGCCGGCAGGTGCTTGTCGGTCAGCGGGAAGCCGGGACGGGTCACCCCGATGAAGTGCGCCAGCTCGAAGATCTCGTCCAGATCCTTCCAGGACAGGATGCGTTGCAGGGCGTCCGCGCCGGTGATGAAGAACAGCTGCACCTTGGGGCCGTACTCAGCCTGGAGGTCGCGCAGGGTGTCGACCGTGTAGGTCGGCCCGGTGCGGTCGATGTCGACTCGACTGACCTGGAAGCGGGGGTTGGAGGCGGTGGCGATCACGGTCATCAGGTACCGGTCCTCGGCCGGGCTGACCGGTTCGTCAGCCTTCTGCCACGGCTGCCCGGTCGGAACGAAGACCACTTCGTCCAGGCCGAACCGGTCGGCCACCTCGCTCGCCGCGACGAGGTGCCCGTGGTGGATCGGGTCGAAGGTGCCACCCATGATCCCGATCCGCCGGATATCTTCCTCCACCCAGTGATCGTAGGCCGACCGTCCTGGCCGGCCGTCTCGGCCCGGCGCGAGGGGTCGCGGGCGGGCTACCCGTCTGCGTATACTCGTTGACAAGTAATTGGTCACGAGGGCAGGAGGGCAACCGTGCCGAAGCGGCGCAAGGTCAGCAACCTGCTGGCGCTGGCTGTGCTGTCCGCCCTGGCCCAACGACCGATGCACCCGTACGAGATCGCCACCGCACTGCGCACCTGGGGCAAGGACCAGGACATGGAGTTCAAGTGGGGGTCCTTCTACACGGTGATCCGCAACCTGGACAAACACCACCTGATCGACGCGGTGGAAAGCGTCCGCGAGGGCCGACGGCCGGAACGGACCGTCTACCGGATCACCGACGCCGGGCGCGCCGAGCTGGTCGACTGGGCCCGCGAGCTGGTCTCCACCCCGATGCCGGAGCATCCCCGCTTCCGCGCAGGGCTGTCCGTCCTCGCCGCACTGCACCCCGACGAGGCCACCGGCCTGCTCCGCCAGCGGCTCGACCTGCTGGACGACGCCCTCCGGCAGGACCGCGAGACGCTCGACGCCCACCTGCGAGAGGTCCCGCGGCTGTTCCTGGTGGAGTCGGAGTACGACCTGGCCATGCGGGCCGCGGAGGCGGCCTGGCTTCGTGGACTGCTCGCCGAACTCACCTCGGGCAGCTATCCGGGGCTGGACTTCTGGCGGGCCTACCACGAGACCGGCGAGATTCCGCCCGAACTGACCGAGCTGGCCGAGAGGACCAGCACCCCGACCCCGGACACCACCGACTGACGAACGGCTCCGGCGGGGTGCGCCAACACCCCGCCGGAGCCCTTACCTCGAACCGACACCTGGGAAGGCACCCGGCCCGAAGCGGCAATCAGAGGATAGCCGGGCTCCCTCCCAGGTCGGTTCGCACGCGCACGAACCGACAACACCCAGGGAGAGACCATGACCACGGCACGAACCGCGATCGTCATCGGCAGCGGCATCGCCGGACCGGTGACGGCACTCGCACTGCACCGCGCCGGCATCACCGCCACCGTCCACGAGGCGTACCCCGCCACAGCCAGCGGGGTCGGCGGCACCCTCGCACTCGCACCCAACGGCGTCGCGGCTCTGCGCACGGTCGGCGCCGACGAGGCGGTGACCGCGATCGCCACCCCGATCATGCGCAGCGCGATGGCCGTCGGCAGCCGCCACCTCGACCTGCCCACCCTCGCCGGGGCGCCGCCGCTGCGCGTGGTGCACCGGGCCGAGCTGCACCGCGTGCTGCACGACCGGGCGGTCGCCGAGGGCGTCCGGTTCGAGTACGACAGGAGACTGGTCGACGCCGAGCAGACCGACAGCGGGGTGACCGCCCGATTCGAGGACGGCAGCACCGCCACCGCCGACCTCCTCGTCGGCGCGGACGGCATCCGGTCCAGGGTCCGCGGCCTCATCGACCCGTCCGCGCCCGGCCCCCGGTTCACCGGGCTGCTCGGCTTCGAGGCGGTCGCCCGCCACGAGGTGGACGTCGAGCCAGGCACGATGACGTTCGCGTTCGGGCGGCGCGGCTACTACCTGTACTGGCCGGAGCCCGGCGGCGGCACCCGGTGGGGCGCCAACCTGCCGCAGCAGCGGCCGATGAGCACCGTCGAGGCGCGCGCGGTGCCGGCGGCGCAGTGGCTGGACACGCTGCGCACCACCTACGGCGACGACGACCCGGGCCGGGAGCTGATGGCGGCCAGCCACGCCGACGAACTCCAGGTGGCCGGGTCATTGCAGATCATGCCGCCGGTGCCGCACTGGTACCGGGGCCGGATGGTGCTCGTCGGCGATTCGGCGCACGCCCCCTCGAACAGCTCCGGGCAGGGCGCGTCGCTGGCCATCGAGAGTGCGGTGCAGCTCGCCCGCTGCCTGCGCGACCTGCCGGACGTGGAGACGGCGTTCGCCGCGTACGTGCGGCTGCGCCGCGCCCGGGTGGAGAAGGTCGCCGCCCGGGCCGCGCGGATCAACCACGCGAAGGCGCCGGGGCCGGTCGCCCGGACGTTGATGCCGTTGTTGCTTCCGCTGATGGTGCGCACCATGCTGGACCCGGAGAAGACCGTCGCCGAGGAGCAGCGCTACGTCATCAATTGGGACGCTCCGGTCACCATGGAACCCGCGCTGCGCTGAGCCCGGGCGCGGGGTGGCCCACCAGCCACCCCGCGCCGCCAGGCCTCACGCCGCCGCGGCGGCCACCGCCGTCCGGGCCACCAGCGCGCGGCGCAGGTCGTCGTCGGCGTCGGTGACCACCCGACGCAGACCGGGGGTCAGGTCGTCGCCGGCCAGCAGCGCCGCGGCCGCCTCCCGGGTCGGCTGCGCCACGGCGTAGTGGGGAAACGCCAGCTTCGCGACCCGGTCGGCCGTCCACGGGGTACGCCGACGCGAGGCGGCCGGCATCTCCGCGAAGTACCGCTCGACGTAAGCGGCGGTCAGCTCGGCCTGCTCGGGCTGCCAGAACCCCTCGGCGGTCGCCTCCAACAGTCGGTTGGACAACCCGGTGTCCCGCACGATGATCTCCCAGGCCGCCTGCTTCGCGGACGGGTCGGGCAGGGCGGCCCGGCAGAGGGCGGCCCGTTCCGCGCCCGTGGAGCTGTTGTCGGCGGCCGCCTCGATGGCGATCTCCGCCTCGCCGGCGGCGCCCAGCACCACCAGCCGGCGCAGCACCGCCCAGCGCAGCTCCGCGTCGACCTTCAGCCCGGCCGGCACGTCCCGGCCGGCGAGCCAGCCGACGAGCAGATCCGCGTCGGTGGTCGCGGCGATCCAGCCCCGAGCGGCAGCCAGCTGCAGCGACTCGCCCGCCGGCGCACCATCGAGCAGCTGCTGGCATGCGCCGGCGACCCGGGCCAGCGCCGCGGACCGGGTCAGCGGGTCGAGGTAGCGGTCCACCAACGACCGGCTGAGCGTGAGCACGTCCTCGGCGATGATCACCTCGGTCTCGGTGGGCAGGGCGGCGACGATCAGATCGACCAGGGCGGCCACCGGCCGCTCCCCGTCGGTCGCCGCATCCAACGCCTCGCCCCAGAGGAGCGCCCGGGTGAGAGGGTCGGCCAGGCTGGGCAACATCAGCGGAACGGCATCCGCCGACGCCCGGTCGAGGCGCACCTTGGCGAAGGTGAGGTCACCGTCGTTGAGCAGCAACAGCCGGGCCGCCGGCGCACCGGTCAGCGCACCGAGCACCGTCCGGCCACCATCGGCGGCCGGGTCGACATCCACCTCGTCGCGCCGCACGGTGCCGTCCGCCGAGTAGCGGCCCACGCCGATCCGGTGTGGGCGCAGCACCGGGTGCGACTCCGGCGCGGTCTGCACCACGGCCACCTCGGTGTAGCGGCCGTCGGCGTCGACGGCGACCTCGGCGCGCAGCGTGTTGACCTGCGGCCGGCGCAACCACACCTCGGCCCAACCGGAGAGGTCCCGGCCGCTGGCGGTGGAGAGGCTGGCCAGCAGGTCGGCGAGGGTGGCGTTGCCGAAGCGGTGCGCGGCGAAGTGCGCGTTGAGGCCGGCGAGGAACGCCTCGTCACCGAGCCACGCGACCAACTGCCGCAGCACGCTGGCGCCCTTGGCGTACGAGATGCCGTCGAAGTTGAGCAGGCCCTCGTCGGCGTCGGCCACCTCCTGCGGGGCGACCGGGTGGGTGGAGGGGCGCTGGTCGGCCGCGTACCCCCAGGCCTTGCGGCGCAGGGCGAAGGTCGTCCAGGCCTGCTCGAAGCGGGTCGCCTCGGCGATGACCCGGTGGCCCAGGTACTCCGCGAAGGACTCGTTCAACCACAGGTCGTCCCACCAACGCATGGTGACCAGGTCACCGAACCACATGTGCGCCATCTCGTGGGCGATGGTGGTGGCCCGCAGCTCGCGCTGACTGTTTGTGACGGCCGAGCTGAACACATAGTCGTCGCGGAAGGTGACGATGCCAGGGTTCTCCATCGCGCCGGCGTTGAACTCGGGCACGAACGCCTGGTCGTACTTGCCGAACGGGTAGCGCTCGGTGAAAAGCTGGTGGAACCGGTCCAGGCACTGCCGGGTGATGGTGAAGATCTCCTCGGCGTCGGCGTCCAGGTGCTCCGCGAGCGAACGGCGACAGTAGATGCCCAGCGGCACACCATCATGCTCGGCCCGCCGGACGTGGTACGGCCCGGCGATCAGCGAGAAGAAGTACGTGGCCAGCGGCGCGCTCGGGGCGAACTCCCAGCGGCCCGGAGTCGGCCTGGCGCTCACCTCGGCGTTGCCGGAGACCGTCCATTCCGGCGGCGCGGTGACCGAGAGGACGAACGGAGCCTTGAGGTCAGGCTGGTCGAACGCGGCGAAGATGCGCTGCGCATTGTCGAGGAAGCTCATCGCGTAGAGGTAGGTCTCGCCGTCGGCCGGGTCGACGAAGCGGTGCATCCCCTCCCCCGCGTTCGAGTACGCCATCTCGGCCTCGACGATCAGCGTGTTATCTGCCTCCAGCTCGCTCAGCGGCAGCCGGTTGTCGGTCAACAGGTCGGGATCGAGGTCGCGGCCGTTGAGGCGTACCGCCAGCAGTTTCGCGGGCTTGACCTCGGCGAACGTCGCGGCGCCGGAGGTCGCCCGGAACCGGATCGCGACGCGGGAGCGGAACAGCTCCGCGCCGCCGGTCAGGTCGAGGTCCACCTGATAGGACTCGACAGTAATCGCCGCGCCACGCGCGGTCGCCTCTACACGGGTCAGGCTCGGCATCCGCTTATCCTGCCCGATGGGGATCGGCACTCGGTCACCACACGACCCTCGGCACTGGAGGAAAGAACCATGGCGCAGCACCCCAAGGGCGACTTCGACCTCTCTCGAGCGGTCTGGCAGCGGGCCGAGGGGGACACCTCCGACAGCGCCGTTGAGGTCGCCTTCGTCGACGACCTGATCGGGATGCGCAACTCCGCCGAACCCGAAGGACCGGTGCTGGTCTTCACCCAGGCCGAGTGGGACGCGTTCGTTGCCGGCGCCCAGGACGGGGAGTTTGACCTGGACTGACCGCCCTCGGCACCTCGTCGCTGTTGGCGTGCCGTGCCGGTGCCGGTAACCCGGACACCGGCGCGGCGACGCGAGCGGAGACCTGCTCCGGGTGTCAGGGTTCGCCGAGTTTGGCCACGCGTGCCGCCTCGCCAACGGTCACCCGTCGCCCGGGCCGTCGCCATCGCCCCAGCCGAGGCCGCCGGGACCGGGGGCGTGGTGGAAGCCGGGGTGATCGGCCACGTCGACGCAGCGCTCCCCGTCCGGGCCGACTGCCCCGCAGAACAGCCGCTCGGCCCGGTGCCAGGCGTCGGCCGGCGACAGCGCCGCCGCACCGAGGGCCACCTCCGGACGGAGCAGGCTCAACGCCTCCGCGTACGCCACGGCAACCTCGCGGGCATCGGCCGCGCCGGGCGCGGTGAAGCCCAGATGCACGGTGAAGAACCGGTGCGGCCGCGTGGGCCGCCGGGGCGGCCCGAGCAGTGCCCGCCCGTCGCGACCCAAGCCCAGCGCCTCGACCGCGCGCCGCTGCCGCCAGTGTGGCGACCTGTTGTCCCGCATGCTTCCTCCCCGTGGTCGTGGCCGTCGGCCCACCAGCAGCAAACCAGGTTTCGCCGCCCCTGGGAGGGGCCAGCCGGCGCGGGGATTCAGCGGCGACGACGGGGGTAAACGCACGGCGAGCCGTCGCTGGCGTCGAGCAGGCCGGCGGCGGAGAGCAGGCCGTCGGCGACCGTCAGCACCTGCGCGGGAGGAGACCCGATGGCGAGCATGCCGGCCGACCGCAGCCCGGACAGCACCCTCGCGCTGCTCCGCTCCGGCTACCGGTTCATCGGCGAACGCTGCGAGCGGTACGGCAGCGACATCTTCCGGACCCGGATCCTGCTCGCCCCGGCCATCTGCCTGCGCGGCCGGCCGGCAGCGGAGCTGTTCTACGACAACGAGCGCTTCGAACGGGCGAACGCGATGCCGCTGCGGGTGCAGCGGACCCTCACCGGACGGGGCGGCGTGCAGGGGTTGGACGGGCCGGAGCACCGGGACCGCAAGGCCATGTTCATGTCGATCATGACACCGACCGCCATCCGGCGGCTCGGCGAACTCTTCGACGACGAGTGGCAGACCCGGATCCCCGCCTGGGAGGGCGCTGGGCCAGTGCTGCTCTACGACGAGCTGGGCCGGCTGCTGACCCGGGTGGTCTGCGCCTGGGCCGGGGTGCCCCTGCCCGCGTCGCAGGTCGAGCGGCGCGCCGTCGAGCTGCACGCCATGATCGAAGCTCCGGCGGTGGTCGGCCCCCGACACTGGCGGGGGTGGCTCGCCCGGCACCGCGCCGAACGGTGGCTCGCCGCCCTCATCGAGCGGACCCGGGCCGGCTTCTCGCCGGCACCGACCGGCAGCGCCCTGGCGGTGATCGCCGAACACCGCGACAGGCGGGGCAAGCTCCTCCCCCGGCGGATCGCGGCGGTGGAGCTGCTCAACGTGCTGCGCCCGGTGGTCGCCGTGGACCAGTACCTCGTCTTCGCCGCGCTCGCCCTGCACGACCATCCGGCCTGGCGGGAGCGGGTCCGCGACGACGACGAAACCGCCGAGCAATTCGTCCAGGAAGTACGTCGCTACTACCCCTTCTTCCCGATGGCGGCGGCCCGGGTCCGACACCCCTTCGACTGGCAGGGCCACCACTTTCCCCGCGGCCGACGCGTGCTGCTCGACCTCTACGGCACCAACCACCACCCGTCGCTCTGGCCACAACCGGAGCTCTTCCGTCCGGACCGGTTCACCGGCCGTCGGGTAGACCCGTTCGAGCTGATCCCGCAGGGCGGCGGTGACCACTGGGCCGGGCACCGCTGCGCGGGCGAGTGGATCACCATCGACCTGATGAAGCGGGCGGTCGCCAACCTGACCACCGCCATGCGCTACGACATCCCGGCCCAGAACCTGGCCCTGGACCTGCACCGGATGCCCGCGCTGCCACCCATCGGCCTGACCCTCACCAACATCCGCGGCACCGCCTGACACCACCCCGACCGTTGTCCTGCCCAGGAGGCGCCGATGCCCTCGGTCAACCCCACCGATGACGCACCCTGCGCCGCGCGTCGGTGGGACGGCAGGCACGGTGCCAGCACACTGCCGGCCCGCCTGCCGATGACGTACGTGCTGCCGCTGCGCTGGCACAACGACACCGGCCTGGCCGAACTGACCGGCTACCTGCGCTGGCTGGCGGGGCGAGTCGACGTACTCGTGGTCGACGGCTCGGCACCGGACCTCTTCGCGCGGCACGCGCAAGCCTGGCGAGGGCTGGTCCGGCACCTTCCACCCGATCGCACCGATCGCGGGCTCAACGGCAAGGTGATCGGGGTGTGCACCGGCGTCCGCGCGGCCGAACACGAACACGTGGTGATCGCCGATGACGACGTCCGGTACGACGATGCGGGGCTGACCGCTGTGCACCGCCTGCTCGGCCGGGCCGATCTGGTACGACCACAGAACTACTTCGACCCCCTGCCCTGGCATGCCTGGTGGGACACCGGCCGGACGCTGCTCAACCGGGCGCTCGGCGCGGACTACCCGGGCACCCTGGCCGTGCGCCGCAGCACCTTCCTCGCCATGGGCGAGTACGACCCGGACGTGCTCTTCGAGAACCTGGAGCTGATTCGGACCATCCGTGCACACGACGGCACCGAGGCCGCCCCGGCCTGGCTGTACGTACGCCGGCTGCCGCCGGACGCCACCCACTTCCGCGGCCAACGTGTCCGCCAGGCGTACGACGATCTGGCCCAGCCCGCCCGCCTGGTGACCGCGCTCGCGGTCCTGCCGGCGCTGGCCGCGGCGGTCGCGGCCCGCCGGCCCGCGCTGCTGCTCGGCGCGGCGGCCGGCACCGTCGCCCTCGCCGAGCTGGGCCGCCGCCGGGCGGGCGGCACCAGGGTCTTCCCGCCGGCAACGGCGCTGGCGGCCCCGGTCTGGCTGCTGGAGCGCGGCGTGTGCGGCTGGCTCGCGGTCGCCCAGCGGTTCCTGTTCGGCGGTGTCCGCTACGGCGAAACCCGAATCCGCCGAGCCGCCCACCCGACCCACACCCTGCAGCGTCGCCCCCGCCCCCATTAACCCCACCCCGCGCCCCCGCCCCTCCCTCCCCGCCTCTCCCTCCCCCGCCCTTCACCCCTTCACCTCCGCTCCCGCTCCCGCTCGCGACAGCTCGCGGTCACCGTGGTGGCCGCGAGCTGTCGCGATTGCGGTGGTGCGGGGTGGGGTCAGGGGCTGACCTGCTGCCGGGCCTGCTGCGCCTGGTCCTTGACGTCGTGCGCGGCCGACCTCGTGTCGTCCTTGACCGCGTGCACGGCGTCCTGAGCTGTGGACTTCACCGACTCGGCAGCGTGCTGGGCCGGCTCGCGCAGTTCCTCCTTGAGTTCGCTGGCGACCGCGCCCAGCTTCTCCGTCACCGCCCCGCTGTGCTCGCTGGCCTTGGCCTTCACCTGGGTCGCGACCTCCTGCTCACGGCGGGAGGCCGGGATCAGCGACGAGGCCAGCCAGCCGACCCCGAACGCGATCAGACCGGCGGCGAGAGGGTTGCCCTGGGACTTCTGCCGGATCACCCGCGGCGCGCTGTGCGCGGCGTCGCTGACGGTGGTCGCCGCCGAGTGCGCGGCGTCGCTGACGCCGGAGGCCGCCGACGAGGCGCGGTCACCCACCGAGTGGGCGGCCTGGCCGGTGCCGTGGCCGAGGTCAGACGCGGTTCCCATGACCTTGTCCCTCACATTCTGCAGAGCGGAACGGGCCCGCTGCTTGCGGTCGTCGACGATGCGGCTGGGGCTGACCTTGTACGCCAACGCGTCCACATCGGAGCTGAGACTGTTTCGGGTGGCTTCGATCTCCCGGCGGATCTGATCGGGATCGGTGCTCATCGGGTGACTCCCTCCGGGTGCGGCTTGAGCGCGTCGGGGATCCGCTGCACGCTGTCGTTGGTCTGCTTGAGCCCGCGTACGTGCTGGGCGTTCTTCTTGGCCATGGAGTAGAGGACCGCAGCGACCACGGCCCAGATCACGGCCACGATCAGCGCGGCCAGGCCGGAGTCCATGACGTTGTCCATGAACTGCCACACGGCGATGGACACGAAGAGCGCCACCATGTAGCCGCCGAAGCCGGCGCCGCCGAACAGCCCGGCGGCCTTGCCTGCCTTCTTGCCCTCCTGGCGGATCTCGGCCTTGGCCAGCTCGACCTCCTGACGCATCAGCGTCGACAGGTCGGTGGTGACCTGACGCATCAGGTCACCCAGCGAGTTGCTCTTCACCTCCGCCGCGGTGTGCGGGGCACCCGCGTCGGGGTGGTATCCGGAGTCCAGCCCGGACCCCTGCGTCGGCATGGTCATGCCGTCGCCTCCCTTCGGATGACTCGGCGGCTCACGGGCGGGGGCTGCCGCTGGACGGCACGCCCGGCAGCGGGTCGGTCTGGGTCACCGGCGGCAGCGGCTGACCGGTGCCGGAGTGCTCCGGGTAGTCGCCCCGGTTGGGCTCGGCATAACCACCGGACGCCTGGTCGGCGTAGCCACCGGACGCCTGGTCGGCGTAGCCACCGGACGTCGGCGGGGTGTGCGTGCCGGGGGTCGGGTCGAGGTAGCCGCCCGGCGGGACGGCGTCGGGCACCGCCCGGGGCGCTGGCGTCGGCGGCGGCGTCGGGATCACGGCGGTCTGCTCCGGGTCGTACGCCCCAGCGCCCCGGTAGGTGGAGGATCCGTTGCCGGAGTCGTCGCCAGCGGCCGAGATGCCGCGGGTCAGCCGGCCGGCCAGCACGCCGAGGACCGCCGCGCCGACCAGGAATGTGCCGGGGTTGCGCCGCGCGTAGTCACGTACCTCGGTGAGCAGGTCGCCGGGCTCGCGCTCCTCGAGCCAGCCGGCGACGCCGTGCACCCGGTCGGCGGCCTGGCGGGCCAGCTCGCTCACCGGACCGGCCTGGCCACCCTGCTCGGCCATCGAGCGCATCTCGTCGGCCAGCGAACGCAGCCCGCCAGCGGCCCGCCGCTGCTGCTCACCGGTCTGGCTGGCGAGCTGGGTGCGGGCCTCGCCGTAGAGGTTGCGGGCCTGCCGGGCCGCCTCGCGGCCGACCTCAGTGCCCTGCTCCTTGGCCGTCTGGGCGACCGCCCCGCCAGCCTGCGCGGCTTCGGAACCGACGTGTCGCGCCTGGTCGCGGACGCCACCACCGTTGGTCGACTCCTGCCCGTACGTGGAAGACGTGGGTGAAAGATCGTAAGACATGATTTCCCTTCCGCTCAGAAAGTCGTCGCGGTTGTGCTGGGGGATGCGGTCGGCGTTGCCGCGGCCGCTGACCAAATCCCTACCCTGGGTTTCGGCTTCCATACCTCTTCGTGCATTTCTCTGCGCGGCAGGCCGGATCGACTTCAAAATGGAGGATCGTCGGGCTGCGTCACGTCGCCGCTGCGGACAGTGAGGTTCGCGAGGGCTGGCAGATCCACGGAGGGGGCAGCGATGGCACGAGACGCGCGAGGTGGCCGACCGACCGGCCATCGTCCCCGGGTCCAGTCGGCCGCGTTGGCCGTGGCCGGGGTGTTTCTGCTGATCGGCGTCCTCGGCTTCATACCCGGCATCACCACCGACTACGGCAAGCTGAGGTTCGCCGGGCACCACTCGGACGCTCTGCTGCTCGGGCTCTTCCAGGTGTCGATCCTGCACAACGCGGTGCACCTGCTGTTCGGGCTGGTCGGTCTGGTGCTGGCCCGCAGTGTCGGGGGCGCCCGGCTCTTCCTGGCCGGCGGCGGTGCGGCCTACCTCGCGCTCTGGCTGTACGGCCTGGCGATCGAGGCCGTCGACCCGGAGGCCGGGGCGAACATCCTGCCGCTCAACGACGCCGACAACTGGCTGCACCTCGCGCTCGGCTTCGGGATGCTCGCGCTCGGGCTGTTGCTGTCGAACCAGGCGGGCACCGGCGGACGCCTGGACAACCCCGCCGCTCGACACTGACCTGGCGCTACGGGTTTCGCCGTCGCGCCCGTAGGGGTAACCGATCAGCGAAGGAGGTGCGACATGCCTCGTTGGCTTCGCAACAACGCGCTGGCCGTCGCCATGCTGGGGGCGTTCCTGGCCTTCCTCGTGCTGCAGAGCGTCTTCGGCTGGCAGACCCACAACGAGGAGCTGACCGAGTTCGGGGCCGCGCCGCTGAGCTGGCCGGCGTACCTGACCAGCGGGCACTTCATCGAGTCCGTCTTCGAGAACTGGGAGTCGGAGTTCCTCCAGATGGGCGGGTACGTGCTGCTCACCGCGTACCTGGTGCAGCGGGGCTCGGCCGAGTCGAAGCCGGTGCAGCAGACCGACCGGCCGAAGGACGACGAGCGCCGGGCCACCCCGCAGTCACCCTGGCCGGTACGCGTCGGCGGCCTGCCACTGGTGATCTACCGCAACAGCCTCTCCCTCGCACTGCTGCTGATCTTCGCCGGTTCGTTCCTCGGTCACCTGCTGGGTGGCACCGCCGCGTACAACCAGGAGCAGGCGCTACAGAGCGGCGCGCCGCCGATCGGGGTGTGGGAGTTCCTCGGCACCAGCGAATTCTGGTTCCAGTCCATGCAGAACTGGCAGAGTGAGTTCCTCGCGGTCGGTGCGCTGATCCTGCTGAGCATCGTCCTGCGCCAGCACGCCTCACCCGAGTCGAAGCCGGTGACCGTCGAGCACGCCAGCACCGGCACCTGACCGGCGGCGACCCCGCGCTCAGGCCGCGACCGGAAGCCGCTTCGCGAAACAGATGCTGTACGGGTTGCCCACGTATTCGCCGAAGACCGGGATCTGGTCGTAGCCACACGAGGTGTACAGCGCGATCGCCGCCGGCAGGTAGGTCCCGGTCTCCAGGCAGACCACCGAGTGCCCCTGCCGGAACGCGCACTCCTCCAGTGCGGCCAGCAACTGGCGGGCGATGCCCCGCCCCCGGTACGCGGGCCGCACGTACATCCGCTTGACCTCGCCGGTCTCGGCGTCGATCGACTGGAGCGCTCCGCAGGCGACCGCCCGCCCGTTCACCACCACCGCAAGGTAGCGGACGTCGTCGTGGGGGACGAAGACCTGCCCATCCAGTCCGCCATCGGCCTCGCGCAGCTCACGCTGCTGCGCGATGACCAGGGCGGCGATCTCCGGATCGATGGCAGGCCGGGACTCGATCAGCATCACCCCACGCTAGGACCGGAGGATTTCGCGAAGGTTTCCGGAAATCAACCCGATCACGGAGCGCAACGGGCTACTCGGCGTCGTCCTCGTCGTCGATGTCGTCGAGGTCGTCGGACGAGTCCGCACCGACCTCGTCCGCCGACCGCACCCGGCGAGCCTTGCGGGCAGCGAGCCGGTCCGCCGCAGAAAGCCGGTTCGACTTCTCCTCCAGGCGGACGTCGGTGCCCCGGTTGCCGGGTACGAAGTCCACGCCGGCGTAGAGCGTCGGCTGCCAGTCGAACTCGCGCTCACCGATCCGGACCAGGTCCCCGGGCTGCGCGCCGGCCTTGGCCAGCTTGTCTTCCACCCCGAGCCGGGCCAGCCGGTCGGCCAGGTAACCGACGGCCTCGTCGTTGTCGAAGGTGGTCTGCTTGACCCAACGCTCCGGCCGGGTACCGCGAACGGTGAACGAACCGTCCGCCTCGGCCGTGATGGTGAAGCCGTCGTCGTCCACGGCGATCGGACGGATCACGACCCGGGTCGGCTCGGCGGGCGGCGCGGCCTTGCGCTCCGCCTCGACCAGCTCGGCCATCGCGTAGGTGAGCTCCTTGAGGCCTTCCCGCGTGGCGGCGGAGACCTCGAACACCTGGTAGCCGCGCTCCTCCAGGTCGGGGCGCACGATTTCGGCGAGGTCCCGGCCGTCCGGCACGTCGACCTTGTTCACGGCGACCAGCCGGGGCCGTTCGGAGAGCCCGGCCCCGTACTCGGCCAGCTCGGCCTCGATGGCGTCGATGTCGGCGACCGGGTCACGCCCGGGCTCCAGGGTCGCCGAGTCGATGACGTGCACCAGCACCGCACAGCGTTCGATGTGCCGCAGGAACTCCAGGCCCAGACCCTTGCCGGTCGCCGCGCCGGGGATCAGACCCGGCACGTCCGCGACGGTGAAGGTGTGGTTGTCCATCCGGACCACACCGAGGTTGGGCACCAGGGTGGTGAACGGGTAGTCGGCGATCTTCGGCTTGGCCGCGGAGATCACCGAGATCAGCGACGACTTGCCGGCCGACGGGAAACCCACCAGGCCCACGTCGGCGACGCTCTTGAGCTCCAGCACGATGTCCAACTGGTCGCCCGGCTCGCCCAGCTCGGCGAAACCCGGAGCCTTGCGCTTGGCGTTGGCCAGCGAGGCGTTGCCCCGCCCGCCACGCCCACCACGGGCCACCTCGAAGGTGGTGCCGGCGCCGACCATGTCGGCCAGCACCGTGCCGTCGGAGGTCTGCACCACGGTGCCGTTGGGCACCTTGAGCACCAGGTTGTGACCGTTGGCCCCGTCCCGGTTCGACCCAGCGCCGCCCTTGCCGTTGTCGGCCTTGACGTGCGGATGGAAGTGGAAGTCGAGCAGCGTGGTCACCTGCGGGTCGACCACCAGCGACACGCTGCCGCCGTGCCCGCCGTTGCCGCCGTCCGGCCCGCCGAACGGCTTGAACTTCTCGCGGTGGATCGAGACACAACCGTGCCCGCCATCGCCGGCCTGCAGATGCAGAACGACCCGGTCAACGAACGTTGCCACGGCGTCAATCCTTCCAGCGAGGTCCAACCCCGCACTTCGAAAAAAAACTAAGCGGGCCGGGACCCGGAGGTCCGCGGCCCGCTTAGCCCGAGAACTACTGCTGCGGAACGATGCTGACGGTCTTACGACCGCGCTTGGTGCCGAACAGGACCGCACCGGCGGACAGCGCGAACAGCGTGTCGTCGCCGCCACGGCCGACCAGGTCACCGGGGTGGAACTTGGTGCCACGCTGCCGGATGATGATCTCACCGGCGCTGACGACCTGACCACCGAAGCGCTTCACGCCGAGTCGCTGGGCCGCGGAGTCACGACCGTTACGCGAGCTGGACGCACCCTTTTTATGAGCCATTGGAGGACGACCTACTTCCCGCTGGAAATGCCGGTCACCTTGACCTGGGTCAACGGCTGGCGATGACCCTGGCGCTTGTGGTAGCCGGTCTTGTTCTTGAACTTGTGGATCCGGATCTTCGGGCCCTTGGTGTGCGCGGCAATTTCGCCGGACACCGCGACCTCGGCAAGCTTCGCCGCGTCGGTCACCAGGTCGTCACCGTCGACGAGGAGCACCGCGGTGAGCTTCACCGCGTCACCGGGGGCACCGGTGAGCTTCTCGACCTCGATCACGTCGCCCTCGGCGACCTTGTACTGCTTGCCGCCGGTCTTGACGATCGCGTACATCGGAGGCGGACTCCCTGTCGTTGAGGCTGCTGGCGGTCGTCCCCGCGGCGGCTCGCCGGGTAGCAGTGCACGGCGGCGCGGGCACACGGGAACTCGGCACACCAAAAGTGCGCCGCAGGCAAGAGTACGCCATTGTTGGCCCGGACCCCAAACCGGCCCGCCCTGGTCAGCGCGCGCAGAGCTGGTCGAGGCGCTGCTGGAGCCGGTCGAGCTCGGTTTCGTCGATCGACTCGACGTCCGCGCCGAGCGCGGCCACTTCGGTGCCGATGTCGGTGAGCAGAGTCTTGAGCTGCGGATCGGTGGCCCGCTCCGACTGCTCCCGCAACTGGGTCCGCCAGCCGGCCAGCGCCGCCTCAGCCCGCCTGCGGGCAGCCTCGGCCGTGCCGCTGTCCCCTGCACCCACCGCCGCGATCATCTGACCCAACTCGGCCACGTACGTCTGGAGGGCGGTCGTGCTGGCCTGCTGGGCTGCGGCGCAGACCTGCGGGGCAACCCCCGCCGCACCGCCACTGGCCGGCATGGCGGTGGCTCCGGGGTAGGTGACACCAGCCGCCGGACCGGAGCCCCCGGTGGTCCCACCGGTCGGACCCGCCCCGGCGCCTGGCCGGTCGGCGGCACAGCCCGCCGCGCCGAGGAGCACGGTGACCAGCGCGGTGACGGCGAGCAGACGACGCATCTTCTTCTCCTGACCCGGGACGGCTGATCCTGGACCGGGGTGGCCGGAACGGCGAGGTCCCTCCCCCGGTCTTTGCCGGGGAAGGGACCTCACCAAACACTTTGCCGGTCAGGCGGTCAGGGGCGCGTCCGCCGACGGGTGCCACCTCGGCGTGAACGGCGACGGCCGGCGCCACCCTCGGCGCTCTCCTCGTCGCCCTCACCATCGGCGAGCGCGTCCGGGTCGTCAGCCGCAGCCAGTCGAGCCGACTCTCCCTGCTGGCTGTCGGAGATCGCCGGCGCGGCGGCGGTGTCCGACTCGTAGCGGGACAGGTCGTAGCCCATGGTGTCCTGGTAGTCGGCGTCCGGTTCGACGGCGCTGGTGTCGGTGTCGACGACCTCGACCGCCGCCCGCTCGACCGGGGCGTTCTTACGCGCCCGGCGACGGGACGACGCGGTGCCCTGCTCGGTGGCCGGAGCGGCGGCCACGGACGAGGCGACCGCCTTGACCTTCTCCCCCGCACCGGCAGGGCGCGGCTTCTCCGGCACCGGCTCGGTGTGCATGATGACGCCCCGGCCCTTGCAGCACTCGCAGGTCTCGCTGAACGCCTCCAGCAGGCCCGCGCCGATCCGCTTACGGGTCATCTGCACCAGACCGAGCGAGGTGATCTCGGTGACCTGGTGCTTGGTGCGGTCCCGGCCCAGGCACTCGGTGAGTCGGCGCAGCACCAGCTCACGGTTCGACTCGAGCACCATGTCGATGAAGTCGATCACCACGATGCCGCCGATGTCGCGCAACCGGAGCTGGCGGACGATCTCCTCCGCCGCCTCCAGGTTGTTGCGGGTGACGGTCTCCTCCAGGTTGCCCCCGGAGCCGGTGTACTTGCCGGTGTTGACGTCGACGACCGTCATCGCCTCGGTACGGTCGATCACCAGCGAGCCGCCGGAGGGCAGGAAGACCTTGCGGTCCAGACCCTTGATGATCTGCTCGTCGATCCGGTACTCGGCGAAGACGTCGCTCGTGCCGACGTGCCGGCGCACCCGGTCGACCAGATCCGGGGAGACGTGCGACAGGTACGACTCGACGATGTCGTACGACTGCTCGCCCTCGATCACCAGCTCGCGGAAGTCCTCGTTGAACAGGTCACGGACCACGCGGATGACCAGGTCCGGCTCCCCGTAGAGCAGCGCCGGGGCGCCACCCTCGGCGGCCTTGGCCTGGATGTCCTCCCACTGGGCCTGGAGCCGCTTGACGTCACGAGCCAACTCGTCCTCGCTGGCACCCTCGGCGGCCGTACGGACGATCACGCCCGCGCCGTCCGGTACCAGCTTCTTGAGCACGTCCCGCAGACGCTTGCGCTCGTTGTCCGGCAGCTTCCGGCTGATCCCGGAGGCGTTGCCGTTGGGCACGTAGACCAGGTGCCGGCCGGAGAGCGCGATGTGGCTGGTCAGCCGAGCGCCCTTGTGCCCGATCGGGTCCTTGGTGACCTGGACCAGCACGGAGTCGCCGGAGCGCAGCGCCTGCTCGATCGAGCGGGCCCGCCCTTCCAGACCGGAGGTGTCCCAGTTGACCTCACCGGCGTACAACACCGCATTGCGACCCCGGCCGACGTCGACGAACGCCGCCTCCATGCTCGGCAGCACGTTCTGCACCTTGCCGAGGTAGACGTTGCCGGCCATCGTGCCGGAGGAGTTGCGGGTGACGTAGTGCTCGACCAGCACGCCGTCCTCCAGGACGGCGATCTGGGTGCGGTCACCGCGCTGCCGGACCGCCATCACGCGGTCGACGGCCTCCCGGCGCGCCAGGAACTCCGACTCGCTGAGAATCGGCGGTCGCGTACGCCGCTGCTCCCGGCCGTCCCGACGGCGCTGGCGCTTGGCCTCCAGCCGGGTCGAGCCGGACACGCCCTGCACCTCGTCGACGGTCCGGCGCGGCTCGCGGATCTTCACGACGGTCGGCACGCCGTCGTCGGCGGCGCCCTCCGTGTCGCCGGCGCCACGGCGGCGACGACGCCGGCGGCGACGGGTCAAGCCGTCCCCGCCCTCGGCCTCGTCGTCCTCGTCGCCTTCGGCCTCGACTTCGGCGGTCTCTTCCTCCTCAACCTGCGCCGCCTCTTCGGACTCCTCGTCCTCGGCGTCGTCGGCCCCGCCCTTGCCCCGGCCCCGGCCGCGGCGACCACGCCGGCGGCGACGGCGCGCGGCGGCGCTGTCCTCGTCGTCCTCATCCGCCTCGGTGGCCTCTTCGGCCTCCTCGGTCGGCTCCTCCTCGACCTCGATCACCTCGACCGGCTCGACCTCGCGGCGACCACGCCGGCGGCGGCGGGACGGCTCTGCGGCCTCCTCGGCTGCCGGCTCCTCGGCGACCGGGGCGGGCTCGACCGGGCGGGTCACCGGCACGGCGTCCGGCTGCGGCGCCATGAACAGCACGGTGGGTGCGGAGAGGGCGGCGCGCCGACGACGGGTACGCGGCTGCTCCGGCTCGACCTCGTCGTTCGGTTCATCGGTCACACCGGAGACGGCGGCACCCGGTGGCACCTCACCGGAGCGCTCCTGCGCGCCACTGGTCCAGGCCAGCTCGGCGGCGGTCGCGCTCGGGACGGCCTCCGTGTCGTTCAACTCGGCCTCGGCCTCGCGCAGGTCGGACTCCGCCGGCTCCTCGGCGGCGACCGGTTCCTCGACGGCGACCGGCTCCTCGGCGACGGGCTCCTCGACCGCGGGCGGCTCCTCGACGGCAGCCGGTGTGGCCTTCTTACGCCGGGTACGGGTCACCTTGACCGGCGGAACCACCTCGGCCGAGGCCGCCTCCGCGGAGGCCGCGACCAGCGGCTCCTCGGCGGTCGTCTCGACGGGGGTGGCCTTGCGGCGGCGCCGGGGGGTCTTCGGGGCGACGTCCAGGTCGCCGGAGACCGGGGCGAAGACCTCCGCCTGCGGCGACTCGGCACCGCCGGCGTCGCCGGTGGGCGCCTCGATCGGCACGTCGGTCTGCTCCGGCTGGTTGAGCGGGGCGGCCCGACGCCGGGTCGCCCGGGTGCGCCGCACCGGCGCGGCAGGCTCGGCGCTCTCCGCGTCGACCGGGTCCGCCGGGGCTGAACCGACAGCCGTGGTAGGGGTCGCGACGGCAGCGCCGTCGGCAGTGGTGCTCTGGTCGGCGGTTTCACCGGCCGGCTGTGAACCGGTCCGTTCGCCGCCCTCGGGCTCGTTCTCGAGCATGGACGTTCTCCAGTTCTGGCTACCCCGGGCGCGTGTGAGCGCTGCCACGCAGGGTCGCCGCAAAAGTGTTTCCGCCGGGCGCGCGTGGTGCGCGACCGCCGAAGTCTGCCTGCCAGAGCACGGACCGTCGGTCAGTGCCCAACGATGGTTGCCCCGCCGCGGTCCGCATCCAACGGATCCACGATCGCACCCTGCGCGGTCAACGTGCCCTGAGCCAGCCGGGTCACCCTCGGCGAAACCGGCGGCTCCAGGTCGGCCACCACGCGGAGGCCGGAAAGGACGTCATCGGGCCGTACGGACGGGGTGACCTGCCGCACGACCAGTTCGAGTATCGCACACGGTACGGCCGGCGCCCCGGAAGGCGTCGGCGTTGGCGCGAGGACATCGATCGACATCACGGCCGCTCGGGCGTCGAAAGTGCGTCGCCCCTGCTTGGTCATCCGCTCCACCAGCACCTCTTCGGCCGCGACAAAAGCGTCGACCGCGGCGCGAAGGACCGCCGTGTCGACCTCGGGCAACTCGATGTGCCAGTGCGACGCCTCGATCCGGTCCGGAAGGTTGCCGCTTTCGGCGATCACGGCGTCCAACACGTCCAGCCCCGGCGAGAGCGCGGCGTCCAACGCGGCCCGCAACTGCTCCGGGTCGACCGCCGCCTGAAGACCGATCTCCAGGTACTCCGCCTCGCTCGCCACCCCGGTGGGCGCGGCGCTGGCGTAGGAGATCTTCGGGTGCGGGTGGAAACCCTGGGAGAAGGCGACAGGTACGGCGGCCCGGCGCAGCGCACGCTCGAACGCCCGGGCGAAGTCACGGTGCGAGGTGAACCGCAACGGTCCGCGCTTGGCGTACCGGATGCGGACGCGCTGGACGACCGGCGCCTGGCCGCCCTCGGGTTGAGGCTTCTTGGCGATCGTGGGCTCCTCGGGTGTACCTGCGTGTCCGCCCATCCTGGCGCAGGGCCCGTGACGGTACGCATCCGGGGCGGCCGTCCGGCCCTGGCGAACCGGTTCAAACCGGTCGACACCACCATGATCACGTGCCGGAACGCCGATGGCCGGCCGGGAGACCCGAAGGTCGTCCGGCCGGCCATCATGATCAGGACCGGTTACCGCTCCCCGGCGGGGCCGGCGGCGGCGCCCCTCCCGGCGGGCCGTAACCCGGCGGCGCGTAGCCGGACGGTGGGGGGTATCCACCACCGGGCGGGGCGTACCCCGGAGGTGGGGGGTATCCACCACCGGGTGGTGCGTACCCCGGAGGTGGGGGGTAACCGGACGGCGGCGCGTAACCAGCGCCGGGTGGCGGGTAACCGCCGGGGGGCTCCTGGTCGAGCAGGTGGTCCGGGACGTTGGCCGCCAGGGCCGCCTCTCGGCGGTACCGACGTCGGTTCCAGATCAGGAACGCCACCAGCCCCAACACCAGCACCAGCACCACGGCGACACCGATGACGATCACCATGACCTGCTGGTCCGTGGGGCCACCACGGTCGCCGTGCTGGGTGACGTCGAACTCCTCGGCCGCGTCCGCGGTCTGCGTCGGCGCCGGGTCGGCGGTCGCGGCGGTCGGGTCGAGCAGCGGGTTCGCGGTGACCGGCGGCACGTTCGCGCTCAGTGCGGTCACCGGGTCGATCAGGCCGAAGCCGTACTGCGGGTCGCGGCCGGCGGGACCGGCGTCCCGGGCGGTGCGAATGATCCGGTTGATCACATTGGGGGCGTCGAGGTTCGGGTACTTCGATCGGATCAACGCGGCGATGCCGGCGACGATCGCCGTGGAGTCGGAGGTGCCGTCACCCCAGCCGTAGCCGTTGTCACGGCCGGCGTTGTAGATGTCATCACCGGGCGCGGCGATCACCGCCTCCGGACCCTGGACCGACCCGGACCAGAACCTGCCGCCCCGGGTCGTCCCGGTCACGGCGATCACGCCGGGGACGTTGGCGGGAGCATCGACCTTGGTGCTGCCCTTGGCGGTGTTGCCGGCGGCGACCACCACGACGACGTCGTGATCCAGGGCGTACTGGATGGCGCTGAGCTCTGCGGGGGTGGCGGCCGACGGCTTACCCAGTGACATGTTGATCACCTTGGCGCCACCGTCGACAGCCATCCGGATGCCGAGGCTGACCGGCGCAGCGTCATACGGCGCAGCCTCATCCCTGGAGGCGTCCAGTTTGATGGGCAGGATCTTCGCACCGGGGGCAATGCCGTCCACGCCGTCCGGGCTGGCGTTCGTCGCCGCGATGATGCCGGCCATGTGCGTGCCGTGCCCGTGCGTGTCGGTCCGTCCATCTCCGCTGCCGCCGTCACTGCGGCCACCTCGGAGCACCTGCCCCTTCAGGTCCGGGTGGTTGGCGTCGACGCCGGTGTCGAGCACGGCCACGACCACGCCCCGCCCGGTGGACAGCTTGTGCGCCTGCTCGATCCGCAGCTCGTCCACATACCACTGTTCGGCTCGCCGAGGTGCCGCGACCGCCGGCTGGGCGGCCCCCAGCACCAGGAGCCCCGCCAGCAGGCAGGCCGCGGCCGGTCGGATCGCTCCGACGTTCACTGTCATCCGTTCGTCCTCATCGCAGGATGCCCGGGGACGCCCCGTCACCAGGACCCCACGGATCGTCGTCCTCAGTCAACCACGACGAGTGCTCCGAGCCCGTACCACCACCACCGCCGTGCCCGGCACCGCCCGCGCCGCCCATCATGCCGCCGCCCATCCCGGCGCCCCCCATCCCGGCACCGCCACGCGCGCCGCCCGCCATGCCGGCGCCGGCGCCGGCCGCGCCCGCACCCGCGCCGGTGGCGGCGCGCAGCGCGTTCGCCGCGCTCGTCATCGGAGGCACCTTGCCGTTGCCGCCACCCACCATGCCGGGGATGCCACCCATGCCACCCACGCCGGCACCGCCGCCGGACCCGATCCCGCCGCCGGACCCGATCCCGCCGCCCGCACCAACGCCGCCACCGAAACCGCCGCCGGCGCCACCGAGGCCGGCACTGCCGAGGCCGCCACCCGCGCCGCCGTATCCGCCGCCAATGCTGCTGGGCGCGGCGCCAGCCAGACCGGTGCTGTAGCCGTCGTCGACACCCGGATATCCCGAACCGGTGGGCGGAGGTTTCAACGAACCGGCGCCGCCGCCGGTGGAGCCGTCGCCGAGCCCGCTGGACGGGGGCGGGGAGAACGGTCCCCCCTTGGACGTCGGCCCGCCAGTGAGGTCGGCGCCGATGCCGGGCGGCCTGCTGCCGATGTCCGGACCACCGCCGGTGTCGAACCCGCCGCCGATGTTGGGTCGTCCGTTCGGCGGCACCCGATCGTCGGGTCGGAAGTCGTCCGAAATCCTCTCAGGGGGCTCCGGAGGCGGCGCTTCGCCCACCACCAGCTTCGGACGCTCGGAGTACACGGCCGCGGGCAGCGGGGACATCGCCGTGTTCGCCGCCTGCTGGTTGTCCTTGTACCAGTTGTCGAGATGGTCCTTGGTGTCCCACCAGCCGCCCCGCTTGTGGTCGTCGGCCTGGCCGTCGACCTTCATGGTCGCCTCCAGGTCGTCGGCCTTGTCGCGGAACGCGCCATCGGCGTACGACCCGGGGTTGCTCTGGTAGTCCTTGCGCAGCGCGGCGAGGAAGCCCGACGCGCTCTCGCCGTCCCGGGCGTCGCCGAGGTCGGTGCCGTTGGGCAGGCTCCAGTTGTTGATGCCGAAGTCGTCCATCAGCGGGACCGGGATCGTGGCGACCACCTTGCGGATGTCCGTCTCGATCCGCGCCAACGCGCCGCTGACGTTCGTCGAATCGGTGATCAGATCCTCGATCTGCTTACCGATCTGACCCAGATGCTCGCGGTAGGCGTCACCGCCGCTGCCCTTCCAACCGGCGAGCATCCCGGGCAGGCCACCGACGTGCGGGCGCTCCTGACCTGTGGCGATCGGGCCGACGAACGATCGGCCGACGAGCGCGTCCCGCAGCTGCGTCAGGCCGGAGGAGAGGTTGCCCCACCCCTGCCCGACCGATCCGACCGTCTCCGGGTCGGCGGAGAGCGTCACCTCGCGGACGCACCGCTCCCAGCTTCCTTCAGCCATGACGTCCCCCTCAGGCCGTGTACGGGTAGGTGGGCGCGCCGCCGGCAGCAGGCGGCGGCGCCGCCGACTCGAGCAGCCGCTCGATCTCCTTGCCGGTGGCGGCGTTGCGCGCTTCGGTGTTACGGAACGCCTTGGCGATGTCCTCGGTGCCCTGCTTCAGCCCGGCGAGATTCTGGGAGAGCGTCCTGAGGTGCATCTCCATGTTGGCCGTGGAAGTGGTCAGCGCCTGCCACTGCATGCGGGCGTCCTCGTAGGCGCCGAAGGGGGTGCCGTTCGGGACGGTCTGGGCGTTGTTGCTGTCGCCCTTCATCCGCTCCTTGACGCGTTCCATCTCGTAAAGGATGGTGTCGTCGACGTACTGCTTCAGCCGCTCGACGTACGCCGCCGCGGCGTCCAGGTCCTCGACGCTGACTTGTAGATCGCCGGTGTTCGGCGGCGGAATGGTCCCCATCAGCTTCCTCCCCCGTTCCCGACCCACCGGGTCGGTCCATGTCAGACGCAGCGTATCGAGTCTGACCCAGTCGGGGCAGCCCCAGCCACCGTCACACCGCGCAGTCGTCGTCGATGCCGACGAGGGTCGCGGGGTCGACCGTTGCGGGCTGTGCAGGCCGACCAGCGCCAACGGGCCCGCGAGACGCGGACCCGTTGGGTGACATGTCGGATGTGGAGTTTAGTGGTGCATCGCCGCCCGGCGCTGCCCTGGACGGGCGGTCAGTGGGAGTGGCCGGCTGCCGGGACCTTCATGCCGCTGCCGCCCAACGGGGTGAGCGGCAGCAGCTTCTTACCGGTGGGGCCGATCTGGATCTCGGTGTCCATCGATGGGCAGACGCCGCAGTCGAAACAGGGCGTCCACCGGCAGTCGTCCTGCTCGAACTCGCTGACCGAGTCCTGCCAGTCCTGCCAGAGCCAGTCCTTGTCCAGGCCCGAGTCCAGGTGGTCCCAGGGCAGGACCTCCAGCTCCTCGCGCTGCCGGGTGGTGTACCAGTCGAGGTCCACCCCGAACGCGGGCAGCGTCTCAGCAGCCGCGTCGACCCAGCGCTGGTACGAGAAGTGCTCGCTCCAACCGTCGAAGCGACCGCCGTTCTCCCACACCTTGCGGATCACCGAGCCGACCCGACGGTCGCCCCGGGAGAGCAGCCCCTCGATCAGCGACGGCTCGCCGTCGTGGTAGCGGTAGCCGATGGCCCGGCCCAGCGAGCGGTCCGAGTTGATCGCCTGCTTGAGGATCTTCAGCCGGTGGTCGATGACCTCCGGACGCTCCATCGACGCCCATTGGAAGGGGGTGTGCGGCTTCGGCACGAACCCACCGATGGAGACCGTGCAGCGGATGTCCTTGGAGCCGGTGGCGGCCCGACCGGCCTTGATCACCTCGTGGGCCATCTCCGCGATCTCGAGGACGTCCTCGTCGGTCTCGGTGGGCAGGCCGCACATGAAGTAGAGCTTCACCTGCCGCCAGCCGTTGGTGTACGCGGTGACGACGGTGCGGATCAGGTCTTCCTTCGTCACCATCTTGTTGATGACCTTGCGGATCCGCTCCGATCCGCCCTCCGGGGCGAAGGTCAGGCCGGTCCGCCGCCCGTTGCGGGACAGCTCCTGCGCGAGGTCGATGTTGAAGGCGTCCACCCGGGTCGACGGCAGCGACAGCGAGACGTTCGTGCCCGCGTACTGCTCGGCGAGGCCCGAGCACATGTCACCGATCTCGGAGTGGTCGGCCGAGGAGAGCGACAGCAGGCCCACCTCGTTGAAGCCGGAGAACTCCAGGCCCTCGCGGACCATCTGGCCGACCGTGGTGATGGACCGTTCCCGCACCGGACGGGTGATCATGCCCGCCTGGCAGAACCGGCATCCCCGGGTGCAGCCCCGGAAGATCTCCACCGCGTACCGCTCGTGCACCGTCTCGGCCAGCGGGACGAGGGGCTTCTTCGGGTACGGCCAGGCGTCCAGGTCCATCGTCGTGCGCTTGTGCACCCGGAACGGCACGTCCGCCCGGTTCGGCACGACCCGCTGGATCCGCCCGTCCGGGAGGTAGTCGATGTCGTAGAAGCGCGGCACGTAGACGCTCTCGGTCCGCGCCAGCCGCAGCAGCAACTCGTCGCGGCCACCCGGGGAGCCCTCGGCCTTCCACTCCCGGACGATCGCGGTGATCTCCAGAACCGCTTCCTCGCCGTCGCCGAGGACCGCGGCGTCGATGAAGTCGGCGATCGGCTCCGGGTTGAACGCGGCGTGCCCGCCGGCCAGGATCACCGGGTCGGCGTCGGTGCGGTCGGCCGCCAGCATCGGGATGCCGGCCAGGTCGATCGCGGTGAGCATGTTGGTGTAACCGAGCTCGGTGGAGAAGGAGATGCCGAACACGTCGAAGTCGCGGACCGCCCGGTGCGCGTCGACGGTGAACTGCGGCACGCCGTGCGTGCGCATCAGGGTCTCCAGGTCCGGCCAGACCGCGTACGTCCGCTCGGCGAGGGTGTCGGGCAGCTCGTTGAGCACCTCGTAGAGGATCTGCACGCCCTGGTTGGGCAGGCCCACCTCGTAGGCGTCGGGATACATCAGTGCCCAGCGCACGGTGGCCGCGCCCCAGTCCTTGGTCACGGCGCCCAGCTCGCCCCCGACATATTGGATGGGCTTGGAGACCTGGGGCAGCAGCGGCTCGAGCTGGGACCAGACCGACGGCTCCAGGTCGCGGCGCTGCGTCAGAGGCGCCGAGCTGGAGTCGTCGCGAGAGTCGGTCGCGGCCGCGCGCGGCGTCGGGGACGTGGCACTCATGATGCCCAAGGGTACGCGCCCGCCCGGCGGTGGCGGCACGGTACTAACCTCGGACCGGCGCGAGAGGAGATTGCCGCGATGCCCGAGCCCCAGCCGGGAGCACGGCCGGCCGACGGGAGCACCCCGGGCGCGGAGCCGGACCGGGATCCGGCGGCCGCCGACGAGCCGACCTCCCCACCCGTACCCTCGGACCAGCCGGAACCCTCGGCGCAGCCCGACACTCCCGACCAGCCGGAAGCCTCGGACCGGCCGGAACCCCCGACGCAGCCCGACACTCCGGAGCAGCCGGAACCCTCGGACCAGCCGGAACCCCCGACGCAGCCGGAGACTCCGGAGCAGCCGAAATCCTCGGGCCAGTCCGAGGCCGCCGCCACCGTGGAGGCCCCGGCGCCCAGGTGGAGCGGCTCGGCGCCGGTGCCGCCGCCGCTGCCGCGCCGACCGGTCTGGGGCGAGTCGGCCGAGCCGACCCCGCCGCCGCCCGTGCCGGTCGGCTCGCCGGAGCACCAGACCCCGGTCGACCCGTGGGCCGGTGTGGACACCGGCGGCTGGGACCTGCCGTCCGCCGAGTTGCCCCCGCTGCCCCCGACAGTGCCCTACCCGACGCCGCCGGCGACCCGGCAGTGGTCCGGTCCGCCCGCTCCCCCGGTCGGGTCGCACCCGGTGTCTCCGGCGGTCGGGTCGCATCCGGTGTCTCCGGCGGCCGCCCCAAGGCCACCACAGGTCACCGGGCCGCGGATCCCGGCCCGGCCGATGTCGCCGCCCGCACCGCCGCCGGCAGCGCCGAAGCAGCGCCGGGGCCGTCGATCCGCCACGCCGCCGGTGGCGCCGCCGCCGGGCTGGCAGGCCCCCAAGGGGTACGTGCCGGTGCCGGTGCGCCGACGTCGCCGCTGGCCGTGGTTCCTGCTGCTCACCCTGGCCTGCTGCTGTGGCTGCCCCGCCTACTACGGGTTCCCGATCTCGGCCCAGTACCCGGCCCAGGCCGCACTGCCCGCACAGGTGGACGACCTGAGCCTGCGCCAGGACAACCGCAGCGCGGAGACCGCCCAGCAACTGGAGAGCGAGGTCCGCAAGGAGCACTGGCTGGCCGAGGACACCTTCGCCGGTGTCTACTCCACCTCACATGGCAAGCAGGTGACGGTCTTCGGCGGCACCGGCTTCCGGCTGAACCCGGAGTCCGACGCGGACGCCGAGATCAGCCGGCTCACCGAGCGCTACGCGCTGGACGCCCCCGAGAGCGTGGACACCGGTGTGCGGGGCCGGCACGAACGATGCGCGGTCGGCCGGTCCGATGGCGGCGACGTGGTGGTCTGCACCTCGGTTGACTACGGCAGCATCGCCACCGGGGTGTTCACCCGGCTCTCCGTCGCCGACAGTGCCGCCCTGCTGGCCACCCTGCGCGCTCAGATCGTCCAGCCCAAGGGCTGACGTCGGATCAGGCCTCGCGGATCGGGTCCGGGTGGGCGCGCGGCGGTGCGTAGCGGGGGACGTACTCCTGGCCGGTGAGCTTCTGGATCTCACTCATCATCTCGTCGGTCATCTGCCGCAGCGAGGCGCGGTCGGTCGGCCGACCGGTGAAGTCCAGTGGCTTGCCGAACCGAATGGTGATCTTGGCAGTGCCGGGACGGGGCACCCGGGCGCCGATCGGCTGCGCCTTGTCCGTGCCGATCATGCCGACCGGAATGATCGGCACGCCGGTGGACGTCGCCAGCCGGACCGCCCCGGTCCGCCCCCGGTAGAGCCTCCCGTCCGGCGAGCGGGTGCCCTCCGGGTAGACCACCACCAGGTCACCGCCCTTGAGCGCCGGGATCGCCGCGTCGAACGCGGACAGCGCCGCCCGACCGCCGCCCCGTTCGACCGGGATGGCACCCAGGCCGGTGAGGACGAACTTGGAGATCGCGCCCTTCACGCCGGCGCCCTTGAAATACTCCGACTTCGCCCAGAACGCCAGATGCCGGGGCACGACCGTGCCGAGGAACAGCTCGTCGGCCACCGAGAGGTGGTTGCCGGCGAAGATCGCGCCGCCGGTCTGCGGCACGTTCTCCAGCCCCTCCACGGTCGGGCGGAACGCCAACCGCAGCGTGGGCCCCACGGCGAGCTTGCCGATGGTGTAGAGCAGGGGCACTGGTCCTCCGGCAGATGAGGTGCGGACAGGCGGTGTCACGGTAGCGGACGCCTCCACACCTCGCAGACAGAGGTGGTGAGGCGCCCGCACCTTCCTCACACGCGGCGGACGGTGACCGTTACCCGTTCGCCCTCGCCGACCTCGCCGGCGAAGCCGTCGAGGCCCTCGGCGAAGTCCACCGAGTCGGCCAACACCTCCCCGGAGACGAAGTCGGCGTACGCCGCCACGGCCGCACGCACCTCCTCGGATGCCGACACCGCCACCACGATCCGGTCCGAGACGTCCAGGTCGGCGTCCCGGCGGGCCTGCTGGACCACCCGCACCACGTCGCGGGCCAGCCCTTCGGCGGCCAACTCCGGGGTGACCTCGGTGTCCAGCACCACCACGCCCTCGGCGCCGGGCAGTGGCGCGGAGTGCTCGGCGTCGGCGGCGACCAGGCGCAGCTCGTACTCGCCCTCGGCGAGGGTGACGCCAGCGGCCACCGGGGCGCCGTCGACCAACTCCCAGTCGCCCGCCTTCACCGCCTTGATGACCTGCTGCACCTGCTTGCCGACCCGGGGGCCGAGCGCCCGGGGCACCACGGTCAGGACCTGCTCGCAGTACGCGGACAGCTCCGCGCTGAACTCCACCGCCTTCACGTTGACCTCGTCGGCGACCAGGTCGGCGAACGGGCGCAGCTGCTCCGCCGCCGGCGAGGCCACGGTCAGCCTGGACAGCGGCAGTCGTACCCGCAGCCCCTTGGCCTTGCGCAGCGACAGCGCCGCCGAGGCGACCGCCCGGGTGGCGTCCATCGCGGCGACCAGGTCGTGGTCGGCCGGGAACTCGGTCGCCTCCGGCCAGTCGGTCAGGTGTACCGACCGTTCCCCGGTGAGCCCCCGCCAGATCTCCTCCGCGGTCAGCGGCGCCAGCGGCGCCACCACCCGGCAGAGCGTCTCCAGCACGGTCCAGAGCGTGTCGAACGCGTCGGCGTCACCGGACCAGAACCGGTCCCGGGAGCGGCGCACATACCAGTTGGTCAGCGCGTCCAGGTAGGAACGGACGGTGGCGCAGGCGCCGGAGATGTCGTACGCGTCCATCTGCGCGCCGACCGTCGACACCAGTTCGTTCGTCTTAGCCAGCACGTACCGGTCGAGCAGGTGCGTCGAGTCGGTCCTGCGGCGAGCGGTGTGGGAGTCCGCGTTGGCGTAGAGCGTGAAGAAGTACCAGACGTTCCACAGCGGCAGCAGCACCTGCCGGACGGCGTCGCGGATGAGCGTCTCGGTGACCGCCATGTCGCCGCCGCGCAGCACCGGCGAGGACATCAGCATCCACCGCATCGCGTCCGAGCCGTACGCGTCGAAGACGTGGTACACGTCCGGGTAGTTGCGCAGGCTCTTGGACATCTTGCGCCCGTCCGAGCCGAGCAGGATGCCGTGGCTCAGGCAGTTGCGGAACGCCGGCCGGTCGAACAGCGCGGTGGCCAGCACGTGCATCGTGTAGAACCAGCCGCGGGTCTGCCCGATGTACTCGACGATGAAGTCACCCGGGTAGTGGTGCTCGAACCAGTCCGCGTTCTCGAACGGGTAGTGCACCTGGGCGAACGGCATCGACCCGGACTCGAACCAGCAGTCCAGCACCTCCGGCACCCGGCGCATCATCGACTTGCCGGTCGGGTCGTCCGGGTTGGGGCGGACGAGGTCGTCCACCGCCGGCCGGTGCAGGTCGGTGAGGCGTACGCCGAAGTCCCGCTCGATGTCGGCCAGCGAGCCGTAGACGTCCAACCGTGGGTAGTTCGGGTCGTCGGACTTCCAGGCCGGGATCGGCGAGCCCCAGAACCGGTTCCGGCTGATCGACCAGTCCCGGGCGTTGGCCAGCCACTTGCCGAACGAGCCGTCCTTGATGTGACCGGGCGTCCAGTTGATCTGCTGGTTCAGCTCGACCATCCGGTCGCGGAACTGGGTCACCGCCACGAACCACGACGACACCGCCTTGTAGACCAGCGGGGTGTCGCAGCGCCAGCAGTGCGGGTACGAGTGGGTGTAGGTGTCCTGCTTGAGCACCACCCCCCGCTCCTTCAGCTCCCGGATCACCGGCTTGTTGACGTCGAAGACCTGCTCACCCTGGTAGGGCGGGACAATCGCGGTGAAGCGGGTGTGGTCGTCGACCGTGACGATGGTGGGGATGCCCGCGGCGTTGCAGACGTTCTGGTCGTCCTCACCGAAGGCGGGGGCGAGGTGCACGATCCCGGTGCCGTCCTCGGTGGTGACGAACTCCGCGCCGAGCACCTGGTACGCGTTCTCGCCGGCCTGCTCGACGAGGAAGTCGTACAGCGGGGTGTAGCGGCGCCCGACCAGGTCCCGGCCGTACACCGTGCCGACCTGCTCGTAGGACTCCAGCTCCTTGGCGTACGCGGCCAGCCGAGCCGCGCCGACCACGAACCGCTCCCCACTGCGCTCGCTGTCGGGGGAACCCCGGTGCTCCAGCACCGCGTACTCGATGTCCGGACCGACGGCGAGCGCCAGGTTCGACGGCAGGGTCCACGGCGTGGTCGTCCAGACGCCCAGCTTCACCGCGCCGCGCAGCAACTCCGGGGCGGACTCGTCGGGGGTCAGCCCGAACCACACCGACAGCGTCGGGTCGTGCCGGTCCCGGTAGACGTCGTCCATCCGGGTCTCGGTGTTCGACAGCGGCGTCTCACAGCGCCAGCAGTACGCCAGCACCCGGAAGCCCTCGTAGATCAGACCCTTGTCGTGCAGGGTCTTGAAGGCCCACATGACGCTTTCCATGTAGTCCAGGTCGAGGGTCTTGTAGTCGTTGGTGAAGTCGACCCAGCGGGCCTGCCGGTTGATGTACCGCTCCCAGTCCTGGGTGAACTCCAGCACCGAGGTGCGGCAGGCCTCGTTGAACCGGGCCACGCCCAGGTCGATGATCTCCGCCTTGCTGGTGATGCCGAGCTGCTTCTCGGCCACCACCTCGGCGGGCAGGCCGTGGCAGTCCCAGCCGAAACGCCGCTCGACGTGCCGCCCGCGCATGGTCTGGTAACGCGGCACCACGTCCTTGACGTACCCGGTGAACAGGTGGCCGTAGTGCGGCAGGCCGTTGGCGAACGGCGGGCCGTCGTAGAAGACGTACTCGTTCTTGCCGTCGTCGCCCGCCGGACGGGCCTCGACCGACGCCTCGAAGGTCTTGTCGGCCGTCCAGTGCTCCAGCACCCGCCGCTCGACCGCGGGCAGGTCCGGGCTCGCCGGGACACCGGCGGCGGTCGGGTCGTGCATCGGATAGGCCATCGGGGGTCGCTCTCCTCGCGTTACGACGACTCCGGCTCGGCCGCGTCTGGCGCCGCGCCCCGCCCCGGAGACCGTCGAGCTCACTCATCACTGGGTCTGCGAGGACGAGCCTTTCCGGGGTACGCCTCAGTCGGCGTTCCCGGGTGGTCCGCGGTACCACCCCGCTTGGCGGTCAGGATCGACCGCCCGCTCATTGACCGGCTGTGACGGGCCGGACCCGTCCGGTTCTACTGGGCCGGTCACCCGGCTGTTCTTCCGGAGGCTCACCGGTGATGGCCGGGTCATCGCCTTACGGTGCTCAACGATACTCGACCCGCCCACCGCTCCCGCCGAGTAATCCCGTGCGCCGACCGCCACCTAGGCTGGCCGGGTGATCCGGATCGAGTTGGACGAGCCCACGCTGGCCCGGACCCGGATCGCGACCAGCCCACTGTGGGAGGCCAAGTGCAGCCTCTACCTCCTCGACCGGTACCCGGACGAGGCGCCCTGGCCCTACACCGGCTGGGCCCGGCACGCCCGGCGGGTGCTCGCCGAACTGCCCGCGGCGGCCCCGGCCCAGCTCTACTCGGCGACCGGCGCCTGGTACCCGGATTTCCTGGGCCCGGTGCCGCCGACGGCGAACCCGACCATCGCCGAGGAGTTGGCCGTGCTCCGGGCCACGCCGGCCTCGGTGATCGCTGAGCAGCTCCCCCGTTACCACCGTCCCGACGACCTCCCGGGTTGGCTGCGCCCGTTCGTCACCGATCGGGAGGCCGCCCTGAACCGGCTCGCCGACGGCCTGCAGGCGTACTGGAACGCCGCGATCGCGCCCTGGTGGCCGGCGATGCGGGCCGCTCTGGACGAGGAGGTGTTGCACCGGGCGCGGGCGCTCGCCGCGCACGGCCCGGACGCGCTGCTGGCCGACTTGCACGAACGGGTGCTCTGGGAGAAGCCGGTGCTGACGCTGGTCAAGCCGTCCGAGGGGCAGTTCACCGCGGTCGACCAGCGGCTGCTGCTGATCCCGTTGATCTTCTCCCGAGGTGCGCTCACCTTCTCCACCGACCACTCCGAGATCCTCGCGGTCTCGTACCAGGCCCGGGGCTCGGTGCTGCTGGCCGACCGGCCTACCGCCGACCAGCCAACGACCGACCCGGCGATCGACCGGCTGGCGGTGCTGGTCGGGCGCGGGCGGTCCCAGGTGTTGCGGGCACTGACCCGGCCGGCCACCACCGTCGGCCTCGCGGCCACCCTCGGGCTGGCCCCGAGCACCGTCTCGGAGCAGCTCTCCGCGTTGCTCACCGCCGGCGTGGTGCACCGCCGTCGGGTGGGCCGGCGGGTGCTGTACGGGCTGGAACCGGCCGGTATGGCCCTGGTGCAGTTGATCGGCGACGAGCCGGTGAGCGCCTCGGCCTGAGCATTCGGCCGGATCCGAATTCGTTTCCCCGACCACCCCGCTGCTCCTAGCGTGGCCGCCATGAGCGAGTACGCGATCGAGGCGGCCGGGCTGCGCCGCACCTACCGCAGCCGAACGGGCTGGTTACGACCACAGCGCCGGGAGGTGGAGGCGGTCCGCGGCGTCGACCTGACGGTCGGCAACGGGGAGCTGTTCGGCCTGCTCGGGCCGAACGGCGCTGGCAAGACCACGACCATCAAGCTGCTGAACACGCTGCTCATCCCGACCGCCGGCGAGGCCCGGATCTGCGGCTTCGACGTGGTCCGGCAGACCCGGGAGGTGCGCCGACGGATCGGGTACGTCTTCGGCGGCGACCGTGGCCTCTACGACCGGCTCTCCGCCCGGGACAACCTGCGCTACTTCGCCGAGTTGTACGGCGTGCCGGGGCGGGAGCAGAAGCGGCGGATCGCCGAGCTGTTCGAGCTGGTCCGGTTGACCGGCCGGGAGAACGACCGGGTGGAGGGTTACTCCCGGGGCATGCGGCAGCGGCTGCACATCGCCCGGGGCCTGCTGCACCGGCCGCGCGTCCTCTTCCTCGACGAGCCGTCGATCGGCGTGGACCCGGTGGCCGCCCGGGAGCTGCGGCAGACCGTCGCCGAGCTGGCCGCCACCGGCACCACCGTGCTGCTCACCACGCACTACATGGCCGAGGCGGACGAGCTGTGCGGCCGGATCGCGGTGATCGCCAACGGCACGATCCAGGCCCTCGGCACCCCCGCCGAGCTGCGGCACCACGCCGACGGCCGGCAGGTGCTGGAGGTGGAGGCGTACGGGGTCGGCGACGCGCAACTCGCGGCCATCCACGCCCTGCCCGGCGTACGGGAGGCGAGCGTGACCGTCGCCGGGGCGGCCCAGGTGCTGAGCGTGCAGTCCGACGCGGGGGTGGACGTGCAGGCCGACGTGCTGCGCGCGCTGGACGGGGTCCGACTGGGTCGGGTCACCGCCCGGCAGCCCACCCTGGAGGACGCGTACGTGGCGATCGTGAACCGGGTGAACGCGCAGGCTCGCCTCGTCGAGGCGGTGGCCGGGTGAGGACGCTGCGGATGATCGCGGTGGGCGCGCTGCTGCACACCAAGCAGCTCAGCCGGTCGCCGTTCGAGATCGCTACGGCGCTGATCGTGCCGGTGGTGCAGGCGACCCTGGCCGTCTACCTGTTCCGGGCCGGCGGTGAGCCGGGTCGACTGTTGGAGGCGGCTGTCGGGGCGGGGCTGATGGGCGTCTGGTCGTCGGTGCTGTTCGGTTCCGGTGGCGCCGTCCAGAACCAGCGCTGGCAGGGCACCCTGGAGATGATCATGTTGGCGCCCCGGCCACCGGCCCTGGTGGTCCTGCCGATCACGCTGGCCACCGCGCTCACCGGCACGTACGCGATGGTCGCCACGCTGGCCTGGGGCCGCCTGCTGTACGGCATACCGCTGACCTTCGCCGATCCGCTGGCCTTCGCGATCGCGGTGCCCGGCTGCATCATCGGGCTCGGCATGTTCGGCCTGCTGCTCGCCTCCACGTTCGTGCTGTTGCGCAACGCCAACGCGCTGACCAACACGCTGGAGTACCCGATCTGGTTGGTCTCCGGGATGCTCGTGCCGATCACCGCGCTGCCCGGCTGGACCGGCCCGATCGCCGCCGTGCTGCCCACCACCTGGGGGGCGCGTGCGGTCCGCGAGGCGGCCACCGGCAGCGGGCCGGTCTGGCCATCGCTCGGCATCTGCCTGGCGATCAGCCTGGCCTGCCTGGCGCTCGGCGCGATCATGATGACCCACGTCGAGCGGCGAGCCCGCGCGGCGGCCACCCTCGCTCTGGCCTGAGGAGGCGACGATGACCGCACTGCTCCGCCTGGTCGGCACCGGTGGCGTGATCGCCTACCGGGCACTGTTCAACTGGACCACCCCGGCGATGTTCGTCGGCACGCTGCTCGTCGGCCCGCTGTTCCAGCTGCTCTTCTTCGCCTACCTGGGACGCCAGCTCGGAGTCGCCGACGACGGCTTCTACATCACCGGCAACGCGGTACTGGCGGCCTCCCTGGCCTGCGTGTTCGGCGGCACGATGGCGGTCTCCAACGAGCGCCGCTTCGGCACCCTCGGGCACGTGCTGCTGTCGCCGCGCAGCCGCACCGCGGTCTTCCTCGGCCGCGTCCTGCCGTACGCGGCGAATGGTCTGCTGATCGCGGTGACCACCATGACCGCCGCGGCGCTGCTGCTCGGCCTCCGGGTGCCGCTCGACGCGCTGCCGGGGTTGCTGCTGACCCTGGCGGTCGCGGCGCTGGCCTGTGGCTTCTTCGGCCTGACCCTGGGCGCGATCGGGCTTCGGTTCCGCGATGTCTGGCTGGTCTCCAACGTCTCGGTGGCGCTGCTGCTCCTGCTCACCGGCGTGAACGTGCCCGCGGCCGGGCTACCGGCCTGGATGCGGATCACCGGCGAGCTGTTGCCGATCACCCACGCCGCCGAGGCGGCCCGCCGGCTGGTCGCGGGCGACGGCTTCCAGGCCGCCGCACCTCAACTCGCCGCCGAACTCGCCATCGCCACCGCCTACGCCGTCCTCGCCGCACTCCTGCTCAAGGTCTTCGAAGCCGAGTCCCGCCGCCGAGCCTCCCTAGACACCCTGTAACCCAACCCGACCCAGCCCCAGCCCCAGCCCCAGCCCCAGCCCCAGCCCGTTGATCATGAGGTTATTGCTGGCCGCGCCGGCGTGTCGTGACGATAACCTCATGATCAACGGGGCCAGGGGTGGGTCGGGGTGGGCTAGCCCGGGATGAGGGTGGGTCAGGGGGGTGGGTCAGGGGGCTGGGAGGGTGGTGGACCAGAGGGAGGCACCGTCGCGGTCGCGGAGGTGGACCGTCAGGGCCTCCGACT
This sequence comes from Micromonospora luteifusca, assembly GCF_016907275.1. NCBI lineage: Bacteria > Bacillati > Actinomycetota > Actinomycetes > Micromonosporales > Micromonosporaceae > Micromonospora > Micromonospora luteifusca. Next base: position 1,833,527 of record NZ_JAFBBP010000001.1, read on the forward strand.
TCCCGTCGATGGAGACCTCACCGAAGTGCTGGAAGCCCTCCGCCGGTGAGCTGTTGGCCTGCGGCGGGGCGTGCACGAAGGCCGCCTGCGGGCCGAACGTACCGTCCAGCGCGTTCGGGCCGAACGCCCCGGCGTGCGCGGGTCCGGAGACGAACTCCCAGAACGGGGTGAAGTCACCGACCGCCGCACGGGACGGGTCGTAGTGGTGCGCGGCCGAGTAGTGCACGTCGGCGGTGAGGAAGACCATGCCGGTCACCCCGGCCCGATGGGTGGCCCTCAGCACCTCGGCGAACTCGAGCTCACGTCCGGCCGGCGCGCCCGGGTCACCCTGCGCGACGCCTTCCTGGGCGGTCGGACCGTCCGGCACCACCACCCCGATCGGCAGGTCGTTCGCGATCACCTTCCAGGTCGCCGTGGACCGCTTCAGCTCCCGGATCAGCCACTCCCGCTGCTCGCGGCCGAGCAGACCGCGCTTCGGGTCGGCGTACGTGTTGCCGTCGTTCGGGTCCTTGTGGGTCCGCATGTCGAGCACGAACACGTCGAGCGACGGCCCGTACGACAACCGCCGGTACATCGGACCGTCGACCGGCACCGGCAGCCACTCGTTGAACGCCTGCCGGGCCCGGGCGGCGAGCACGTCCACCCGCTGCTCGGTGTAGCGGGGGTCGTCCAGGATCTCCCCCGGGTACCAGTTGTTGAGGACCTCGTGGTCGTCCCACTGGTTGATCTGCGGCACCGTGGCGGCGAACTCCCGTAGGTGCTTGTCGAGCAGGTTGTACGCGAACTGTCCCCGGTACTCGGTCAGCGTCTCGGCGACCTTGCTCTTCTCGGGGGTCACCAGGTTGCGCCAGATCCGCCCGTCGGGCAGCGTCACCGACTCGACCAGCGGGCCGTCGGCGTACACCGTGTCGCCGCTGCACAGGTAGAAGTCCGGCCGGGTCTCCCGCATGGCCCGGAAGATCGACATCCCGCCGAAGTTCGGGTCGATCCCCCAGCCCTGCCCGACGATGTCGCCGGTCCAGACGAACTTCACGTCGCGCCGCCGGTGCCGGCCCGGCGCGGTGGTCAGCGACCCGGTCAGCGGCTCGCTGACCACCCCGTGCCGGTCCAGGCTCTCCACCCGGACCCGGTAGTGCAGCCGCTCGGCGTCCGGCAGGCCGCGCAGCCGGACCTTTCCGGTGAAGTCACCGTTCGGGGTGAGCACCGGGCCGCGCAGCTTCCGGGCACCCCGGAAGTCCGGCCGACGGCTCACCTCGACCAGCATCCGACCCGGCCGGTCGGCCCGCGTCCAGACCAGCGCCGAGTCCGCGGTGACGTCACCGCTCTGCACACCGTGGGTGAGTACCGGCCGTCCCGCCGGGCGCCAGGCCGGAGCCGCGGTCGCGCCGGCACCGCCCAGCAGGGCGCCGCCGGCGACTCCGGCACCGGCCACCAGGCCAGCCCGCAGCAGGGTACGTCGATCGAGCTCGGTCATGCTTCCTCCCGGTCATGAGTTGACCCCGTCGGTCTACCGGCCGGAGATGACCGCGATCGGCGATGCGGATGACGCGGATCGGAACGCAGGTTGTCCGCTCGGCATGACCGGAGTCACAGCCACGGCTGTCACGACGCGCCCCCGCCGATCCGTCGTGTCGATGTCGAACCGATCAGGGGAGGTAGTCATGCAGCGAATGAATCCCAGCGAGGTGGCGCCGAAGGCGTACCAGGCCGTCATGGGGCTGGAGAAGTACGTCCAGTCGAACGTCGACCGAACCGTGCTTGAGCTGGTGAAGCTGCGGGCGTCGATGATCAACGGGTGCGCGTACTGCGTGGACATGCACAGCCGGGACGCGCTCGCCGAAGGCGAGTCGAGCCGCCGCCTGTTCGCGGTCGCCGCCTGGCAGGAGTCGCCGTTCTTCGACGAGCGGGAGCGGGCCGCGCTGGCGCTCACCGACGCGGTCACCCGGCTCGGTGAGCACGGTGTCCCGGACGACGTGTGGAATGACGCCGCGAAGGTCTGGTCGGAGAAGGAACTGGCCGACCTCGTCATCGCGATTGCCACAATCAACGTGTGGAATCGGATCGGGGTGACGATGCGGCTGGAGCCGCCGGCCCAGGCGTGACCACCGAGGCAGCAGAGGCGGCCGGTGCGCTCCAGGCGCACCGGCCGATGCTGCTCGGGCTCGCGTACCGCCTGCTCGGCAGCTGGCACGACGCGGAGGACGTGCTCCAGGAGACGTACCTGCGCTGGCTGGGCGTGGACCGTTCGACGGTCGACGAGCCGCGCCGGTACCTGTCCCGGGTGGTCACCCGGTTGGCCCTGGACCGGTTGCGGGCCCGGCAGTCCGGCCGCGAGACGTACGTGGGGACGTGGCTGCCCGAGCCGGTGCCGACCACGCCCTCGCCGTTCGGGCCGTTGGACCGCGCGGAGTTGCGCGACTCGCTCTCCACGGCGTTGTTGCACGTCCTGGAGCGGCTCACCCCGCCGGAGCGGGCGGTGTACGTCCTGCACACGGCCTTCGAGCTGCCGTACACGGAGATCGGCGAGATCCTGGACCGGTCCGCTGCCGACTGCCGGCAGTTGCATCACCGGGCGACCGCGCGGGTACAGCAGGAACAGCGCCGGTTCACCGCCAGCCGCTCGGAGCGGGAGCGGTTGCTCGACGCGTTCCTGGCCGCCGCCCAGGAGGGGGATCTGGCGACCCTCACCAGCCTGGTCGCCTCGGACGCCACAGCCTGGAACGACGGTGGTGGGCGGGTACGGGCCGCCCTCAATCCCGTCAGTGGCGCGGACCGGATCGCCCGGTTCTACGCCGGAATCTACGGCCGACGCAACCCCACGGCCATCGAACGGATCGAGCTCAACGGGGAACCCGCAGTGGTGATCACCCACGCGGACGGCATTCGGTACGCCTTCACCATCGCCGCGGCAGGCGGTCAGATCACCGGGATCTACGTGGTCGGCAACCCGACCAAAATGCAGTCCGTCGACTGAACCCCGGCACCGTCGATCCGCGCCGGCCGGGTCGCGTCAGCCCAGCTCGGGAAACCAGAGCGCGATCTCGCGCTTGGCGCTGTCCGTCGAGTCGGAGGCGTGCACCAGGTTCTCCCGGTTGGACAGCGACAGGTCACCCCGGATGGTGCCGGCCGCGGCCTTGCGCCCGTCGGTGGCACCGACCAGCCCGCGGACCACGTCGATGACCTGATCTCCGGAGAGCACCAGAGCGACAAGTGGACCGCTGGTCATGAAGTCCTTCAGCGGCGGGTAGAAAGCCTTGTCGACGTGCTCGGCGTAGTGTTCGTCGGCGAGCGCGGCGTCCATCGTCCGGTGCACCATCGCGTCGATCTGCAGCCCCTTGCGCTCGAAGCGGGAGAGGAGCTCGCCGACCAGGCCGCGGCGGACCGCGTCGGGCTTGATCAGAACGAGGCTGCGCTCATCCGGGCTGTTGCTGGACACGCTGGGTTCCTCCTGTACGCCATGAACGCTCGGGATCGGTACGGTCAGCCTAGCGACCCGGTCCCGGCGCCGGCGCGGCGGCCGGTCTTTCCCCCGGTGGCCGATCCGGCCTAGCCTGGCCCTGACCCCCGGGAGGTCCACTGTGGCGAATGGCGGGAACCGGCCCATCGCGCCGGTACGCAAGCTGATCGGCGCGGTGCTGGGCACCGTGGCCACGTTCGTCGTCCTCTTCGGGCTGGGCATGACCAGTTGGGCCATCGTGGCTCTCGGGGTCGCCCTGTTGGTGCTGGCGATCGCGCTGGCGACCATACGCGGCGGCGGGCGCACCTGGGTGGTCGGCGTCGGGCACGTGCACAGCGCCTCCGAACCACCCACCCAGTACGCGTTCGGCCGCTGCGAACTGCAACTGGTGATCGATGCGCCCGGTCTGCCGCCGCGATCCAAGAAGATCATCGAGCCGAGGGTGCCGGTCTCCAAGTGGCCGTCACTGGGTCAGACCCTGCCGATCCGGGTCGCGTTGGACGACCAGCGGCACGTCAAGGTCCTCTGGGACGAGGTGCTGACCCACGCCGAGACCGCCGCCGCCGTCGCCGACCTCCCGCCGGAGTTCGCCGACGCCGACGCCATCGACGAGGTGCTGATCCAGCAGGATGCCCCGCCGTGGGCCGACCGTGGGCCGGACGACGACTTCCGGGACGACTTCCGCGACCCGTTCCGTGACCCGCTCGGCCCCGACCCGCTGCGCACCAACGACCCGCTGCGCACCAACGACCCGCTGCGCCCCGATCCCCTGCGCGACGACCCGGGCGTCGTGTCCGAGGAACGCGAGCCCGTGGTGATGCACCAGAGCCCCGGCGGCCCTGTGGTCCTGGAGGGCGTCGTCGTCGAGCAGCAGGCCGGTGGTGGGCTGCCCCGGCGGGCCACCCCGGCGCCGCGTTCACCCGCCGAGGAGCGCTTCGACGAGCCCGGAGCCGACCCGTTCGACCGGCCCGAGGACGACCGGGCAACCGACCCGCCGCCCACGGAGCGCTTCGACCCGCCGCCCGCGCAGCGGTCCGGCCCACGGGCGACCGACCCGCTCGACCCACTCGACCTTCCGCTGGACGATCCGTCCCCGGTCGGGGCGGCCCGCGAGACCGTCACCGACGCGGAACTGGACGAGGCGATCTTCGGGTTCGACGACGGCGCGGCTGCCGACCCGACGGCGCCGATCAGCGGGGTGGGCCTCACCCTCCTGGTGACCGACCTGTCCCGGTCGCTCGGCTTCTACCGCGACGTGCTCGGCTTCACCGAGGTCGACCAGGGTGCCGGCAACGCCGTACTCGCCTCCGGCACGACCCGGCTCGTGCTGCGCGAGGTGACCGGCGCCGCGCCCATCAGCCGCCGGCTGGTGCACGTCAACCTCGAGGTCAACGACATCGAAGCGGCGTACGAGCGCCTACGCGAGTCGGGCGTCCGATTCACGTACGCGCCCCGGGTGGTCAACCGGGGCACCAGGCTGGAGGTGTGGGCGGCGGCGTTCCGCGACCCGGACGGCCACGGCATCGCGCTCACCCAGTGGCGTGAACGCGCCGAGGCCTGACCCGGCCCGCACCACGTCGGGGTGTCACCAGACCGGGTAGTGCCTCAGCCGAGGATGACCCGACGAACGTGCAACGCGTACGCCCACACCAGCGCGAAGATGATGCCCAGCCCGAGCAGCGACCAGTGCAGCAGGCCACCCAGCATCAGCAGTCCCTGGAGCACGGTGCCGGCGTGCCAGGCCCAGGGGCGGCGCATCATGCCAGCGAGTACGACGGCGGCCACCGCCAGTGCCACCACGGCACCGATCGCGGTACCGCTGAGGTCACCACCGACCACCCGGATCGGCTGGATCGCCAGCAGCAGCACGAGCGCCTCCAGGCTGAGCGTGCCGGCGCCCAGGCCGCGTACCGCCCGCTCCGGGTTGCGCAACCCGGAGCGGCGCGGCTGTCCGGCCGCCGGCTCCTCCCCCGTGGCGCGCGGGTCCCCCTCCGGGCCGGTCATCGCTTCAGCAACCGACGGGCGTCGGCGACCGTCACCACCGAACCCGTGACCAGCACCCCCACCCCGCTGAGCTCACCGGGGACGTCCTCCTCGGCCAACGCCACCGCCAACTCGATCGCGTCCGGCATCTCCTCGGCCAACTCCACCCGCTCCTCGCCGAAGATCTCACCGGCCAGCTCGACGAGTTCCGCCGTCGGCATCGCCCGTGGCGAGCTGTTGCGGGTGACCACCAACTGGTCGACCACAGGCTCCAGCAGCTCCAACAGCCCCTCGGCGTCCTTGTCGGCGAGTACGCCGACCACCGCCACCAGCTTGCTGAACGCGAACTCCTCCTGCAGCGCGGTGACGGTGGCCGCCATACCGTGCGGGTTGTGCGCGCCGTCCAGCAGGATGGTCGGGGCGTTGCGTACCCGCTCCAGCCGCCCCGGGGAGCTGGTCGAGGCGAAGCCCTCCCGGACCGCCTCGATGTCCAACTGCCGTCGGGCCCCGGCACCCAGGAACGCCTCCACGGCGGCCAGCGCCACTGCGGCGTTCTGCGCCTGGTGGGCACCGTGCAGCGGGACGAACACGTCGTCGTAGACGCCACCCAGGCCCTGCAGGGTGAGCACCTGCCCGCCGACGGCGACCGCCCGGCCCAGCACGCCGAACTCGGTGCCCTCCCGGGCGAGGGTCGCTCCCACTTCGGCGCAACGGTCGAGGATGGGGCCGGCAGCCTCCTCCTCCTGCGCCGCGGCGATCACCGTGGCGCCCGGGTGGATGATGCCGGCCTTGGCCAGCGCAATGTCCTGAAGCGTGTCACCCAGCCACTCGGTGTGGTCCAGGCCGATCGGGGTGATCACACAGACCCCGGCCTGAATGACGTTGGTGGCGTCCTCGGCACCGCCGAGGCCCACCTCGACCACCGCGATGTCGACAGGCGCGTCGGCAAACGTGGCGAACGCCAGCGCCGTCGTCATGTCGAAGTACGTCAGCGGCTCGTCGGACCGCGCGTCGATCAGCTCGGCCAGCGGTTTGATCTCCCGGTACACCGACGTGAACCGCTCCTCGCTGACCGGCTCCCCGTCCAGGCTGATCCGCTCCCGGACGGTCTCCAGGTGCGGGCTGGTGTACCGCCCCGTGTGCAGTCCATGCGCCCGCAACAGCGAGTCGATCATGCGCGCGGTGGAGGTCTTGCCGTTGGTGCCGGTCAGGTGGATCGACGGGTACGCCCGCTGTGGGCTGCCGAGCAGGTCGAGCAGCGACTCGATCCGGTCCAGCTCGAAAACCATGCGGGTGAAGCCACGGGCGTTCAGCTCGGCCTCGACTGCGGCGAATTCGGTACGGTCGGTCACGAGGAAAGTGTCTCCAGAGCAGCGTCGATCCGGACCAGGTCGGCCTCGGCGGTGGCGAGCCGGTCGCGGATCTTCGCGACCACCGGCTCGGGGGCCTTGCCGATGAAGGCAGGGTTGTCGAGCTTCGACCGGGCCTGCGCGACCTCCTTCTCAGCCGCCGCGCGGTCCTTCGTCAGCCGGGCCCGCTCGGCGGCCACGTCGATCGACCCCCGGGTGTCCAACGCGACACCGACCGCGCCGGGCATGGCCAGCGTGGCGCTGGCCTGGAAGTCGTCGCCGGCCGGGTCCAGCCGGACCAGCGAACGGATCAGTGGCTCGTGGGCGTCGATACCAGCGCCGGCCAGCCCGTCCAGCCGGGCGGCCACCCGCTGGGTCGGGCGCAACCCCTGGTCGGAACGGAACCGCCGGATCTCGGTGACCACCCGCTGCACACTGACCAGCTCGGCCTCGGCAGCGTCGTCGACCAGCGACCGGTCGGCCACCGGCCAGGCGGCGGTCTGCACCGTCTCACCACCGGTCAGCGCGAGCCACAGCTCCTCGGTGACGAACGGGATGACCGGGTGCAGCAGCCGCAGCAGCTGGTCCAGCACGTGCCCGAGCACCCGCCGGCTGGTGTCGGCACGCTCACCACCCTCGGCGAGCACCGGCTTGCTCAGCTCGACGTACCAGTCGCAGACGTCGTCCCAGGCGAAGTGGTAGAGCAGGTCGCAAACCTTGGCGAACTCGTACGCCTCGAACTGCTCCTCGACCTCGGCGGTGACGTGCGCCAGCCGGGACAGGATCCACCGGTCGACGGTGGAGAGCTGCTCGACGGCCGGCAGGTCGCCCGTGGTGTGCGCCCCGTTCATCAGGGCGAACCGGGTGGCGTTCCAGAGCTTGTTGCAGAAGTTGCGCGAGCCCTGGCACCACTCCTCGCTAACCGGGACGTCCTGGCCAGGGTTCGCACCGCGGGCCAGGGTGAACCGGGTGGCGTCGGCGCCGAACCGGTCGATCCAGTCCAGCGGGTCGACCACGTTCCCGAACGACTTGGACATTTTCTTGCCATGCTCGTCGCGAACCATGCCGTGCAGGGCCACGACGTCGAACGGCTGCTTGCCGTCCATCGCGTACAGGCCGAACATCATCATCCGGGCGACCCAGAAGAACAGGATGTCGTAGCCCGTGACCAGGACGCTCGTCGGGTAGAACTTGGCCAGGTCCGGGGTCTGCTCGGGCCAGCCGAGGGTGGAGAACGGCCACAGCGCGCTGGAGAACCAGGTGTCCAGCACGTCGTCGTCCTGCCGCCAGCCGTCACCCGTCGGCGGCTGCTCGTCCGGGCCGACACAGACGATCTCGCCCTGCGGGCCGTACCAGACCGGGATGCGGTGACCCCACCACAGCTGGCGGGAGATGCACCAGTCGTGCATGTTGTCGACCCAGGCGAAGTAGCGCTTGGCCAGCTCGGCCGGCTCGATGCGGACCCGGCCGTCACGGACCGCGTCGCCGGCGGCCTGGGCCAGCGGCGCGGTGTTGACGAACCACTGCAGCGAAAGCCGCGGTTCGACTGTCGTCTTGCACCGCGAGCAGTGCCCGACCGCGTGCACGTACGGCCGCTTCTCCGCGACGATCCGGCCCTGCTCGCGTAGCGCCGCCACGATCGCGGGCCGCGCCTCGAACCGGTCCAAGCCTTCGAACGGGCCGGGCACGGTGATCACGCCACGCTCGTCCATCACGGTGATCGCGGGCAGGTCGTGACGCTGGCCGATCTCGAAGTCGTTCGGGTCGTGCGCCGGCGTCACCTTGACCATGCCGGTACCGAACGACGGGTCGACGTGCGCGTCGGCGACGATCGGGATACGGCGGCCGGTCAGCGGCAGCTCGACCTCGGTGCCGATCAGGTGCTGGTAGCGCTCGTCATCCGGGTGCACCGCCACGGCGGTGTCCCCCAGCATCGTCTCGGCCCGGGTGGTGGCCACCACGACCTCGTCGCTGTACCGGATGGAGATCAGCTCACCGTCGTCGTCGGTGTGCTCCACCTCGATGTCGGAGAGCGCGGTCAGGCAACGCGGGCACCAGTTGATGATCCGGTTGGCCCGGTAGATGAGACCCTCGTCGAAGAGCTTCTTGAAAATCGTCTGGACGGCCCGGGTCAGCCCCTCGTCCATGGTGAACCGCTCACGGTCCCAGTCGACGGAGTCGCCGAGGCGTCGCATCTGGCCGAGGATGGCGCCGCCGGACTCGGCCTTCCACTGCCAGACCCGCTCGACGAACTTCTCCCGCCCGAGGTCGTGCCGGGAAAGGCCCTCGGCGGCGAGCTGGCGCTCGACCAGGTTCTGGGTGGCGATGCCGGCGTGGTCCATGCCGGGCAGCCAGAGCGCCTCGAAGCCCTGCATCCGCTTACGCCTGGTCAAGGCGTCCATCAGCGTGTGCTCGAACGCGTGGCCCATGTGCAGGGAGCCGGTGACGTTCGGCGGCGGAATGACGATGGTGAAGGGCGGCTTGTCGCTGTCGGCGGAGGCCCGGAAGTGTCCGGCGGCTACCCACTGCTCGTACCGTCGCTGCTCTACCTCGCCGGGCTGGTACTGGCCGGCAAGGGTGGGGGCGTCGGGGCGTTGGGCATCCAGTCTCTCGGTCACCTGTCAAGTCTACGGAGGGCTTCCGCAGACCTGACGTGCGCCACCTGTGGTTCGCGTACGGTGTCGGCTATGTCCGACGCACATCTCACCGAGCGTTCGCTCGCCGGCGGTCGCGAGCCGGTCGAGCTGACCGAAGAGCCGATCCAGCTGAGCACCCGGGACTCCGGGGGCGACCCCGACGAGCAGTCGGCAGGTTGGTCCCGACGGCGCAAGATCGGTTGGACGGTCGCGCTCGTGGTCGGCCTCGCCGGTGCCGGGGTGCTGGGTGTTGGCGGGTGGCGGATCGCGCAGCAGAAGGACACCCAGCTGACCTCACCCGAGCAGGTAGCAGGCCTGACTCGAGACGACAGCGAACGGGCGAAGAGCACAGCCGACTACCTGCGCAGCGGTCTGGCCGCGGACATCGAGTTGGACCGCAGTTTCGGCACGGTCTACCGCGACCCGGCCGACGACAAGCGCTCGGTGCTCGTCTTCGGGGGCACCACCCTGCTCTGGCAACCAGAGCGGGACCTGGACAGCCTCTTCCGCCTGATGTCGGACGAGACGGGGGCGGTGAGCGGCCTGCGCGAGGTGCCTGCGGGCGACCTGGGCGGCGTGATGAAGTGCGGCAACACCAGCGGTGAGGGCGGCGACTTCGCGGTGTGCGGCTGGGCCGACCACGGCAGCGTGGTGATGGCGATGTTCCCGGGCCGGTCGGTCGACGACGCCGGCGGCCTGCTGCGTAACCTCCGCGCAGACATGCAGTCGCGGGGCTGACGACGCGCTGACGCCGGCGCCTTTGTGGCGGGGTCACCCACGATCAGGAAATGCAGAAAGGGCCACCCCTGTTGGGGGTGGCCCTTTCTGAAAGATTGTCCGGCGGCGTCCTACTCTCCCACACCCTCACGAGTGCAGTACCATCGGCGCTGGAGGGCTTAGCTTCCGGGTTCGGAATGTGACCGGGCGTTTCCCCTCCGCCATGACCGCCGTAACTCTATGAACATATCAAACAACCCCGGCACAAAAATCACGGGTGTTCGCTTGTTCAGAGTTGCACAGTGGACGCGTAGCAGCTTAGTAGTCAAGTCCTCGGCCTATTAGTACCGGTCAACTGAACCCGTTACCGGGCTTACATTTCCGGCCTATCAACCCAGTCGTCTAGCTGGGGGCCTTACCCCACAAAGTGGGTGGGATACCTCATCTTGAAGCAGGCTTCCCGCTTAGATGCTTTCAGCGGTTATCCCTTCCGAACGTAGCTAACCAGCCGTGCCCTTGGCAGGACAACTGGCACACCAGAGGTTCGTCCGTCCCGGTCCTCTCGTACTAGGGACAGCCCTTCTCAAGTATCCTACGCGCACGGCGGATAGGGACCGAACTGTCTCACGACGTTCTAAACCCAGCTCGCGTACCGCTTTAATGGGCGAACAGCCCAACCCTTGGGACCTGCTACAGCCCCAGGATGCGACGAGCCGACATCGAGGTGCCAAACCATCCCGTCGATATGGACTCTTGGGGAAGATCAGCCTGTTATCCCCGGGGTACCTTTTATCCGTTGAGCGACACCGCTTCCACTCGCAAGTGCCGGATCACTAGTCCCGACTTTCGTCCCTGCTCGACCTGTCAGTCTCACAGTCAAGCTCCCTTGTGTACTTGCACTCAACACCTGATTGCCAACCAGGCTGAGGGAACCTTTGGGCGCCTCCGTTACCTTTTAGGAGGCAACCGCCCCAGTTAAACTACCCACCAGACACTGTCCCTGAACCGGATAACGGTCCGAAGTTAGATACCCAAATCAACCAGAGTGGTATTTCAAGATTGCCTCCACCCATACTGGCGTATGGACTTCACCGGCTCCCACCTATCCTACACAAGCTAATTCGAGTACCAATGTCAAGCTATAGTAAAGGTCCCGGGGTCTTTCCGTCCTGCCGCGCGTAACGAGCATCTTTACTCGTACTGCAATTTCGCCGGGCCTGTGGTTGAGACAGTGGGGAAGTCGTTACGCCATTCGTGCAGGTCGGAACTTACCCGACAAGGAATTTCGCTACCTTAGGATGGTTATAGTTACCACCGCCGTTTACTGGCGCTTAAGTTCTCCGCTTCGCCCCGAAGAGCTAACAGGTCCCCTTAACGTTCCAGCACCGGGCAGGCGTCAGTCCATATACATCGAATTACTTCTTCGCATGGACCTGTGTTTTTAGTAAACAGTCGCTTCCCCCTGCTCTCTGCGGCCATACAACGCTCCACCCGCGCGGGGCTTCACGTCTCCGGCCCCCCTTCTCCCTAAGTTACGGGGGCAATTTGCCGAGTTCCTTAACCACAGTTCGCCCGATCGCCTCGGTATTCTCTACCTGACCACCTGTGTCGGTTTGGGGTACGGGCCGCTAAGAACTCGCTAGAGGCTTTTCTCGGCAGCATAGGATCACTGACTTCACCTGAATCGGCTCGGCATCACGTCTCAGCCTATATGTGTTGCGGATTTGCCTACAACACGGCCTACACGCTTACCCCGGCACAACCACCGGCCGGGCTCAGCTACCTTCCTGCGTCACCCCATCGCTTGACTACTACCCATCAGGTTCCCACGCTCCCTCAGCTCAGTCCGAAGACCTCACCAAGTTCGGGCGGTTAGCACAACGAGGTTCATCAGGGACGCTCTTTCGCGGGTACGGGAATATCAACCCGTTGTCCATCGACTACGCCTCTCGGCCTCGCCTTAGGTCCCGACTCACCCAGGGCGGATTAGCCTGGCCCTGGAACCCTTGGTCATCCGGCGGAAGGGTTTCTCACCCTTCTTTCGCTACTCATGCCTGCATTCTCACTCGTGCCGCGTCCACAACTGGGTCACCCCGCTGCTTCACTCGCGGCACGACGCTCCCCTACCCATCCACACACCTGCACAAGGAATCAAGTCCAAGCGAGGATAAAATGTGAATGCCACAGCTTCGGCGGTGTGCTTGAGCCCCGCTACATTGTCGGCGCGGAACCACTTGACCAGTGAGCTATTACGCACTCTTTAAAGGGTGGCTGCTTCTAAGCCAACCTCCTGGTTGTCTATGCGACCCCACATCCTTTTCCACTTAGCACACGCTTAGGGGCCTTAGCTGGTGATCTGGGCTGTTTCCCTCTCGACTACGAAGCTTATCCCCCGCAGTCTCACTGCCGCGCTCTCACTTACCGGCATTCGGAGTTTGGCTGATTTCGGTAAGCTTGTGGGCCCCCTAGACCATCCAGTGCTCTACCTCCGGCAAGAAACACGCGACGCTGCACCTAAATGCATTTCGGGGAGAACCAGCTATCACGGAGTTTGATTGGCCTTTCACCCCTAACCACAGGTCATCCCCCAATTTTTCAACATTGGTGGGTTCGGCCCTCCACGCGGTCTTACCCGCGCTTCAGCCTGCCCATGGCTAGATCACTCCGCTTCGGGTCTAGGACACGCGACTGAATCGCCCTATTCAGACTCGCTTTCGCTACGGCTCCCCCACACGGGTTAACCTCGCCACATGCCACTAACTCGCAGGCTCATTCTTCAAAAGGCACGCCGTCACCCCGCAAGGCTCCGACGGATTGTAGGCGAACGGTTTCAGGTACTATTTCACTCCCCTCCCGGGGTACTTTTCACCATTCCCTCACGGTACTTGTCCGCTATCGGTCACCAGGAAGTATTTAGGCTTACCAGGTGGTCCTGGCAGATTCACGGCAGATTTCAGGGGTCCGCCGCTACTCGGGAACACCCACAGAAGGTCAGCAACTTTCACCTACCGGACTTTCACCGTCTACGGTCAGCCATTCCAGACTGTTCGACTAGCCACTAACTTTGTAACTTCTCGAACAAGTGTCAGCTTGTTCAGCAGGGTCCCACAACCCCGACCACGCAACCCCTGACAGGTATCACACGCAGCCGGTTTAGCCTCGATCCGCTTTCGCTCGCCACTACTCACGGAATCACTAAATTGTTTTCTCTTCCTGCGGGTACTGAGATGTTTCACTTCCCCGCGTTCCCTCCACACACCCTATGTGTTCAGGTGTGGGTGACACCACATGACTGGTGCCAGGTTTCCCCATTCGGACACCCTGGGATCACAGCTTGGTTGACAGCTCCCCCAGGCCTATCGCGGCCTCCCACGTCCTTCATCGGCTCCTGGTGCCAAGGCATTCACCGTTCGCCCTTGACAACTTGACCACAAAGATGCTCGCGTCCACTGTGCAATTCTCAACAAACGACCAACCCACAACCCGATCCGCCCCACACCAAACCCGACAACCGCCGGCGGTATGTGGAGCCAGGCCATGCCTGGCAGACTTCCAGCCCCCACAAGGAGGCTGGCCAAGTCTCTGAAACAACAACACGATGGTTGTTCCTTCAGGACCCAACAGGGTGCTCACATTCTCCCCCAGCCGCACCAACGTCATCCGTTCCCACCACACCCCGAAGAGAGTGGCTGTACTAAGCGCCGCCGGCCGTTGCCAGGGTAAAACTTGCCAGTGTCTCCGCCATCTGAGCACCCCACCACCACATTCGGGTAGTGCGGGCTCCTTACCGACTTTCGTCGGAAGGTGCTCCTTAGAAAGGAGGTGATCCAGC